>JBCBOO010000021.1:11051-41176 GCA_039821235.1 Planctomycetota bacterium
CTTATCTGTGGCCAAGGCCCTTGAGTAGAAACGAAAGGCAAAGTCTGCGAAGAGGGCAGCAATAACTGGCGGCCTTCCGCCAGCCCGCAAGTGTTGAACTCTGCGGGCAGTCCCTCAGAAGATGCAAGTCGGACAGGTGATCGATCCGATAAATCTGCTGATACCGGTGTTCAAGACCAAGGTCTCGTCAGCGGAACGTTCCTCACCGATCCAATGGGACCGGATTGGGGGTCGTGAAGGACTGCACAGACGTTTCATTTGTGGGGCCTAATTCCCACAGCCGAGTCTTGCAATCCTTTTAGGCCGTTTTATCGGAACTTTCGGATTCCCTTGTAATCTAAACCTTCCATCGAAAGCGGTCCGGAATCCCTCAGAAAGCACCAAGGTGCGAACGTTGATAAACAAGGAAGGGCAGATAAGATAGGGCGGTAATCCGGCTCGGGCAGTTCCCAGACAACTCCTGTCGCGTATTACCCAGGCCGACACACCACGTGTGCCCGCTACTCTGATTTTCACCACTGGACCGTTCGACACCCGTCACCGGCAACCCCACTTCATCTTTCCGGAAACCCAGATGAAAAGCCTTCGTCAGTTGCTCCGCCGCCGACAGCCCGCCTCCCGCACGGCTCCCTCGAAGAAACGGCGTTTGAGCACGCAAGCACTCGAACAGCGTCAATTGCTCGCCGGTGACTTTAATGTCGCCCACAACTACCTCAATCACCTCGATGTCAACCAGGACTTCGAGCTCTCGCCGTCGGATGCCTTGGGTGTGATTAATTTCCTCGCCGCAGGAGGCTCCATTGCCAGTGGCGAGTCGGGTAGCGAGGACCCGTTTGATGGCCGGAAGGTCGACGTCAACGGTGACGGCAACGTCTCGCCTTCGGATGCATTGTCGGTGATCAATGCACTCGCACGTGGCGAAGGTGTGGGCGAAGTCGTCGAATTGCGATTGACCGCGCGAGACCTGGATGACACTGAGTTAACCGAAGACGTCAACGGGATCACGCAAGTTCAAGAGGGTGCGGAAAACTCGTTTTTACTTGAAGTCTCTTACGAGGACTTGAGGGGCTTGCAGGCCAACGGCGTGTTTTCGATTTTCCCGGACTTGAACACGAGCCGGGGAAATCTGATCAAACCTGTGCTTCGCGAATCGCAACAGGTGATTTTCAGCAACGAAATTTTCAGCACGACAACCGGCAGCTATTTCGTTGCTTTGGAGACCGACCCGACCACGACGGTCGAGATCACACGAAACGACTTCAATAACGGTCCTTCCAGTTCGCTGGCCGATGCACTCGTGCAGCTCGGTGGATACGATCCATCGGACCTTGAAGTCACCGAACCGTCGTTCTTGCGAGGTGAAGATGAAGATAATCCGACCTTCGGTCTGCAAGTTCGATATGTGGGAGCGGATCTTGGAAACGTTGACGTACCGGACTTGGTGCTCACCGAGACATTTGATACCGACGTTCAAATCACTTTCAATGAGACCGCACCGTTTTTAGCCGATGGCGTTACTCCGAATAACGATGCAATCGGCCTCAGCTTGGATGTTCGCAGCCGAACAAGGAATCAGGAGCAGATCTACAGCCAACTGAACCGGGGCGAATTCGATGCCAATGCCGGCTTCAGTGATATTGGTGGTGTCGGCCCAGCGAGCTCGAGCGGGCTTGCGCGACCTTTGGATGATGTCGACGCCTTTGCGATCGAGGTCTTTATTGATGGCCCCATTCCTGACAACAACCCGCTGATCATCGATGTCAGCCCGGGAAGCGGCGTCGACCCTCTGCTGGTTTACGGCAGTGACGACCCGGTCCCCAATGAAATGATCTTGATCGATGAGGATGCCATCGTCCGTTTGAGCACGGGTGCCGTTGGCGTCAACAATCCCCCCATCGTTGATGGACCGATTAGCCAAGTCACCAACGAAGACGCCGCCGACTTCTCAATAAACCTGTTGGAAGGCGCTTCGGATCCTGATGACGATACGCTTTCGGTCACGGACTTTTCGTTCACCAGCGGTGACACGATGGGTGTGACGCAAAATGGCACGACCGTGGATGTCACGCCTTCGGCGTACAACGCATTGGCAGCGGGCGAGACGGAACTCATCAACGCCACTTACACGATCAGCGATGGAAACGGTGGAACCGTTGCTCAAGCATTGACGTTGACGATCGAAGGTCGAAACGACAGTCCCGACGCGGGTGACGACCTCAACTTCGTCCGAGATGAATTTGATGCGGCCTTTAGCATCGACTTGTTGCAGAATGCGACGGACCCTGACACCAGCGACGTCTTGGATGTCATCAACATTACTCAGGTCGGCAGCGATGATGCATCCGGCGTGGTCGCCAACGATGCCAACAACCAAATCGACGTCACTCCAACGGCCTATGCGGCGTTGAATGACGGAGAAAGCATCACCGTCACTTATGACTTCACCGTTGTGGATGGCAATGGCGGACAGGACACCGCGCGTGTCGTCGTGACGATCAATGGTGACACGCCGAATACTCCGCCGGTTGCCGGTGACCCGATCATGGTCACGTTCACCGAAGACGATGCCGACTCCAGCATCGACCTGACCACCAACGTGACCGACGTTGATACCGAAGACACGCTCACGGTTGTTGAAGCCTCGGTGGTGGTGACCGGTGACCAATCCGGCATCGTGCGAACCGGCAACGATGTCTCGATTTCACCTGCGGCTTACAACGCCCTTCCCGTTGGAGGGATGGAGACCATCGTCTTTACGTATGACGTGAGCGATGGAGAAGGTGGAACCGATTCCCACTCGGCAACCATCACGATCACCGGCGCCAACGATGCACCCGTCGTGGCGGGACCGGTTACCGCCTCGATTAGCGAAGACGACGGCGGCACGACGGTTGATTTGCTCGAAGGGGCCTCGGATCCAGACACCGGCGATTCGGTGTCGCTCAGCAATCTGACTTTTGTTTCCGGTGATGACCGCGGAGTCACGACCGGTGCGGACTCGCTTTCTATCGATCCGTCGCAGTACAACTTCCTGTCGGTCGGCGAGTCCGTCACGGCGATCTATTCGTACGATGTTGTCGATACAAACGATGCGGTCACGCCTCAATCTGCGACCATCACCATCACGGGAGCCAACGACGCACCGATCATCGGTGATCCCATTTCAGCGACCGTTTCAGAAGACGATTCATCCGTAAACATCGACCTGCTGGTTGGTTCGTCGGATCCAGATCAAAACGATTCGCTCAGCATCGATAATTTCACGACCGTCTCCGGTGATTCAACACCGTTCACGATCGTTAATGATGAGACGCTGACGTTCGATCCCAACGCGTATAACTCGCTTGCCGCTGGCGAGACGGAAATCGTCGTCGTGAACTTCGACATCGTTGACGGCAACGGCGGTCAGGGAAGCCAATCGGCGACCATCACGATCAATGGTGCAAACGATGCTCCCGTGGTTTCCGGTCCTATCAGCCTGACGATCAGCGAGCAGGATGCCGACCAAGTGCTTTCGCTTCTGGATAACGCCAGTGATCCTGATACGTCGGATACGCTTTCGGTAGCGAATGTCAACGTCAGTGGTGATGACGAAGGCGTTCAACTGAACGGCAACAACCTTGACATTTCACCGAATTTGTACGATTCACTGACGGCAGGCCAATCGGCCGTTGTGACCCTGACCTACCAAGTCACCGACGGCACGGAAAGTGTTAACCAAACGGCGACCGTTACCATCACCGGTGTCGATGACGCTCCCGTCGTGGACGGCCCGCTCACATTCACCTTCGATGAGCGTGATGCCTCAACCAGTGTGGATCTCCTAGCGGGCGCCAGTGACCCGAACAACGACCCGATCAACATCATCAATGCTCAAATCACGAGCGGTGATGCACGTGGCGTCTTCGTAAATCTCTCCAACAGCCAACTCGAAATCACACCGAGTGCCTACGAAGATCTCGAGGATGGAGAGCAGGCGGTCGTCGTCGTCGATTATCAAATCACGGACGATGAGGGCAACACCGTTGACCAAACCGCAACGGTCACCATCACCGGCCGAACGATCGTCGGATCATCTGTCTCCGGCACACTCTTCATCGATCACATTGAGAACATCGAAGACGTTCGCAACGGGGCCGACCCGATCCGCAACGGCGTCCACGACGAAGACGAGGACGCCCTCGGCGGAGTCATGGTCCGGCTCTACCAAGTGGTAAACGGCGTTGAAACCGAAGTTGCCCAAACGATGACGGGTAACGACGGAATTTACAGTTTCCCAGAAGTGCTGGGCGGAACCTACATCGTCGAATACGACGTCCCCGATTCCGTGATGTTTGAGGGTAGCCGCCGTGGAGTCGTCAACGTCAGCGATGTGGGCGACGAGCAACTGAGCGGTCCTTCCCTCGGCGGTATCGGCCTGGTCGGTGTTCAGCACCGCGTCGAATTGCTGGCTCGCTACTACGCACAAGTCTCACAAGTCACGGATGATCCAACCGGCTTGGGAACGGCACAACTGGATGAAAATGGCAATCAAGTCATGTTCGTTGCCGGAGAAGGCTTTGAGTCCGAATTCGCCGAAGTTGTCCTCAACGAGACGCGTGACGCGGTTCTGCTGACGATGTTGGATGGCGACGGAAACTACGTCACAGCTCGCATCGGCCAAGACTTCTTCGTGGTGGCCGGCGATGGCGAGGGAGTTCGGTTCTTCGGAGACCTCGATGACTTCGGATTCTCGCCATTCGATCCGGACAACGCGGCTCTGCAAAGCGAGTTCGAAGCCTACGGCAACACGATCGATCTCATCATGGAAATGGGTCTCTAGACCCCGAATGATCGACGAAGCGAAGGATGGTCCGCTCCTCCTTCGCTGATGGGCCGATCGGTTGCCTCCAACTCCACGCAACCCTTCAAGTGGCTGTCCTTCTCGATGCACACGATCCGCCTACGAAGCGTTTGGAATCTCGAACAGAACGGGGCAGATGTCGGCAGGGTCAACTTGCCCCTAAGCAATCTTGGCGCAGGCCCGGTTGTATTAAGGCGTTCGTTCAACCGGCCGACAGGATTGTCCGACTCGACATCCATTCGATTGTCTCTACCGGAGATGATCGCCGATCGCGTGTGCGTCGAGCTGAACGAGCAGCTCATTTCGAAAGCCGATGGCCTTCATGCACCTTCTGACCAGGAGATCGCAAGCTTGCTCCAGCAATCGAATCAGTTGGTGTTGCGCATGGAGGGTGAGAATTGCGGCATAAACGGCGAGGTGGTGTTGCAGATCAGCGAATGATGACACGACGAATCAACGCTGCGTTGGGTGTGGAGTATGCTTGGGTTTCTTAACCCGCTTACGCTCCAATTCCGAGACACCATGAATCCAAACGCCAAACGGCTGTGCGGTTTCCTGTCCCTGCTGATCGGTTTCGTGTTGTTATCAACCGAAACCGCGCACAGCCAGGTGAAAGCCAAAACCGTGCCCGTGGAAGGGCTTCGCGAAAACCCACCTGTGAGTTTCTTGCTCAAGAACGCGACGGTCGTCGTTTCGCCCGACCAGACACTTGAATCCGCATCGGTCTTGGTTCGTGGCAGTTCAATCTTAATGGTCGGGCACAACTTGGACGCTCCTCCGGGGGCTCATGTGTTGGACTGTAGCGGCCAGTACATCTATCCCGGTTTCATCGACGCTTACCGAGAGGTCGACGTCGAAGTTTCCGAAGATGCGAAAGACCGCTACTGGAATGGCAATGTGCTGCCGCGACGCCGTGCCGAAACGGCACTGGACAACATCGATAATGCGTCAGCATTGCGAGAGCAGGGAATTGCGGTCCAACTGGTTGCTCCGAGAGGAGCAATCGTCAAGGGTCAAAGCTGCCTCGTGTTGCTCGGTGATGAGCCCACGGTGTTGCAGCCCGACGTCGCACAGCACTTGCAGTTGACCGTTCCTCGCGATCGCAGGCGTGATGCCTATCCGAACTCACCCATGGGTGCGATCGCACTTCTTCGGCAGACGTTCGCCGATGCCGATTGGTACTCGCGAGCCAGCCTCGCGTACCAAGCCGACTCGACGCTCCCCCGGCCACGTCGTGATGCGGACCTGGAAGCCATTGCAAGCCAAATGGACATGCCGTTCATCTTTGACGCGCCGAATGAACGAATGGCGATTCGTGCGGGTGACCTTGCAAAGGAGTTTTCAATCCAACCGATTCTGCATGGCAGCGGACGGGAGTACCGCGAGATCGAAGCCGTAAGTCGTCTGGGTGCACCCGTGCTTTTGCCGGTTGAATTCCCCGATGCTCCAAGTGTTGCATCGGAAGCGGAAGCCAATGACGTCGACTTGCGAACGCTCATGCATTGGTACTTTGCTCCCGAAAATCCCAAACGACTGGTTGAGGTCGGCATCCCGGTTTGTTTCACCACCGACGGTCTCGAAGACAAAGGTGACTTTCTTTCGAACATTCGAATCGCCGTCAAACGCGGGCTTTCTCCCGCGGACGCGCTTGCGGCGATCACGACGGTCCCGGCCCAAGTATTCGGTTCCGACGCAACACTGGGACGCGTGAAGTCTGGCTGCCTCGCGAATCTGGTGATCACCGATGGAGACCTCTTTTCGGAAGACACAGAAGTTCTGGAAACTTGGGTCGCGGGACAACGCTTCCTTCAGGAACCCACGCCTGACCCCGATTTCTTGGAAGGATCTTGGGCCACCACAATCACGGCAGGCGATTCCAAGATCGACATCGTCATGAGTCTTGAAAGTTCCGACGGCAGTTGGAAAGGCAAAATCGCAATCCCTGAAGAGGAATCGAGCATTGGCGAAGAGTCCAAAGAGGATGGGCAGGGTGGTGAAGATCAAGCAGGGGAAGATCAAGCAGGGGAAGAGGCCACTGCAGAACTCAAACGCATCGCCCGCGCCAACGACCGTCTCACCGCCTGGGTCGATCTTGCGGACGTGAGCGACGACCTTCCCGAAGGTCCGTCACGACTCACTCTGGTCACGATTGAGACCGCTGGCAGCGAACAGATCTTTTCAAGCTTGGTGTTTGCTGGCGGTGGTTCCACCACACTTACCTGGCGGGCAAGCGAAGACGCCGACGGCGAAGAAGACACGGAGTCTAAGCAAACCGAGGAGGACGAAAGTCAAGAGAAAAAGGAATTGGAACTCGATGCCAAGTCTGCCCTGGCAAAGGTTGTTGTCAACTATCCGCTCGGCGGATACGGACGCCTGGAGTCCGTTGCCAACCCCGAATGCATCCTGTTTCGCGGGGCGACCGTTTGGACCTGTGGACCGAATGGTATTTTGGAGACCGCAGACGTGTTGGTACGAGATGGAAAAATCATCGCGGTCGATTTGTCCATCGAAGCACCCGCGGGATGCGAGGTCATCGACGTCACCGGCAAACACCTTTCCCCTGGCATCATCGATTGCCATTCCCACATGGCGACCGACGGCGGCGTGAATGAATCCGCTCAGGTGGTCACGGCCGAGGTTCGTATCGGAGACTTCGTCGATCACACGGACGTCAACATTTATCGGCAACTCGCCGGCGGCGTCACGATGGCGAATGTGCTGCACGGTTCTGCCAATCCGATCGGAGGGCAAAATCAAGTCATCAAATTGCTTTGGGGCGACTCAATGCATGAGGTCAAGTTCGACCCTGCACCCTCAGGAATCAAGTTTGCTCTCGGGGAAAACGTCAAGCGAAGTAACCGCACCGGATCACAGACGCGTTACCCGGCAAGCCGTTTGGGTGTTGAACAGATTATCCGAGACCGGTTGTTGGCTGCCCGCGAATATGATCGCGATCACCAACGATACCGAGCGGGCAAACGCGATCGATTGCCGCCACGTGTGGACTATGAACTAGAAGCCTTGGCGGAGATCCTTCGTGGCGAACGATGGATTCACTGCCATAGCTATCGACAGGATGAAATCATCGCGCTGCTGGACGTCTTGGACGAGTTTGATATCACGATCGGAACACTGCAGCACATTTTGGAAGGCTACAAAGTTGCCGACCGAATGAAGGAACATGGTGCGATGGCCTCCGCGTTTGCCGATTGGTGGGCTTACAAATTCGAAGTCTACGATGCCATCCCCGACAACGGTGCGATCATGCACGACCAAGGCATCGTGGTTTCGTTCAATAGCGATGACCGAGAGCTTGCCCGCCATCTAAATACCGAAGCCGCCAAGGCCGTCAAATACGGTGGCGTCCCTCCCGAAGCGGCGCTCAAATTCGTCACGCTCAACCCGGCCAAACAACTGCGCATTGACGAGCACGTCGGTTCGATCGAAGTCGGCAAAGATGCAGACCTGGCGATCTGGAGTGGTCCGCCGCTTTCCACACTCAGCCGCTGTGAACAAACCTGGGTCGACGGGCGGCCGATGTTCTCGCTTGAGCAGGACAGGGCATTACGGAAGCGCGACGCAGGCTGGCGGGCCGCTCTCATCAGCCACATTTTGGACGAAGACTACGCGATGTCGGAAGGCGACCACGATCACTTGGAAGAGGAAGATCGATGGCTACGCTACGACGAATTTTGCCACGATCATGACCACGACCACGACGACCACCGGGAGCGACACAACCATGAATGAGCCAGACAATTTGGACTTTCCACGGATGCGATTCCGGCTTCCATTCGGATTTGCATTCTCGCTCGTGATTTCGATCTGCGTGCCAACGGTGGCGCTGTCCCACGATCAAATTCCGGGAGCTCCCCAGCAAACGCCGATCGCCTTGGTCGGTGGGACGATCCACCGCGTGGACGCATCGATTCTGGACAAAGGGACGGTCGTGTTCGACCAGGGCAAGATCATCGCCGTCGGAAAATCGCCGAAACTTCCCAAGGGATGCGAGGTGATTGATGTGTCCGGCAAGCAGGTTTATCCCGGACTGATGGAATCGATGTCCAACATGGGACTGGCCGAAATTGGCAGCGTCCGCGCGACGATCGATACGAACGAAGTGGGCGATGAAAACCCCAATCTGCGCCCCTGGGTAGCCGTCAATCCGGACAGCGAGCTGATTCCTGTTGCCAGAGCCGGAGGCACGTTGCTGACTTCGATTGCACCGCAACGCGGCAACGTGCGTGGACAGACGGCTGTCCTTGGACTGGACGGTTGGACCTACCAAGACATGCTGGTGAAAACGAACACCGGGCTCGTCATTTCCTGGCGCGGGTACGACTCGCGAGAAGACGACGATCGCAAACGAGCGGAGCAACGATCGGAAAGACTGGAAGAGCTGTCGGACCGGTTCGATGAAGCCATACGGTATGCGGAATCACTTCGAGCCAACCCAAAGACATCGTCGACCGACCTGCGACTCGAAGCGATGCTGCCCGTCGTTCGCGGCGAATGCCCCGTGATCGTCATTGCGGATTCCCGCCGTGAGATCGAAGCCGCCATTGCGTTCTGTGTCGAGCGAGAATTCGAATTGATCCTCTATGGCGGATACGACGCCGAGCAGTGTGCGCCATTGCTGAAGAAATTTGATATCCCGGTGATCATTCGCAGCACCTACCGTCTACCCCGTCGACGCGACGATCCGTATGACCACCCCTACACCTTGCCAAAGCGTCTTCATGACGCCGGCGTCCGGTTTGCGATCGGGGGTCCCGGTGCGGGCAGCCCCAATGGTGCTTCGGATGCTCGCAACCTCCCCTATCACGCGGCTGTCGCGGTCGCCTACGGGTTGTCGGAAGAAAAGGCGATCGAGTCGATCACGCTTGCACCGGCAAAGATCATGGGCGTTGACGATCGCGTCGGATCGATCACGCCTGGCAAAGACGCGACCTTGATCGTTTCCGATGGAGATATCTTGCTCACCGAAAGTCACGTCACCATGGCATTCCTTTCCGGAGCAGCCATTGATCTGGGTAGCAAGCACAAGACACTCGCCGAGAAGTACCGCGTGAAATATTCGCGCGGCCAGTAGGGAAAACGCCGGAGAGGATTCCGGATCGCGGGTGAATTCACCGCTGATAGATCGGCAGGTATCCGTAATCGAGCTGCAACATGATCAAGTTGCATGCCGTCACGTAGACGGGATGAATTTGGCCTTCCCAGAAACCGTCCGGACGCTGCTCACTGGCGATCCGATCGTAAAGACGTGCCCGGAACGGTTGCCAAAGCTCGTCGCCTTGCCGATAGACCACTTGGCTGTAGTAGAGATACGTGTAGTGCCAGTGTCCGAAGGCACGCGCGCCGTCGCTGATGTTGTGTAGTTCCTTCTTCGTGTAATCCCACATCTCTGGAACGTGCTTGCTGTCGTAATCACCCGCGTTGTAAAGCGCCGCCAGTGCAGCGGCGGTGATCGCGGGACGACTGTTACCACGTTGACGGCTGCTGTAACTAATTCCCCCGTCCTTGTTCTTACAGCCGTAGATGTAATCCTTGGCTTGCTGGATCACCTCGCCACTGACCGGGATGCCGGCGTTTCGGCAGCCGCGAAGTCCCTGCACCTGCGTGATCGTGGTGGAGCCTTCGTCGAAATCATTGCCTTCGGCGGCAGAAACATAGCCCCATCCTCCGGCGGCCGTTTGTGCAAAGCCACTGAATTCGACCGCGCGTGTAAGTACGTCCACGATCTCGCGACGACGATCAAGCAGCCCCTCTTCCCCCAGCACCTGTGACAGAAAGAGCATCGCGAAACCGTGACCGTAGGTGTAGCGTTGGTCGGTTTGTGGATCACCGATCAAGCCATTTTCGCGGCTCTTGCTGATCAGGTAGTCCGCCGTCCGAGCAATCTCGGTGGCGTAGGGTCCCTGCGTCGTCGTCGAACCGCTGCCGATCATGGCCGTTCCCGCGAGCGCCGCCAGCGCCGTCGGGTAGACCTGCGTATTCCAGTGCCCGCGCGATGACTGCGTCTTCCGCAGCCAATTGAGCGCCTTTTGCGTCGTCGTTTCCCACGACGCGTTGCGTTCGGCGGCATGGCAGTTCCCCGACCACATCGGGGCCGCCGACAATCCAGCCATCCCGGCCAAGCCGCGCAGGCAATTCCTGCGGTTAATTTGAATATTCATGCTCTCATTGTACCGCCTGGTCAGAGGCGGGTGGAACAAGAATTTCTCTCACGGCAGCATGGAGCCCCGATCTGCGCTGGCAGCGTGGGCAAAAGAAGGTGCTCCGCTGGGCCTGAACGATTCGCCGGATAATTCCGGTTCGGCAGCGCACGCAGGTTTCGCCCTCGCGGTCGTAGACGCGATGGTAGTTCTGATAACCGCCGGCATCGTTGAGCGCATTTCGGTACGTCCCGTCCGAGAGCGTGCTTCCCTCGTGGCGGATGGCGTCGCCCAACACCGAGCCGATCGCGGACTGAATCCGCCGCCACTGGGGACGACTGATTTTGTCACATCGCGTGCGAGGATCGACACCGGCGACGAACAATATTTCGGCGGCATACAGATTTCCGATTCCCGCGACGATCGCCTGATCGAGCAACGACACTTTAACCGCGCGACGACTTTGGAAGAGCGATCCCCGCAAGTCATCCGCACCAACCGCCAGGGCGTCGGGGCCGAGTCGATCCTGTACACGAGACTGGAGCTCTTCTCGGGTTAGCAACCGCGCCGTGCCCAAGCCTCGGCGGTCCCAAAATAACAGCTCATCGCAACGTGGCCCCTCGAGCTGGGGCCCTTCGAGTTTTAATCGCAGTCGCAGATGCTCGTTGCCCGGCGGATCCGCGATCAGAACCAACCCCGTCATTCGCGGCTCGAACACAATGGCTTGGTCAAAGCCGTTCGGATCATCTTCCTCACGCCCCACGGCAGACGACCGCTTGCGTTGAATCTCCAAGATGACTCGTTTGCCGAGGCGGCTCACACCGTGAATCTGTCGCCCACGGAGCCGACGGTTCCATTGTTGGACGGTGGGTTCAAAGAGGATCGGCTTCCGATCACAAGGCGGACGCTCGACCGAAACGATCGTGTGCCCGATCGTCGGCAGCACTCCCCGACGCATCGTCTCGACTTCTGGCAACTCAGGCATACACGAATCCCTCGCGCGGATACCGCTTGTGACCGGCGATTTGCTTGTGATCGGCCTCACAAACACGGAGCCAACTCCCCAACCCTGCCAGCACGGCATCCAGCGCGTCTCCACCGGAGTCACGCTGGATCACTCGGCGTCGGTAGGGCGAGATCTCGACGTAACGAGAAACCCAACGCAGGATTTCTCGGCGGGTTGCCTGGTGTTGTGACGAGGGGGGTTTGCCGCCGGATTGTTTGTAGCGTTGATGGGGCAAGGATTGTTTTTTGAGTGTCGATGAAGGACACGCTTCCACGACGACCGCGGCAGCCTCGGCGAGTTTCTTGTACTGAAAAGGCAGCACTGCGACGTCCGGCCGTTTTGCGAGTGGTTCGAGGACGTCCCGCATGCCGTGGAACGTCTGGTAGATGATTCGATAATGGTAGCAGTCGAATGGTGTTTGGGTCTCACGGTCGGTCGTGCGGCGAATGTGCAGCCTGTCGGATTGCTCCCGTGTTCGCTCGACTAAGGATCGCCCCAGCTCTTTCGCATCACCGTCGAAGGACTTTACGTGCGACAATTGCGACGCCCAAGAACCCAATCGCAATTCAATTGGCAATCCGAATGGAAAATCACAGCCCCAGAAGGTTTCGCCGCCGTCGCTGATGCGGTCCACCAAGTAGCGATTGACGGCGATCCGATCGTCACTGCCGGCCAGTCTTCCCAGCGGCTGGAGAGACGTGAGCGTGAAAGCAGGCTCTGATGCCGGTTCGTCATCGGACGGAACTGTCGGCGTCAATTCGGCTGCCCAAGCGGTTTTTCCCGCGAGCGCGGCCCCACTGAAGTCGACACCCATCACTTTTCGAAAACAACGTCCCATCGCTCGAACAGACGATGCCTCGTCGCCAGTCGGATTCGGCGTCGCGTTGACCAATAAACTCTCTCCAGTGATGATGTTTCCAATCGATCCGATCGTCACTTTAATCCTCCACTCCCTCGACCTCCTCTGCGACCCCAGATCCCGATGAGCATTCTTCCCCAGTCGGCAACCGCATCCGTGCCGGACAATCGAGGCCGTTTTGGCGACTTTGGAGGTCGCTTCGTTCCCGAGACATTGACGCGAGCACTCGATCAGCTCGCCGAAGAATACGAGCTGGCGAAAAAAGACCCGGAGTTCGGACGTGAACTCGATGGCCTGCTGAAGACATTCGTCGGACGCCCGAGCCCGTTTTATCATGCCAGGCGATTGTCAGAGCAGTGCGGTGGTGCAAACATCTGGCTCAAACGAGAAGATCTCAATCACACCGGTGCCCACAAGATCAACAATACGCTCGGGCAAGCGTTGTTGACGCTGCGAATGGGCAAGACTCGCGTGATCGCCGAAACCGGTGCCGGGCAACACGGCGTTGCCACCGCCACGGCCTGTGCGCACTTCGGGCTGCCCTGCACGGTCTACATGGGCGCCGAGGACATTCGGAGGCAAAAACCGAACGTGTTCAGCATGCGTTTAATGGGAGCCAACATCAGCCCCGTCGAGTCGGGCTCACGAACGCTTCGTGATGCCGTCAACGAAGCCATGCGAGACTGGATGTCCTCTGTGGAAAACACGCACTACATCATCGGCAGCGTGATCGGGCCTCACCCGTTTCCGATGATGGTGCGAGACTTTCAAGCAATCATTGGCAAGGAAACTCGCGACCAATCACTGGAGCTTTTTGGCAAACTACCGGAGTGCGTGGTGGCATGTGTCGGGGGCGGCAGCAACGCCGCCGGCATGTTCTATCCGTTTGTCGAAGACGACACGGTTCGACTCGTCGGAGTGGAAGCCGGCGGCCGAGGCAGCGAAGCGGGCGACCACGCCGCCCCCATGTCGTTCGGATCGCCGGGCGTCCTCCACGGGAGCTACAGCTATGTGATGCAGGACGAAGACGGGCAAACGTGCGATGTTCACAGCATGAGTGCGGGCTTGGATTACCCCGGCGTCGGCCCCGAGCACAGCTACTGGAAAGACACCGGACGCGTGGACTACATCCAGTGCGGCGACAGTGATGCGATGGCGGCCTTTGACAAACTCGCTCAAACCGAAGGCATCATCGCGGCACTCGAGACCAGCCACGCCCTGGCCAAGGCGATGAAGTTGGCGGCCGAAATGCCGAAGAACGAAAATTTGGTCGTTTGTCTTTCCGGACGCGGCGACAAAGATGCGATGGAGATCGCTCGGCTGAAAGGCGAAGCGTACTGACGCTCGTTTTGCCTTCCCGTTCCCCGGGCGGTACCATGGCGGTGTTGTGATTCGGCTTGCACACGCCTCCATCCGCCCGGCCGAAAAGGGGTCTTCAAATGCGAACTCGGCATTCCTTCGCGGGAAGCCTCGTCCTGTGCGTGGTGACTTGGTTCGCCGTGGCGATGACGCCACCGCCAGTTTCGGCCGCGGACCGCGTCGAGGCCCGTTTCCGCAAGCTGTTGCTTGGCCGACAAGACCGAGCCCGATTGATGGCGATCGAATCCGTCGCGGGTAATTTCCAGTCCCGCATGAAGGCTCTCCCGGTGATCATTGAATCACTGGAAAAGCTTCGCGATGATCCCCGATTTAACCGGCTGGACAAGCAAGGTTTGCCGGACCTTCCCGATGGTGTCCACCGCATGATCCAAGTTCTTGGCACGGTGGATCAACCGGATGCGACCGACGCGTTGGTCGGTTTGCTGGACGGGCAACGACGCTCCTGGTCGATGGCGGCCGTCCAGGTGCTTTGCGAAAACCAACATCACGCGGCGATCACCCGCGTTGCCAATCAAGTGGACTCGGATTTTTTTCGCCACAGCTACGGATACCGGTTCACACTCGCGCGGGGGCTCAAGTCGATGAAGCATCCCGATGCATGGGATGCCCTGGCAACCGTTTACGACCGAGTGGATGGGCAACTCGCACATCGGTTGCGGGAGGAATTTAAGACCGTCAAGCCTGAGGACTTCAAGGGCGATGAAGAACGATTCGCGAAATGGAGGAGCCTGGTCGGGCTGTCCGGCGAACCCGAGGCTGCACCGCTGGACGACGCGTTCTCGAGAGCCGCTGCGATTCTGGGCGAGAGCAACGGCGGGTCTGGTGAGGCGAAGCCCCAGGAGAGGTCACTGCAGCCATCCGCTTCGGCAGCTTCGTACCGTCGCAAGCACCTGAAACCGTCCCAGTACTACGGCATCGAAATCTATGCCAAGCGTCTGCTATTCATCATCGATCGCAGCGGCAGCATGGGCACCGTGGTCGGCAATCGGTCACGGATCGATCGGGCAAAGCAAGAACTGGCAACCGCCATCAATGGCCTGGACCCGGAATGCGAATTTGGGCTGCTTGTTTTCGATAGCGAAATCCGAGCCTGGCGAGAAGAGCTCGTCCCCGCTGACGAAGACAACAAACTCGACGCCATTCGCTTCATCCAGTACTTGGGGACGGGCAACACAACCAATACGTACGGGGTGCTCCGACGTGCCCTCGAGTTCGACGAGCAACTCGAAGCGGTTTTCATGCTGACCGATGGCCAGCCGACTTCGGGAAGATTGATCAATCCGTCCGCCATCCTCACCGATATCCTACGCCGCAACGAAGTTCACCACTTGACCATCAATGCCATTGCCATCGCCGTGGAACCCACGATGGCAACTTTCCTCAAAAAACTGAGCGAACCGAGCAACGGTGAATACCGAGACGTGAAATAGCGTTGACGCCCAAGAGCGTCGTTTCTCAAGGGAACAAATCGGTGAACCAATCTCTCCCTCCCAGGGCTCCCAGGGAGAGACGATCGCTTTGCGATCAGAGAGGGTCCGGCCGGGTCAAGCTTCGAGCAACGACGCCCCCCGTCCGTCGGGAGTTGCGTTCACCGTAATCTCTCGGTCAGCTTAGGTCGCGTGCTAGAACGTCCCCGTTGCAACGGAATCATGACCTCCTCTGTCCAAGGCAAACTCGAAATCCTGGCCGACGCGGCGAAGTACGATGCTTCCTGCGCGTCGAGCGGCTCGCGGCGAAAGAGCCGTGGCGGATTGGGCAGCACGGAAGGCATGGGCATTTGCCACAGCTACACGCCCGACGGTCGCTGCGTTTCGTTACTGAAAATCCTGCTGACCAATGTCTGCATTTTTGATTGTCAGTACTGCGTCAATCGGGTGAGCAGCGACACACCACGGGCACGATTCACCGTCGACGAAGTGGTCAAGTTGACGATGGATTTTTACCGTCGCAACTACATCGAAGGATTGTTCTTGAGCAGCGGTATCATTCGGTCCTCGGACTACACGATGGACCAACTCGTCCAGGTCGCCCGCACACTGCGAGAGCGCGAGTCCTTCCGTGGCTACATCCACCTCAAAACCATTCCGGGTGCCAGCGAAGAATTGATCGACCAGGCGGGTCTCCACGCGGACCGATTGAGTGTCAACATCGAACTGCCCACCGTGCAAGACTTGCGATCACTCGCGCCGGAAAAGAAGCGGCCCGAAATCGAAGACACGATGGGGCAGATTAAAGTCAAACGAGAAGAAGTCACGCAGGATCGCAAACGCGGGATCAAGGCGCCCAAGTTTGTTCCGGCGGGACAAAGCACCCAGATGATTGTCGGTGCGACGGAGACGAGTGACCGCGAAATCTTGGACACGACTGCTCACCTGTACGACGAGCATGGGCTGCGGCGAGTCTACTACAGCGCATTCAGTCCCATTCCGCACGCGGACGCCCGGCTGCCCGGCAAGAGCCCTCCGCTGGTCAGAGAACACCGCCTCTATCAAGCCGATTGGCTGATCCGTTTTTATGGTTTCGAAGCGCGCGAGCTAACGACGACGGCCGAAGCCAACCTCGACCTGGAGATCGATCCCAAACTCGCCTGGGCACTTCAGCACCGGGGAGAATTCCCGATCGATATCAACCGCGCCTCTCGAGAATTGCTGTTGCGAGTTCCTGGCATTGGCGAGAAAAGCGTCAAACGTATCTTACGAACACGTCGTCATCATGCGATTCGAGACGAAGACTTGCCACGGATCGGCATCGTCTACAAACGTGCTCGACCATTCTTGGTCACGGCGGATCGCCACCCTGGTCCGTTGACGTTGGATGCCGAAGCACTCTCCGGAAAACTTCGCCCCAAAGAGACGCAATTGATGCTCTTTGAAACTGCCGAGAGCGCCGCGTCGGGTCAAGTCTGAACTCATGCAGCACCACCGCGTGGACTTCTTCGAAGACTGGCGAGACCTTGCGCGACGCTTGGTCTCTCAGGGTGTAGCACCACACGACGTTCACTGGATTGATGGACGAGCCGATGAACGCAGCGGTCAACTCGACCTCTTTGCTGATGAATCCGCCAGCAAAGCAGGCACTCCGACTCCTTTAGCGAGCGAGAAAAGCGACCCAAGAATCACCGACGCTTCCAATCGGGATGGAAACGCGCCGGCCAAGCTGCGCGTCCCGGTGGCTTTCCTGGGAATCGCGAAAACGGTGTCGCATCATCGAAGTGGCGGACGATGGGAACTGCTGTACCGATTGCTTTGGCGAATCTGTCACGGCGAACGTCACCTGATGAACATCGCCAGTGACCCCGATGTCTTGCGTGCGATCGAAATGGAGAAAGCGGTTCGGCGAGACGCACACAAGATGAAAGCGTTCGTTCGATTTCGCAAAGTCATCGACCAAGACGGCGAGCACTTCATTGCGTGGCATCGACCGGACCACTACAGCTTGCGTTACACGTGTGAGTTCTTCGCCCGGCGATTCGATGTGATGCGATGGACCATCATGACACCCGAAGAATCGGTTTCATGGGACGGGACGGAACTGTCGTTCGGCCCCGGGATGCCTCGCAGTGAATCACCCGCAGGCGACGAACTCGAGACGCTTTGGAAAACTTATTACGCCAACATCTTTAATCCGGCACGAATCAAGCTGAAGGCGATGCAAGCCGAGATGCCCAAGAAGCACTGGGCAACGATGCCGGAAACCGAATTGATCGATTCGATGCTTCGCGAAGCCCCACGGCGTGTCGAAAAGATGATTGCACAGACCGATGCGATCGTGACGGCGAAGGCATTCGTGCCACAAACCGATTCGCTCGATGAACTTCGCGAGGCCGCGTCGGCTTGTCAGGGATGCGAGCTTTGTCATTCGGCCACGCAAACGGTCTTTGGCGTCGGACCCAAGGACGCATCCATCATGCTGATCGGCGAACAGCCAGGCGACCAAGAAGACCTACGCGGAGTGCCGTTTGTCGGACCTGCGGGGCAACTGTTGGACGAAGTCTTGGAGGCGGTCGGGTTGGATCGTCGTGAGCTGTACGTCACCAACGCGGTCAAGCACTTCAAATTCACGCGCAGCGGCAAGCGTCGACTGCATAAGAAACCCTCTTCACGCGAAGTCGCCGCGTGTCGTTACTGGTTGGATGCCGAAATTCAATTGATCCGCCCGCGCCAAATCGTTTGCCTGGGTGCAACGGCCGCCAGCGTGATCTTGGGGCCAAATTTTCGACTCGGGGAAGGGCGGGGCAGGGTAGTGGAGACCGAAGAGGCCGACTGGACGATGGCCACGTATCATCCCTCGACGCTCTTGCGAGCACGAGACAACCGAGACGCCCTGCAAGCCGTTTTCGAAAGTGACTTGCGTCAGGTAGCCGACCGGCAACGGCAGTCAGCACCACGCTGACCGAAGCTTACTGGGCACGATCGCGCATGCTCCCGTTTGCGGGACGCCCAACCGTGCATCGACACGAATCTTGCTAGAATGCCGGCCTTCCGCACTCCTTCGCAAAGTTGATTTATGAAACTCGCTCTACATTGGCAGATCTTGATCGGCATGATTGCCGGGCTGCTGTTTGGCATCCTGGCAGTCAACTTCGGCCTCGGCAGCTACGTGACCGATTGGGTCAAGCCATTCGGAATCATCTTCATCAACTCGCTCAAGTTGATTGCCGTGCCGTTGATTATCGCTTCGTTGATCAAAGGAGTCTCGGATCTTCAAGACATCTCCAAGTTGTCCTCGATGGGCGGTCGAACGATCGGTTTTTATCTCTTCACGACCGTCGTCGCAGTTTCGATCGGGCTGCTGATCGTCAACGTCGTCCAGCCGGGATCGGGAATCGACGAGGCCACGCGTGACGCTTTGATGGCGGACTTCAAGGATGGTGCGGCCGCAAAAATCACGGCCGCCGAAGAGACCAAAGGTCAGGGGCCACTTCAACCTCTGATCGATTTGGTCCCAGGCAATATTTTTGCCGCCGCCAGCAACAATGGAAACATGTTGCAAGTCATCTTCTTTGTCGTGTTCTTTGGGATCGGGCTGATCCTTGTTCCCGAAGAACAAGCGAAACCGGTCAAGGGTTTCTTCGATGGGCTCAACGCCGTCATTTTGAAGTTGATTGACTTGATCATGCTGACGGCTCCCTTCGGGGTCTTCGCGTTGTTGGCTTCGTTGGTCGTCGATGTGCCCAACATGGAGATCTTCCTCGCGTTAATGAAGTACAGCCTGTGTGTGGTGGTCGGGCTGTCCCTGATGGTGTTCGGTTTTTATCCCGCGATGGTCGTGCTCTTTACCGGCCGTGGATACAAGGAATTTCTCAAGGGGATTTCGCCGGCTCAGATGCTGGCATTTTCGACCAGCTCCAGCGCCGCGACGCTACCGGTCACAATGGAACGTGTCGAGGAGCACTTGGGCGTCGACGGCGAAGTCGCCAGTTTCGTGTTGCCGATTGGCGCAACGGTGAACATGGACGGCACCAGTCTCTATCAAGCCGTCGCCGCGGTGTTTATCGCTCAGGCCTTTGGGATCGACCTGGGTTTTGACAAGCAATTGACGATCGTTTTGACCGCGACGCTCGCGTCGATCGGCTCGGCGGCGGTTCCCGGTGCGGGGATGGTGATGCTGGTCATTGTGCTGGGAGCGATCGGTGTTCCCGAAGCCGGGTTGGCCATCATTTTTGCGGTCGACCGAATCCTGGACATGTGCCGAACGGTCGTGAATGTGACCGGCGACGCATCGGTCTCCATGCTGGTCGCCAAGAGCGTTGGAAAACTAGGCGACCCCCACGTCGAAAACTGGGATGACGACTACCCCAAAGAAGAAGCTGGAGACGAAGAGCAGCCATCAGACTGAAAAATGTAGTGGACCGCTCCGCCGGTCCAACTGGACAAGAGTAGGATCGACGGAGCGATCCACTACGCAGGAGTCATTCGTCACTCCCTGATTCAGCCTCCGTTGACCGCGGGATCCAGCAGTCCGTTTTCTTCGAAGCCCTTGGTTCGCAGCAAACAAGCGTCGCAGTGACCACAGGGGACGCCGCCTTCGCCGGGATCGTAGCAGGAAAGCGTCATCGAATAGTCGACGCCCAGTTCGATACCTTTCTTGATGATTTGTGCTTTCGTCAAATCAATCAGCGGCGTGTGGATCGTTAAACGCCCGCCCTCGACCGCTTGTTTGGTCGCGAGGTTGGCCATCGTCTCAAAGGCTTCGATGTACTCCGGACGGCAATCCGGATAGCCGCTGTAATCGAGTGCGTTCACACCGATAAAGATATCGTTGACGGACAGCGTTTCCGAAAACGCCAGGGCCAGCGAAAGAAAAACGGTGTTTCGAGCTGGCACATAAGTCACCGGAATATCCGTACCAATCTCACCGGCCGATTCGCTCTTGGGCACCGTGATCGACTCGTCTGTTAGCGCAGAGCCGCCAAACTGTGAAAGGTCAATCTCAACAACCCGGTGCGAGGCCGCGCCGAGTGCGGATGCGACGCGACTTGCTCGTTCCAGTTCATATTCGTGACGCTGCCCGTAGCGAAAACTGATCGCGTGGGTGACGTAGCCTTCGGCGCGAGCGATTGCGAGACAGGTCGTGCTATCCAACCCGCCAGAGAGCAGCACGAGCGCGTGACGTGGCATTTGATTCATGTTGACTTCCAAAGCTTGCGGCCGATCGATGGAATGTAGTTGGTCCAGTTCCCTTCACTGGTCAAGTCGGCATCAATCAAACTGGTAAACGAAGTGATTTTTGCGTCCAAGTTATCGATGTGGTGCAGTGCCAATGCTTCGAGCGTCGCCGGAACTCGAGGACTGCCGTATTCGAGCTGACCGTGATGCGAAACGACCATGTGCTCCAAGTGCAGACGTAACTCTGCGGGAAACGTTTCGTTGCTCTCGTCTTCATAACGCTCGATGGCGTGAGCGAGCATCTCCACGCCGATCACGATGTGGCCAACCATTTGGCCGCGATCCGAGTAACTGAGATCTCCGTCCGACGAGATCTCTTCGATCTTTCCCAAGTCGTGCAGAAACGCGCCGAACATCAGACGTTCGACGTCAAGTCTCGGATAACGCGGTCCGATCAAACGACAAAGCTGCATCAGGTCGACGGTGTGCCGAAGGAGACCGCCGGGATAGGCGTGATGATTGGAGACCGCGGCGCTGGCGACGCGCAGTTGTTGCATGAACGATTCGTTCTCCAGAAACGCCTGGCCCAGCCCACGAAGGTGGACGTTGCGAAGTGAACCAAGCATCTCGCTCAATTCTTCAAACGCCGCATCCGCGGCAGACGCGTCAAAGCGATCGAAGTCGGCCGGATCCACCTCGTCTTCCCCGAGCGGACGAATCGACGAAAGGATGATCTGCAGCACTCCCTGGTGGACCTGCGTCCGCCCGGAACACAACGCGTAACCTCCCCGAGTCAGGGATTCGAAATCCGAATCCTCGGCGTTCCACAACATCGCAACAATGGTTCCCGTACGATCGGAAAGCTTGAGAAGCAGGTACTTGCTGCCCTGACGATTCACGCGAATCTGCTTGTCGGCCAATCGGAAAGACTGCGAAAACGACATGCCGTCGGCGAGGTCCCCGATGGCCGTGCGTTTGGCAGCGGGCTGACCGGCGGAAGACTGGGAAGGTTCGTTCACGTGGGAAAATCCATCGACTCGGAAGTTGAAATGTACCGGCGGTTGCTAATCAGAACAGGATGAAAGGCTCGGATGCCCCTGACAAGGGCACGCTTGCGCCCCGCTGGCACCGAACGGTTACTCTCCGAGGGCTACGCGGCCGGTGGGCGGTAGCTATACTTTGGGGATGTCTTCACAGATCAGATCCTCTCTCGGAGCGTCGAGATCCTCCGTCAATCTCGTCCGCTCCTCCCACTCGTGGACCGAAGCGGAAAGTGCTGCGGGATTCGTGCTTCGATACCTCACCCCCATGCGAAAGCAGTTGGTGGTGACGTTGGGGACGGAGCGGGATGCGGACCAATCGCTGCGGATGCTACTGACCCATTTGGTCTCCGCCGGTTTCGGTGATCACAAGAAAGGCCTGTTGCGCGACTTCCTGGCCAAAGCCGTGCGTTCGTGCGCAAGAGCTCGTTTGACCGACAAAGGTCGTCTTGAGAGTGAGCAAGAAAAATTATCGGCGGTGGTTCCTGACTCCAAGACCTGGCTGACACTTTGGCGAGACTGCTTATTGGAGCGTGCTTGGCGCGCACTCGAGCGTCAAGAACACTCGGCACCCGACCGACCGCTCTACACCGTTTTGTGGCACAGCACCGTTCGTTCCAAAGCCACGCACGAGGAACTCGCCGCGGCTGTGAACGAACGTACCGGTCAATCACTCGCCGCCGGTGAGATCCAGCAGCTAAAAGTCGACGCAAAAGCCGCGTTCGCGCAGCTTCTTGCCGACGAAATCGTCGAAACACTCGAGGTTCCAGATCGCGAATCGGTCAAACGAGAAATCCAGATCCTCGGAATTGGCAGTGCATTTGCCGGTCTCTCGTTTGAATCAGGCTCCAAGTCGACGCCCGCGGGTGACTCGCCCAAACCCGACTCGCCCCCTCCCGCGACGGATTGAGATTGGAACGACACGCTTTGCGCTGTCATAATGGGTTTCCCGCCTCACCTTCCCACCTTCAATGACGGCTGCTTCGACCTCCACAGCCTTCTCGACCGCTCGAATCGCAACGATGGACCCAATGACATTGAATTTCCACTCGAAACCTTTCTTCAAGTTGGTGCCCGTTCTGCTGTGCCTGATCGGGCAAGTGTTCCTGCCGAATCACGCCCGCGGTCAACGATCCGCGCTCGATGAAGAGGGACGACTCGTTGATTTCAATCGCGACATCGCTCCCATTTTTCGACAGCATTGTTATCAATGCCACAACGAAAACGACGCCAAAGCGGACTTCCAAGTCGACGATCCAGACATCATGTCGTCCTATGTCGAACCGGAGGACTTGGAATCGAGCACCCTGTACGTCGACTACCTGCTCTCCGATGACCCCGAGATGATGATGCCACCACCGGGCAACGGTGGTCCGCTTTCGGCCGGCGAACTTTCGTTGATTCGCGTTTGGATTGAAGAAGGCGCCGACTGGCCCGAAGATGCCGACGTCGAACACGCCGGTGAGATGTTCTCCGGAGTCAAAGCGGAACCCGAAGTCACCGAGACCGCACCTCGCACTTTGTTCGGACGCGTTTGGGTCTTTCAAGGATTCTTTCATCCGGCGACCGTCCATTTCCCGATCGCATTGTTCCTGTTCGGCGCACTGTTCGTGGTCCTCGGATTCTTTTGGCGTCCACTGGGGAAACAGATTCCGCTCGCGTGTTTGCTGATCGGTGCGCCGACCGCGTTCGCCTCGACAACGATGGGCTGGGCATTGGCTGCTGAAGAGGGCTATGGCTCGTGGGCGAAAATCGACTTCGATAGCGAAGTGTTTTGGCATCGCTGGAGCGGCGTGATTGTAAGCGTCGTTTCAATGTTGCTCGCCTTGATCGCGCTTGGGAACTGGCGCAAGCAAAGCAAGAAAGCCGAACGGACGTGGAAGGTCGGATTGCTCGTCCTGGCGGGACTCGTCGGCTTGGTCGGACACCAAGGCGGCGAACTCAAGTACGGAAGTGATTTCTATCCACGTGCGTTTCGAATTCTTCTGGGCCAGCCGGAGGAAACGGCGGCCGTTGTTCCGCCCGTCACGGCGGAAACGGAAACCGCCCAAGACTCGGCCGACGACGAGTAAGCGTCCGCGACGCACGTCGCGAATTTCTCGAATCCAGATCGATCAGCCGACTGATGGGCCGATGGTCAATCGGCATGCAATGATCGATACTGGGAATTCGAAGTTTACATCGAAGCCGTCTTCTTTCAGTCGAGTCCATCGTGGCGCAAGAGAAATCCGTCCAACAAGAGAAGTCGGGAGAAAAGAAGTCTGCCGCCAAGCGTCGCGGAAAATCCGGCAAGCGTTCGTTGCCTGTTGATCGCTATCTCAATCGAGAACTCAGCTGGCTTGCGTTCAATGAACGTGTCCTTGCGCAAGCCGCCGATGAATCGCTGCCGATCCTGGAACGAGCCAAGTTCTTGGCAATCGCCAGCGGCAACCTCGACGAATTCATGATGGTCCGGGTCGGTGGACTGAAGATCTTGCAGGAACGAAATCCGGATGGCAAAGACCCGGCCGGCATGACGGCCTCACAACAACTGGCAGCGGTCGCAAAGAAAAGTCACCAAATGGTGCAACGCCAGTACGATCTCTATCGCGGACGTGTTTGTCCGTTATTGACGGCTGCCGGACTGGTCGAAGTCAACTTGAGCGAGGCACCCGATGTGGACCGAAACGGGCTGGCGGATCGCTTTCGTGAATCCGTCTTCCCGGTGCTGTCACCGCAATCGGTCAGCCGCGAACGCTTTCCGTTGCTGCAGGGACTGGGCCTGCATCTGTGCGTCCGATTGGCCGTTGATCCAAAAACGCGTCTGGGAACGCATTCGGCCGGTCCCGATTCGGGGGACGCCGACGAATTCGCCTTGATCCCTCTCGGAAAAACATTGCCGCGCGTGTTGCCAGTTCCGGTGGTCGCTGGCGCCGGTGATCGTCGTCACGCTTATGTGCGACTCGAAAGCCTGGCCGGTCACTTCATCGACGAGTTCTTTCCCGGACGTGAAGTCGCGGAGTGCATCGCGTTTCGGATCACGCGAAACGCAGACATCGAGTTGCGCGAAGACGAAGCCAGTGACCTGATGGGCGGGATGGAAGAGGTCCTGGAGACGCGACGCTTTTCGCGACCGGTTCGGCTGGAATACACGTCCAGCGCCAGCGACGAGATGATCGAATTTCTGCGGCATGCATTGCAGCTACATCAAGAAGATCTTTATGCGATCGACGGTCCGGTGGATCTCGGGTTCTTGTTCACGTTGCACGGCGAAGAAGGCTTTGACCAGTATCGCGACGCGCCTTGGCCCGCCAAGCCACACCCACGCGTCGATCCCGACGAAACGATGTTCGAGACCATCGCTGCGGGAGACTTGATGCTCGTGCACCCCTACGATCGCTTTGACAGCGTCGTGCGAATGATCGAAGAGGCCGCCGTCGATCCGCAAGTCTTGGCGATCAAACAAGTGCTTTATCGCACCAGCAAGAACAGCCCCGTCGTTGCCGCTCTCGAACGCGCCGCAAAACGCGGCAAGTACGTCACCGCAATCGTGGAACTGAAAGCCCGTTTCGATGAAGCTCGCAACATCGAGTGGGCACGTGAAATGGAACGTGCCGGCGTCCAAGTCATCTACGGCATCCATGGACTCAAGACGCACGCCAAAATCTGCATCATCGTTCGCCAAGAACCGCAAGGCATCGTGCGATACATGCATTTCGGCACCGGCAACTACAACGAAGCGACCGCGAAACTCTACGGGGATGTCTCGGTGCTCACCTGCGATGACGTCTTCGGCCAAGACGCCAGCGCGTTCTTCAACGCGGTCACCGGCGCCAGCCAACCCGACGTCATGGAAGAGCTCGCCGCGGCGCCGACGTCGATGCGGCGGAAAATCATGGATCTAATCGAAGGCGAAACAAGGCGCAGTCTGCAGGGTCAACAAGGCCAAATCACCGCCAAACTCAACGCATTGGTCGACACCAAAGTCATCGATGCGCTCTATCGTGCCAGTCAAGCCGGTGTCGAAATCCGACTAAACGTCCGCGGACAGTGTTGCCTCAAACCTGGCGTCAAAGGACTCAGCGAGACGATCGAAGTCGTTTCCATTGTCGACCGATTCTTGGAACACGCTCGGGTGCTGTGCTTCCGACAAGGCGGTGAACACAAGGTGTTTATCAGCAGTGCCGATTGGATGCCACGCAACCTCGATCGCCGCGTCGAATTGTTCGTGCCCGTCGCGGACCGCGTCTCGGCCGATCGATTGAAGGACATCTTGGAGATCTACTTCAAAGACAACACGCAAAGCTGGCAAATGCTGCCGTCGGGTGATTACGAACGCATCGAAACGAGCGAACGGCCGGTCCGGTCACAGCGTGTCCTGTACGAGCGCTCACTGAAAGCCTGGGAAGAAGCCGAGTCGAACCGCCGCCAAACCTTTCGTCCGATCCGAGCCAGCGAAGTGAACTCCGACCGAAAGTCTACGTCGTAAGCAAACGGCTTCTCTTGCGTGCAAGTGTCGCCCGATGGTATTTCCTCACCGAAAGTACTTGGCACAAACACGCATGTTTTGATGGACGCGGCCCTTTCCCCCGAAACGAAACCGATTCGAACGCCTGCGTTTCGGTCCAACCCTGGTTTGGACGCACTCCGGGCCTTCGCAGCCCTGGGTGTCGTCGCACTTCACGCAGGCGTGCCTTACTTGCGGCACCCGATGCCGGGACTGGTCTGGCCCGTGCAAGACCGAGCGAGCTCGTTGGTCGACGCAGCATGCTGGGCCATCGAGGTGATGATCATGCCGTTGTTTCTTATCATCGCCGGGTTCTTGCTTTGGCACTCCGCGGGCAAGCTCTCGCCAGCATCGCTCGTGAAACAGCGCGCGAAACGCCTGCTCGTACCGCTGCTCTTCGGCGTGCTGGTCATTCTGCCGTTGGATCTCTACCTCTGGACGATCGGTCTGATTGGCGAAGGAGTCGTTCCGCTGATCAAGCTCAAGAGCCTGAAATTCGACGAGCCACTCGCGAGCCAGATCTGGGGCCTCAGCCACCTGTGGTTCTTGCTTTACGTGTTTCTGTACGTGAGTGTATTCGCCGCCATGAGCGTTGTCGGAATCCGCATGGATGCCGTTTTGAGATCACCGAAGCGCCGTTGGCTCGCGTCGTTCCTGATCTTCGTCGTCGCGGTGGTGACGCTCACATTGCGCCCCGAGATCGTGTGGGGTTTCCAGCACGCGTTCTTGCCCGTACCCAGCAAATGGATTTACAGCGGAGCGTTTTTTACGCT
Source organism: Planctomycetota bacterium (assembly GCA_039821235.1). Classification (GTDB taxonomy): domain Bacteria; phylum Planctomycetota; class Planctomycetia; order Pirellulales; family Pirellulaceae; genus Stieleria. The sequence goes on from JBCBOO010000021.1 coordinate 38,205, forward strand.
CGGATTGATTTTGGCCCTCGCCGACCCGGCACTGACGCGACTCAAACAAGTCGGCGGCGGAACACTCTTCCTGGGCGTTTCGTTGATGATCGGCGCCGTGATGCTCGGGCAAATGCACCTGGATTCCCGGCAAAACCCTGGCGGAATCGGGCATTGGGCGGGCGAAGGTGCACTCGCACTTTGCACCACATCGGCCGCGGCATTCGTTTCGTTGGGACTGATCGGTTGCAGCCAGCGACTCAGCCGTCTTCCTTCCGCGATCACTTACCTGGCCGCCGCGTCGTTTTGGATTTACCTCGTTCACCATCCCTTGCTGGGCCTAATCCACATGGATTTCAAATGGGCATGGGCGAGCGGCAGTCCGACATGGAAATGGCTTTTGTCTTTCACCTTTTCGGCCACCTTGTGCGTTCTCAGCTACAGCGCGTTCATCCGCGGGACGCGTTTCGGATCCTTGATCGGAGTGTCGTCACCGCCAAAGACCAAATCCCCGTCCGAGACCCAACCAAGCGAGCCGACCTCCAACGTCGCAACAAACCCGCCAAGAAAAGCAGCTTGATGCTTGGAAAACACTCGGTCTATCCACGATTGCTGCAGATGATTCACGCGAGCCCTGAAGGGGCCATAGCGGGCTGTTGATGCAGTGGCTCTTGTTGATCCGATCTCCAAATCACAACCCGAAGCGTGAGCGAGGGATCGTTTCAACAGCCGCTACGCGAGCCCCCAAGGGGCCATAGCAGGCTGTTGATGCAGCGGCTCTTGTTGATCCGATCTCCAAATCACAACCCGAAGCGTGAGCGAGGGATCGTTTCAACAGCCGCTACGCAGTTTCCACAGCACTTGCAGATTCCGCCTCCCAAGCAACCAAACCCGCAACGATCGGCCAACCCGCAAACTTTGCCAAGTTTGACTCAGCGCAATGATCGTCAATGTCGATGAAAGGACCACGGGCGATCGCTGCACCCATTCGCAATCGCTTCGCTTTGATGACATTCTCAATCGAGACACTTTGGAATCACGATGATTCACACGGCAAGGACGCACAGAAGGTTTCGGCGACTCGCAATCGCGCTGATCGCAACGTCGATGGTTGGTCAAGCCGCGGCGGCAGATCGATTCGTACGACATCGAAAACCCGATCGCGGAACCTACGAATCACCGTCACTCGCAAAAAAGAACCAAGCCCCTGAAGACGCACCCGGTGGCCTCGTCGACGCGCCGCTTGAAGACGCATTGCCGGCCGTATCGGTGGAACGTTTGCCCGCGGAGATCATGCAGGCCAGCTTTGAAAGCTCGGCCCCGATGCCACCCGGACTTGATCCATCCGCCGCCGATCGACTCGCGTCTCCGATCGCGGCCCATCAAGTACACCCTGATTCGGTAGGTGACCGTTCGGCGAGTCATCATTCGGCAGTCCAGACTTGCTCGTGTCCTAGCTGCACCAGCCCGTCCCTGACCACCCTGCCGCAGTCCTACGCGCCCATGGTTGAAATGGACGAAGTCACCTGTGGTTGCGAATCACCCGGATGCGACGGGTTTTCCTGCGACGGCGGTGGATGTGATTCCCTGGGCATCGGTGTTTCGTCACGTGATTGGTTTGGTTCGCTGGAACTGTTGCTGATGTTCCGCAAGGGAGATCGATTGCCACCCTTGGTGACCAGCACGATCGGTGATCCGCCCGACTTCGAAACCGCCGGTACACGTGGCGACGCGGATACGATCGCGCTGTTGGGCGATGAAAAGCTACTGGACGGAATGACCGCTGGCGGGCGACTGACGATCGGTTCGTGGTTGGATCGTTACAAAGACCGCAGCGTGGTGCTGCGTGGTTGGTTCGCCGGTGAAGAGACCAACGGGTTCAACACCGACGGCGATGCGACGACTGTCATCACACGTCCCTTCTTTGACGTGAGCGATGGGATCACACCCGAAGAGTCAACCTTGGTCGTCGCATTCCCGGACCTGGCACGTGGATCGATCAGCGTCCAAGCTGACAGCAACGTGTACGGAGCAGACATTTCGATGCGTCAACTTTGGTACAAGGGCATGGGCGGAACGGTCGATCTCCTTTACGGCTATCAATACATGGGGCTCGACGAGTCACTGGGAATCTCCAGCACGTCGGTTTCGCTCAGCGATGACTTCGCCCCAGTGGGATCACTCCGCACGGTCATCGACGACTTCGATGTCGAGAACGATTTCCACGGCGGCCAACTCGGCATCTCGACCAATTACCGCGAAGGATGCTGGTCGTTTCGGTCGCTCGCGAAAGTCGGCTTTGGTTCGCTCAGCCGGCGCGTCACCCGGACCGGGACGGATTTCCGCAGCATCGACGCCAACAATTTCACCGACCCAAACGGGCTGCTCATTCGTTCGACCAACTCGGGTGAACGGACCGACAACACGTTCAGTTGGGTTCCCGAATTGGACTTCACGCTCGGATGGCAACACTTTCCATCGTTCGACGTGACGGTGGGTTATCACGTGATCGCGCTCACCGATGCGGTGCAAGTCTCTGGCACCATCGATCCCGAACTGGCGACCAATTTGGCCGATGTTCCGGTCGGGGCACAACGCCCGTCACCGATCTTGCGTGACAACACGTTCTACGTCCAAGGCATCCACTTCGGCCTCAACTACATCTGGTAGAGAACCCTCGGTCACCCGCGGGCCGACTTGCCGTATCTTGCACTTTGCTGGAGAGACTTGATTCCGATGGCCGACCCGGAAGAAAATCGCTGCGAACGTTTCGTCGACATGTGGGCGGTGCCTGGAATGCACCCCAGTAACGTCGAGTTCTTGCAGAAACTCAAGACGGCGGACACCAACCACTTCACGACACACATGGATTGCGTCGGGACGGTCAACTCGTTGGATCAGGAGACCGGGGATTGGGAAAAAACCCACCTGGTCGGCCTACGCACCGACATCTGGAAACCCGACGACGAAGAGCTACACAGCTGCCTGGAAGC
>JBCBOO010000220.1:0-11534 GCA_039821235.1 Planctomycetota bacterium
AACCATTTCATGCCGAAATCACCACACGTAGCAAAAGGCCATTTTTTATGCCTTTTGCCAAAGCTGGATTTTCTCCCAGGGAGAGACGGTCGCGCAGCGACCAGAGAGGGTCGTCAATCCGGAATCACGGCACTCTCGGGAAGCATTGCATCGAGCTGAGCTTGATGCATTTTCCCCCGGTTGTGATTGCCTCCCTTGGCACGTTCGAGTGCCTCCGGCGAGAGATCCCCCGATGCAAGTTCCGTCGCGTGGTCCAGTTGTGATTGCCAAGCAGCTTTCAGTCGCTCAAGCCGCTTCGGATAAGCTGAGGCCAAGTCATTCGACTCAATCCGATCCTTGGAAAGATCGTATAGCTCCCACGGTCGTTGATACGGAGCGACGGCCTTCCAGTCTCCAATACGAATGGCGCGATGCCCGTCGTGGTACCACCAAAGCATCCGTTTCGGACGAACGATTTCACCCTCCAACGCCCCACGAAAGCTCTGCCCGGTCAGTTGGGGTGCGTCTTCTGGCTGACTCGCTTGCGCGACGTCAAGAATGGTCGCTGCGATATCGATGGCATGATGCACCCCACGATACACCCTTCCTTGCGACTCAATCCCACTGGGCCAGTGCGCGATCAATGGAGTCGCGATACCGCCCTCATGCGTCCATGTCTTGTGCCGCCGAAACGGAGTGTTTCCAACGGTGGACCATCCGGGACCAAGGCACAGATAAGTCGCCCCAGAACCCGGCTCTGCAGACGGATCATGTCCATCGCCACGAACCATGATCTCAGCGCTCGCACCATTGTCGCTAAGAAAAAAGACAAGCGTGTTCTCGAAGACACCTGACTGCTCAAGTTGATCAATCACACGACCGATTTCCCGGTCCATGCGGTCGACCATCGCGGCATGAATCGCCATTTTCTTGGCCTGGAACACCTTCTGTTTTTCGTTCAATGATTCCCAAGCGACGGGACGATTGACTTCCGCGGGGCCGAGTCTTTCAAACGCATCGGGGAAGTGGTACGGCGGCCCGAGCGTTGATTCCGCGCCAGACGGACGCGAAACACCCGTTTCCAAAATCCCCAATTCGGTCATTCGATCCCAACGCTGATTTCGAATCGCGTCCCAGCCCGAGAGGTAGACATCGTCGTACTTCGCAATGTCTTCGGGTAAAGCATGGAGCGGGAAATGGGGCGCCGTGAATGCGAGGTACTGAAAAAACGGTTTCTCGGCGTGATGCTCGGCATGTTCGCGAAGATTCTTGACCGCGTCGCTCGCCATTGCCGTGGTGACGTAAAAGTCATCGCGAAAAGCCAGCGGTTTCACCTTGCGGCCCTTGTCATCTACGATGGGCTGAAAGTAGCGTCCAGGATTATTTGGCGAGGAGGAGACAAAACCAGCTTTGATCGGATCTCCGTCGAGGTGCCATTTACCCGTGTGATAACAACGGTATCCCACTTGATTCAACATTTCGGGCAACATCACGGCCCAGGCAGGACGCTTGCCCGCACCACCGGACAGAACGCCGGGCAAAAAATCTCGACGCACCTCTTGGGCATAGAAACCGGTCATCAGCGACGCTCGCGTGGGCCAACAACGCCCCGTATTGTAGCATTGGCTGAACCGAATCCCCGCTTCCGCCAACCGATCCAAAACGGGTGTCTCGATTTCACCGCCATAGCAACCCAAATCGGAGAACCCCAGGTCGTCCGCCAGGATGAGCAGAATGTTTGGCGGAGTTCCATCCTCGCCGCGCGCCGGACAAACGAAGACACTGGCACTCAGCATCGCAGCGATCAAACACGTCACCCCACGATGGACGACGGTTTCAAAAAAGGCGCACGTGCGAAGCCTTAGATGAGCTCGCGTGGGATTCATGAGCAGCCACCGTGTTTGAGTTGGGCAGATTGGGGAAACGCATGACGCTCCTTCGTCCAACACTTTACACGCTTCACTCAACTCGTTGTTGGGTGCATGCCTTGCGGGGCATGCAGCAGAATCCTTTTTGACATTCGGAATTCCTTCGCCGACAATCCCAACTCCTCCCTGACAGCCCCGCATCGCCTTTCCCCAGACTTTGATGAACTCGTTCAAACACCTTTTGATTCTCGCCGCGGCAGTCTTCCTGCTTCCAACGGCGAACGCTCTCGCAACGGAGTCGACGCAACCCAACGTTCTCTGGATTTACTTGGAGGACGTTTCCGGTTGGTTCTCCTGCTATGGAGACGAGTTGATTGAGACGCCGAACATCGACCAACTCGCAGCCTCCGGAATCCGTTTTGATCGTTTCTATACGCCTGCGGGTGTCTGCTCGGCGACGCGTTCCGCACAGATTTTGGGAGTCATGCAGACGACGTTCGGAGTACACCAGCATCGAAGCTCTCGCAACAACGCACCATCGGGTTCAAAGCACTTCAATATTGGGATGATTCACTTGCCCGATGGCGTAAGAACTTTACCGGAGTTGTTTCGCTCTGCGGGTTACTACACGTTCAACGAGGGTGGCAAAGATGATTACAACTTCGTCTTCGACCGCGACACGTTCTACGATTACTACACCACAAAACGAGGCTGGGGCCCCCAAGAACTTGTTGCCGGAAAGTGCTGGGAGAATCGCCGGAAAGACCAGCCATTCTTCGGCCAAGTTCAACTCGGTGGTGGCAAACTGCGAAAGGTCGCCGAGGTAACCGATCGCTCCGCAGTATCTGTCCCTCCGTACTACCCGGACATTGAGCTGGTCCGTGAAGAGATCGCGCACCACTATGACTGTTTATTGGAAACCGATCGACAAGTCGGCGAAGTCATCGATGCCTTGAAACGCGACGGACTCTTTGAAAACACCGTGATCTTGCTCCATTCCGACCATGGTTACAAACTTCATCGCCACAAACAGTTCCTTTACGAAGGCGGCATTCAGATGCCGTTGATCGTGGCCGGACCGGGCATCAAATCGGGTGCCGTTCGAGAAGACCTCATTTCAGGAATTGATCTGGCACCCACATCACTCGCGCTCGCCGGGATCCAAGCACCGGAGTGGATGGAAGGCGTTGACTTTCTCGCGGACTCCCACACTCCGCGCCAGTTTGTAGTCGCTGCCCGCGATCGATGCGACAACACGATCGAGCGGATCCGAGCGATCGTGACGCCACGCTACAAGTACCTCAAAAACTACTTGACCGACCGGCCCTACATGCAGCCCAGCTACAAAGAACCGTGGCCAGTCTCGATCGAGTTTCGCAGGATGATGGCCGCCGGAGAGATGAACGAAGCACAACTCGTCTTCTTCGGATCGGACAAACCCGCCGAGGAACTCTATGATCTGGAAAACGATCCCCATGAGATCCACAACTTGGCAAGTGACCCGGAGCAAGCGAAAGTGCTCCAGCAACACCGTGATTACTTGGAGCAATGGGTGTCGGAAACCGGCGGCGGCGTTGAACCCGAGTCGGATGCGGGTTTGATTCAAGTGCTCTACCGCTGGCGAGATAAATGCGTGAATCCTGAGTATGCGCCGCTCCGCGATTTGATTGATCCGCCTCAACCTAAGAAAAAACCGAAGAAGAAGCGATCACGCACTCGGTAGTGGATTTTCTACTGGACCGGTGTGACCCACGTCCCGCGACTAATCGTTGCCTTCCAGCGATCATTCCGATCGGTTGCGAGTTTTCCCGATGCTTCATCGAGCGGAAAAAACGCATCCGTGAACGGTGAATCCGCAAACAGATTCTCGGGACGGCGTGCCAATGTCGAACGATTACGCGAAACACGCAATCCGTGGATGGTCCCGGTAAAGTACCGGGTTCCCGAATCTCTGGGGAAGAGATCTTTGGGCATACCGCCAAAGCAGAGCGTTCGCTTCGTCGCAATCAGCGGATACTCCTGACGAGTCGTCTCGGCCTCCACACCGTCAATTTCCAAGACCGTCTGATAGCCTGCTTTCCGCACGCCGATCAGCGTTCGCTGGCCAGGGACGGCGAGGACGTTTGAAAGTTCGAGGTACGAGTTCCCGTCGTGGAGCACGGCGACGCCCCACTTGTGGTCCAAGTTAATGAACAAAACGAGGATCGTCTCGCCAGACCAAGTGACCACGTTTGCCGGAAGTCGCCCAGACTCCGGCGTCACCAGCACTTCGATCGAAGCTTGGTCACCCATTTCCACATCAAAGGTCGCGACTTGAGCAAAGCTTTCGACTCCGTCAAACCTCACGCCGGTACTAATCGAAGCCGTCAGATCGTCAGCCTCGTCTTTCCCCCACCAAACGAAAAACGCGATCAAGGCGACGGCAGCAACGCCGGTCATCATCGTTGCCGAGATTCGACGACGAGTTGCTGATTGCCGTCGGCGTGGCCCGGCAAGCGATCGCACCGTCACGTCTGCAACGAAATCCCGCATCGGTGACTCGATCTCTTTGATCAGTGAGATCACTTGCTGCATGGTTTCGGGACGATCGCCGGGACTCTTCTGCAAGAGTTTGCCAAGCAATGCGGCGACTTCTTTCGGAACGGGTTCGTCCGTGCGACACCGATTGATGTCGGGGATCTCTTCGCTTGAGTGAGCGAGGATTGTGTCCAGCGTCGTCTCTCCGCGGTACGGCGGTTGCCCAGCGAGCAGAAAGTACAGCGTGCACCCCAAGCTGTAGATGTCGGCTCTTGCATCAACATGCTGTGCCTGACGGGCTTGCTCAGGCGACATGAACGCAGCCGTACCAACGAAATGGTTGGGTGCCGTCAGCGAATCCGAATGGGAGCCCGCGGGGAATTGATTCAAGGTCTCAAATTTTGCGAGCCCGAGATCGAGCAACTTGATCACTCCCTCGGGTGTCAGAATCAAATTTGCCGGTTTCACATCACGATGAACAATGCCCATCGAGTGAGCATAGGCAAGTCCCTCGGCGGCTTGCTTAATGACCTGCAACGCTCGCGAAACAGAAAGTGGGCCGTCTGACTTGACGATGCCGCTCAAGTCGCTTCCATCGATCCATTCGGTGACCAAACACGCGCGACCCGCAAATTGCCGTGCATCAAAAGCAGTGACAATGTTCGGGTGCGAGAGCGATGCAATGGACTGGATCTCGCGAGCAAACCTTCGCTGAGCCAAGTCCGCGTCGGCAATGGTCTGGTGCATGATTTTGATGGCCACATTTCGCCCCATCAACTTGTGTTTGGCACGATAAACACGCCCCATTCCGCCAGAACCCACCACGGCTTCGATCACGTAGTCGCCAATCAGATCCCCCTCCGCAAAGAGCTCCGTCATTGTCGCGTCCGCCGGAGACTCCGTCGTATCGCTCTGCATTTCATCTGCGACCCACTCGCGAACTTCGCGTTCATCCAATTCCGGAAACGCGTCCACATAAATGGAGGCAGACACCTCAAGTCCCCGAGTGAGCCGATGTCCAAGATCCGTTGCGATCAATTCAAACGGCAAGACATCGCGTAACTCGGAGACGATCGGCCGCATTGATGCAACCCAATCCGCAAATGGAACGTCATCCAGGTCGTTCCAGGCGGCTTCCAAGCGATCGCAACATCGATTCAGTTCCAATTTCGCCTGGTTGGATAACGATTCAAAACTGCTGAAGTCACTCGTGAGACGGGTGGAGCGTGTCATCAATCACCGGACTCCCAAAGCGCCTTGATGGTTCGCAGTTTTCGCTGAACGGTTCGCGACGAGCACCCCAACGCCTCGGCAATTTCTTGCGGCGATTCACCTTGGAAGGATGCCAGCGCGATGTCCCGAAGTTGATCATCGCCCGATTGATCGAGTGTTTCGAAGAGTCGATCGAACGCATCGTTGGTGGCGGCAATCATATCGGGTGACGGCGTGCGGCTGGCGACATGGTCCAGGACTTCTTGGGCCGTTTGGAAATTCACAGGGGCCGCTTCGGCACCCGCATGAGCGCCCCCGCCACCACGTTTGATCCGCGTGTTCTGGCGTACTTGATCGATGGCTTTGTTGATCGTCAGCGTCACCAGCAGCGGCCAAAGATTCGCACCGCCATCCTCACGCAGAAACCTGCCTTGTCGAAGGCCCAGGCAAAAACTCTTGAAGGCGCTCATGGCGACATCTTCTTCATCCCTCGCGACGCGTTGACTGTGGCGAAGCTTGCGTTTCGCCAGTGCCACCATCCTGTCAAAGTACCGCTCCCAAAGCAGTGTCGTCGCCTCACTATTCCCGTCTCGAAGCTTGGCATGCCACCGGGTCAAGGATTCGTGATCGAGTTGTGGAGTATCACCGGTCATCTTTTTCCAAGAATTTTGTCGCAATCGCCACGAATGATCGAGCCCAACGATGGAGCAGCACCAAACGCTGCCTTTGACGATGCTTCACCTATTGGGAAACCACAGTATGGCTGACGGTAAACAGCGACCGCAAACTCACGGGCTCGCAATCAATCCGCCGACGTTTCGCCTCCGCGAACTGACGGGCATGATTGCAGGTTTCATCGTCATGACAACAGTCTTACCGACTTCATCGGCCGCCGAAGTGACCGTGGTCAACGCCGGTTTTGAAGACATTAGTGGTGAAAGCCTGTTCAATGAGTTCACATTTGGAGCATTCCCGGGCTGGGAAATCTATGACCCGAACGGCATCGCCGGGGCCGGAATGGGGCCCGACATTTTTCTGGGCACTCTGACGCCCAATCCGCCCGAGTTCTTTCTCGACGGTGCTCCCGAGGGTCAGCGCGTTGGAATCGCATTCGGTTTCTTTGGCAGTGGCGGACTGGGAGAATACGGGCTGCAACAGACCCTCGCCGCATCGCTGCAGGCGAACACCGCGTATGAACTGGAAGTGGAAGTCGGCAACATTGCATCAGGCACCGCTTTGAACGGTGACTTCTTTGACCTGGACGGATTCCCCGGCTATCGAATCGACTTGCTTGCCGGAGACACCATTCTTGCCCAAGACCTGAACAGCCTGGCAGGAACAATAGGTGAAGGCATGTTCGCAACCAGCCGAATCCAGTTCACAGCAAGCGACTCTCACACGGCATTGGGGCAGGACTTAACCATTCGCTTAGTCAACCAAAACGAAATCGACCCTCTTGCACCCGATGCCGACCTGGAAGTCGATTTCGACGCCGTTCGCCTGACGGCCGTCGCCGTACCAGAACCGAGTGTTCATGCACTCTTGGCAATGATCACAGGCCTGTTTTGGGCCGCACGACGTAAGAGGCATCATTTCGTTTGCTAATCCAGGTCGGGGAGCTCTGGCATCCGAGCCCAGTCGTCAGGAAATCGTCGCTTGAAGCACCATCCGATTTTGCTTGTGCCCAACGGCTTTTCGTCCCAAGCTGCAAACCAGCCATCACCAAGAGGCGCGATCCACGCAAACCCACGCTCTTCAATCAAGGCAGCCTTGGATTGCGCTGGCAGGTCACCGAACTCGCTTGTTCCGAGAGTGACTCTGTCTACCGGCTCGAAACCCGGCGAAGCTGTCGACACGAACGCGACCATACCGTCGCACGTACCAACCAGAAATTCATGACCAAGATTCTTGCGACGATCGCAGGGCAACCAATCGGCTGGTGATGCCATCACCTCCTCGTTGCTTTGGACGGAAAGCTCAGATCCGAGCGTTGGATAACCCACCGACTTTGAATTGCATCCCAGTAAAAGCATGCTCGCAGAAACGAAAAAAGCACTCGTGATGGACAACCATCTCATGCGTCTGTCTCAGGGTCATTAGGACGGCTGCCGGATTTCAATAAGTTCGTCGATGGATTCCACCACCATCTCAATTGGCTCTTCACCCGGCCACGTGAGGGTGACCGAATCGACGGTGGTCGCATCGCCAAGTCCAAACGTGAGTTCACGTTCGGATTGGCTCAGGTAACTTCGGGTCGGCATCACCGTCCGGACCTGCGTTTTGCCCGCGGCCGTGACCGACACGGTAGCCCCAATGGCATCGCGATTGCTTGTCGTTCCAATCAGCCGCAGACGCAAAAAATGGTGGTCGGTCGTTTGGTCATTTCGAAACAACTTGGCCGGTCCGTCGCTGACCGACAACACGATGTCTTGATCTCCGTCGTTGTCAAAGTCCCCGAAGGCAGAACCACGCCCGACAATTGGCTCACAAAAGCTTTCGCTTGTGCAGTCTTCCTCCAACAGGACGAGTTCCGTTTGCGCTTCCCGCCCCGCGTTCCAAAAGAGTTGTGGCGGCTGGGCGTAGCGAAGTGTTCGCTGCGTCTTTTCGATCTCTTCCTCAAGGTGACCGTTCGCTCCGAGAATGTCCAATCGCCCATCCAGGTCGATGTCAAAGAAGAACAGCCCGAAGGTCAGTCCCAATCGAGTTGGCGGTCCAAACCCCGTGTACATGGCAGCATCGACGAACGTCTGTCGTTTTGAAGACATCATATAAAGCGCGCTCGCTTCGTTGGCAAAGTTCCCGATACCAACGGCCAACGTACCGTCATTTCGAAAGACGGCGGCATCGATTCCCATCGCCCCTCGCGCATTTCCGCTCGCCAAGTCGTAGGCGATACCCGCCAACTGGCCCGATTCGACAAACGTTCCATCCTTTTGATTTTCAAACAAGAAGTTCCGCACGGTGTCGTTGGCAACAATGAGATCCAAGTAACCGTCACGGTTGACGTCCACCGGAACGACTCCCATCGCCTTGCCGACCACTACCCCGGTGTCTTCATTGCGTACCTGAATACCGGCCGTTTCACTGACGTCACGAAATGTACCGTCGCCTTCGTTGTGATAGAGGTATGAATAAGCTCCGGTAAAGGCATCCGGCGGCCCGTACGATCGTGATTCACCATCGATCGAAAACGTCTGCGACAGATCCAAGTCACGGCTCCACGTTACGTAGTTGCAAACGAACAGGTCCAGTCGACCATCGTTGTCGTAGTCAAAGAAACACGCGCTCGTGCTCCAAGCCTCTGCTCCGCCGGCCACCTTCGATTCCTCGGTCGCATCGACAAACACGCCGCCATCGTTTCGCAGCAAACGATTCTTTCCGACGGCCGTCAGGAACACGTCGCGATCGCCGTCGTTGTCATAGTCTCCGACAGCCACACCCATGCCGTACAGTTGCTGATTCATTCCCGTTTCGTTCGATACGTCCTCAAACCCGAAGGCTCCATCTCCACGATAGAGTTTGCATGGGCTGGATACGGGTTCGGGGGCCCAAGGCCAGTCGGATGAATTGACAAACAAGAGGTCCTGGTTTCCGTCACCATCAAAATCAAACACCGCGACCCCGCTGCCCATCGTTTCTGGCAGCAGCTTCTCTCCGCGTTTACCGGCATGGTGGACAAAGGAAATTCCGGCCTCGGACGTGACATCCACCAGCGGCAGATTCGGCAACGTCAGTGAGTCGATCTGTCGGCCCTGCGGCGCTTCCATTTCGACTTCGACGGCCTCTTCCTCCGGCTCGCGAAGGTTCAGGAATACCAGTAGTCCGATCACGGGCAAAAGAAAAACGATCAGGAAAATCAGCGACTTACGAAAGGCAGACTCGATCACCTGATCGTTTTGAATGTCTTCGTCAGTTTCGGGAGTGGCCTCGGGTTCGGACATTCAAGATCAAGCAGGCTGGTAGTTTATTGGGAGCGTGATTCACGGTGGAGATCGTAGATCACCAACGCGTCGGCGGCGTGGCTGGCGGCGGGATACTTTCGTCGCGCCAACGGCAACGCAACCTCAGCCGCGTTGTCATCCATTTTGTAACGCGAATGCAGCTTACGGTGATAGGCCTCCGCATCCGAGTCGCCACGCAAAGACGCGATCTTTGCCAGGTTCGCATGCGCCGTCGCGTTCTCGGAATCTGATTCAAGCACACGCTCGAACTCTTCCCGTGACCGCGTCAGGTAGGTCTGGAATTCCTCCTCGTCACCCATCGCTTCGGCACGCTGGGCAATGTCCAACAGCGTGAGCGCGAACTCATTGCGAACGATGTAGTCCAAAGAGAAGTCAAACCCGCGTTCGGGAACTTTCGTGTCCAGCGTACCCTGCAGCAGCTTTGCCGCATCCATGAAATTGCCCTGTTGACGGCTGACAACGCCGCTCAGCCAAGCGTGCGTCCATGACGGGGGAGGAGGATCAAACGATAACGCCTCGGTCAAACTTGCACCCGCGTTGACCAAATCACCTTCGGCAACCAGCACTCGCGCTTTATTCAACGGGCCGTCGTAACGTCCCAATGAATCGACCACTTCAAACGCCTCGGCAGCCTGCTTCAACTCGGACTTTCCACGTAGCAAAAGCCCGATGCCATAATCGTTGAATCGCTGCCACGTGGGGATCGGTTTTTGGTCGTCCGATACGGCCTCCCGCAACCATGCCTCGGTAGATCCAACCGCATCACTCTCGGCCACCGTCAGTTGGAGTTCATCGCGAGCAATTTCGATGATCGGCAGATCGTTCGGATCGCCCACTTGTCCTAAGTCGAGAGGATCCCGCTCGGGATCGCGGTCGGCCCGGACGTAGTCCAAGTACTCCGTATCAAACTTTCGATAAAGCAACCGGGCGGTGACCTCAATCGGCGAGTCTGACTGCTCCGGAACATCCAACCGGTAATGAATCACGTGTCCCGCACCGGGCGGGATTTGATGCCGATAAAGCGCCGTGAAAATATCGTGCGCGTTTCGGCGATTGATGCGGTTCCCATTGCGATCGACGACGAAGTTGTTGATGAAGTGAGACCAAGGGTCAACACGCTCGCGTTCATCACGTTGGCCGCTGCGGCCGATGACTTTGCCATCCTGCGTTGCCGTCAGCTCCACCCAAATCTGATTCGAGTCGGTTGTGCCTTGGGTGAAGTGATGGCCAAGCGTCAACGTTCGAAGAACAGTTTCCAGAAGATACGTTTCGCCTTTCGCAACCACCGCGCCCGCATTCGGCAACGGCGCGATCAGGTCCCCATCCACCGAACCTCCGCGCCGAAGCCCAAACAAATCGACTCGCAACGAACCTTGTAACAACTCGCGATGCCGCTCAATTCCCGCCTCATCACCCGACCATTTCGAGAGCGCCGAGTTTGCGCTGGGGAATCGATGCCCGTGCACCGCAAGTCCGCCAACGTCCGGATCATATTCCGCCCCGAATTGCTCGCTGGATTTCGCCGGCATGTGGCAACCGTTGCAGTTCTCCTGTGCCTTTGGCGGATAGTAAAAGCTCCGAGCACCGTGGCCTGACACGCCGCTAAGTAGATAGCTGTCATAGTGATTTTGGCCCCGCAGCCATTCCTTGTACCCGGTCAGCTCACCCGGCAACGAGACCTTGTGGCAGGTCGCACAAAACTCCGCCGTCTTATGAAACGGTTTCAACATCTCCGATTTGTGGAACTGCGGTTTTGCCTTGACCATCAGATCGCTCAGCGAGCGCAGCAGCGGTTGATCGCTGTATGCAAACGGATAGTGTCGCGGCTCGTCGATTGTGTAATCCGCATTGCCGACGTGGGAGTCGATCGACTGAATCGCATGACACGCCGTGCACGTGATGGCAGCGTGTGCGGTTGGATCGTCGACATCATCGTAGTTTGGATCATCAAACTTGCCCGAAAAGAAGGGCACCGGATCATGACATCCTGCACACC
>JBCBOO010000221.1:0-11359 GCA_039821235.1 Planctomycetota bacterium
CCTAGCCCTTTCACCTGCTCTCAGCCCTATAGTGGCACTGCTGATTCACTGGCTCGGCAACGCAAGCGAAATCGGGTTGCGTCAGGGAGGCAACTCACTCCCGCGGCTGAGCGAACGTTGGCTGATGAAACTGCGCAGCCACGGACGCGATCCATCGTCTGACTTCGCAGAGGAGGGTGTTTGGCCTCTCACACGGAAGTTCTTCGATTACTTCGAAGCGAACGCGGAAGAATTTTGGTCCGCGCCTTCATTTCAGCTCAGTGAGTCCGGTGAAGCGTCCACTCGCACGCTGGAAGACCCGTTTGCCGGTGTTGAAGAACGGGACGACGTTGGTATCTTTGACGCCGCCTATGATGACGTGTCGTTTACCGACAGTACGAACGATGGCGTCGACAGTTCGTTGTTTGAATCGGGCGGCAATGGCAGCCTTGACGAGTTGGAGCTCGAGTGGAAGCGGTTGGTCGACCGGCTGGCCTTTCTGCAGTCTCTCGCACGCATGTGGTCGGTCGCCGCCGATGTGGTCGTCACGGATCAATCGTCTGCACCAACGGAACGTCTTGACGACCAACTCCATGCGCTCCGCAGCTGGGCGACACGGGCAATGGAAAACCGCGTCGGGCTGCTCCGGCTCCTGGATGCCGTTCGTGACTATGAGATCAAGCCCTCCGGTAGCGACAACCAAGCGATGCGGGACTACGACCGCCTGCGCGTGCTGCGTGATTCGTTAATGGAGCGGATCATCGGAACCGCGGTTGAAATGTCCGATGCCCGGAGGTTGATTTGCGGCGCGATCATGTCGCACCACGAGAAGCACGAGCAATTTCCGCAGAAACGAATCGAAGACGGAGAGGACTTGAATCACGGACACGACGAAATGTCCGAAGACGATATCCAAGCCGTCAAACTCTACGCGTCTTTGATTTCGGGGGATGTTTCCAGCACACGCGAGTTGTTCCCCGAGTACGTGGATGCGATCAGCCGCGAGAACTTGCTGTACATTCCACTTTCGCGAGGTGGCGATCCCATCAAGATTTACTCCGCGCGATTGCGTCAAAGAGTGCTTCGTCATTTGATGCACTGGCTTCCGCGACGTGGACTGGTCAGCGAAGCCTGCCGGCTGATCGAGATCTCCAGGCAGATGGAACAGCAGAACTCCGTCGGAATCGGGGCCGTCACCGAATTCGATTCCCTGTTCCGAGACGGCTTTAAGGCGTTGGTGGAGTCGTTGACGGCCTCGGTGTCTCACGGCCGCACCGCAGACGAACTCAACCGGGATGAACAAACGACCGGTGAGGTCTTAATTCCCTTGGTCGAACGTCTTACCGAAACCATGTTGGGTTCTTGGCTGGCCCATAGCCAAACCCTCCGACTCTCGCCGTTGGAGACGGTGAACGATCCAAGAGCTTGGAAGCGACTGGTGGAATTCACTCGCAAGTACGGCGACCCGATCTTTACGCAAATGTTCTTGCAACTCGGCAACGTGCGAGCGATCTTGCACCAAGGCGTCTCCGACTGGCTGCAACGTGTTATTGATGACAAGCAGCCTGAAATTGCTGACATGAGGTTGTTTCAAGATATCGAGTCGGGGGAATTGGAGCTCAAGGATGCCGATCGCTGGATCACGTTGGTCTATGAAACCCTGATCGATCACCATGGGGAGTACCAGGATTACAACAGCACGACGACACAGAGCGATCGCGGCGACCTCGTCTACATGTTTATGGATTTCCTTCGTCTGCGAGCCGGATATGAACGCATCGCATGGAACTTGAAACCCGTCATGTGGGCTCACGAAGTCTTGGTCGAAAACGGCCTTGAAAACGCGGCAATGATGTGGCGCCGAAGCTTGAGTGAACGCATCGGTGCCGAAGCGGAAAAATTTGTGACCCGTCTTCGAAAGATGCAACGCGACTACTCGATGCGAATGCCAACCGTGGCCGACCGCATCTTGGAGCGGTTCGTCCAGCCAATGACGATCGCACGTATGAAGTCACTGGTGAAACCCGCGATGAACGATGCCGAGTCGAGCCGTGAAAGCCGCGCGTTCGATGTGTTGGAAGGCGAGTCGGAGTTACTCGCGAAAACGCCTAGTGGCGCTGGATTGGATGTTCCCGCGTGGCTCACTGCCCTGGAGGAGGAAGTCGAGAGACTTGCCAAACACAGTTCCAGCAGTGAAATCGATCCCGAAACGTTGATGACGATTCCTATCGACGCGCTCTCCCACGAGGAGCTCAATGAGCAACTTGAACTGGCTCAGTCCCAAGGAAGACGGCTCCCTCACCTCCGGCAGTCCGGTAAAGACCCCAAAGATTAATGCGTTGCTTGGACACTGAATCCGGTGAGCCACCGCCTCAAATCTGGAACAACCGTCGTCACTGATGCGATTCAAATGACAGGCGTTTGAATCGCTTGATCATCTGCAAAATGCCGTGGGAGGCCCGTACAGGAATCTAGGTTTGCTGGATCGGATTTTCACGGAAGAGGTTTCGCCCGGATTCTCTAGCAGGTTTATAGACGCATGTCCCAGCTCAATCAGCTCGCCTCCGAACTCATCGTCGACGGCTGCATCGGCCTCGCCGAAGTCAGCAAAATTCGTCAGCACGTCGAGAATGATGGCGTTCTGGACGTGGATGATGTGATCTTTTTGATCGAGCTATTGGGGCGGGCGGATAGTGTCTGTCCCGAATTCGACGCGATGTTCCTACCGTTGATGCGTCACGTGCTCCTGAAGGACGGCAAGATCGACGCGGAAGAGCAGGTCCTCCTTGTTGACATGATGACCGCGCGGGGCTGCATTCGCGAGGTCGAACGACGACTGCTGAACGACCTGCTGGTTGAATCCACCGAGGTAACTCCAGAGTTTCGCAAGCTCTGCGAAGCCGCATTCGCGATCCCGGTGCGATAGAGATCAAGTCGTCGTGGGGCTGCGGTTCACTCGAGACTCAGACTGGAGCTCGTTGCGACCTTCGCGCCCGACCGCGTCATTTCATGGAAGGCTCGGTCGATGTCTCCAAGCGCCAGCCCGACGCCTCGACAACCATCTTCGATGACTGTGACGGCAAATCCTTCGGCAACCGCGTCCAGCACGCTTGCTTTGACGCAGTAGTCGGTGGCGAGTCCCATGACGTAAAGGTGTTTGATCCCCCTTTCGTTCAGTGCCTTCGTTAGGCCCGTTGAGTGTCGGCGATCATTGTCGAAAAAGCCACTGTAGCTATCGACTTCGCGATTGGTTCCCTTCTGTATCACCTGATCAATCTGATCGACATCCAACTGCGAAACGAACTCTGCGCCCTTGGATCCCTGAACGCAGTGATCTGGCCATACCGTTTGAAGCTGATCCCCGAGCGGAAATTGATCCCCGACCGCCAGCTCCGGGTGTTGGCTGGCAAAACTCGCATGGTCAGGCGGGTGCCAATCCTGCGTGGCAACCACCCAGTCAAAACGCGCCATCCATTGGTTGGCTACCGGGATAACCGATGATCCGTCCTTGACGGCCAAGGCCCCGCCTTCGACAAAGTCGTTCTGCAAGTCAATGAGCAAGAACGCGTTTCCGTTCGGGATGACGTTAGACTTCAAAATTCACTCCTCGTTTGACCAAGTTGCGATAGTTCTTGGGTTTGAATCGATACAGCCGCGCCGCACGATGGGCGACGTTGGTCTCCACTTCGTCCAGCTCTTCCAGGACGCCCAACTGAAGGATCTTCTTGCGAAAATTCCGCTTGTCGATCACTCGATCCAGCACAACTTCGTAGAGCTTCTGCAGTTGTGTGAGAGTGAACTTCTTGGGCAATAATTCGAAACCAATGGGCTCATACCGCACTTTCCCTCGAAGGCGTTCGTGGGCGGTCTCCAAGATGCTCCCGTGATCGAACGCAAGTTTGGGCAGCTCGTGCAATCGGAACCATGCCGCGTCGCGAGCATCCGTTGCCGCTTTCACACGATGATCCGAAAGTCGAACCAGCGCGTACCAAGCCACCGTTACCACGCGTTCTCGTGGATCACGATTCAAATCTCCGAAGGTGTAGAGCTGCTCCAAAAACACGTTCTTCAACCCGGTTTCTTCCCGCAGCTCACGCCGTGCGGCGTCTTCCAAGGACTCATCGGTATGCACGAAGCCTCCAGGTAAAGCCCACTTACCACGAAAGGGTGCCAGGTCACGCTGAATTAACATCACCTTTAATTCCGCATCATCCAGTCCAAAGACGACACAATCAACGGTCAGGGCGGCTCTTGGAAACTCGTACTGGAATGTCATGGGGCCTCCTCCGATCGGGATTCCGCTTGCGCACCCTCAGACAGTCGCACCTTCATTTCATAAAGTTGCTCCTCCAGTCCGACGAGGAAGGCGTCGGGATGGTCGAATCGTTGAATCGAAGACTTCAAACGCCGACGTTCTGCGAACGTGCGGTCTCTGACGTCGGCAAGAGAGGGTGTCTGATAAGTCACTTCGCCGCCTCGAAAAACCGGCACGAGCATGTCCTCATGTGGTTGTGACGCCGACAGTTCGATTCGACGGTTCGGTTCGAGCGGATCGATCAATGTCGGCGTAACTCCCGGTGGCTGCAATTCGTTATAGATCATGTCCGCGATGACTTCGCCTTCCGCGTCATAGAATCGACGCACCTGCTGCACCCCGGGTGTGGAGCTCTTGATCGGTTCTTCGGAAAGCTTCATCTTCGGCACCCAATTCATCGCATCGTCTCGAATGGCTCCCAGTTTATAGACGCCTCCGAGAGCGGGTTGGTCGTACGCAGTCACCAGCTTGGTCCCCACACCCCAAACGTTGATCGCGGCACCCTGTTGTTTCAGTGACTGGATGGTTCGCTCGTCAAGATCGTTGCTCGCCACGATGGCGGCATCTTCAAACCCCGCGTCATCCAGCAGCTTTCGGCTTTTCTGGCTGAGGCCTCCGAGGTCTCCCGAGTCCAACCGAATCCCGACCATGCGATGACCACGCTCGCGAAGCACCCTTCCGGTTTCGATTGCGTGATGAACGCCCTGCAGCGTGTCGTAGGTGTCGACCAAAAAGACACAGTTGTTTGGCAACGCTTCGGCGTAGGCGGCAAATGCACTCGGCTCGGTATCAAATGACATGACCCAACTGTGAGCATGCGTCCCCTTGATCGGGATGCCAAATCGCTTTCCGGCCAAAACGTTCGAGGTCGCTGCGCAACCACCGATGTAGGCGGCACGACTCGCTGCGAGCGCGCCATCAATTCCTTGCGCCCGGCGAAGGCCGAACTCAAGAACGTCGTCTCCACCGGCGGCCGATACCACACGAGCGGCCTTCGTCGCGATGAGAGACTGAAAGTTAACGATATTCAGTAGTGCTGTTTCCAATAACTGGCACTGCAAGATAGGCCCGCGAATGCGTAACAGGGGTTCGTGGGGAAACACAACCGTCCCTTCCGGAACGGCATCCACGTCGAGCGTGAGTTCGAGTTGACCGAGATAGTTCAGGAAGGCATCGTCGAAGAGCGGCGCGTTGTCATTGCCCCTGACCGTCCGCAGAAAATCAACGTCCGCGGCTTCAAATCGAAACGAACTCAGAAACTGCAACACAGGCTCGAGACCCGCCGCTATCGTGTAGCCGCCCTTGAAGGGGTTCCGCCGGAAGAAAAGGTGGAAGACGGCAGGCTGTTCGGCCCTGCCATGCCTCCAGTACCCATATGCCATTGTCAGTTGATACAGATCCGTCAGTAACGATAGCGAATCATTTTCACGAGCTTCATTCATTTCTCTCTCCAGTTAGTGTTCATTATACACTAACCATTCGAAAGGTCAAGGTTTCGAGTTCGCTCACCGTCTGGCAAATCGCCTCCGATCTCCTATGAAAGACTGCGGCGGGAAATCGTTCCATACAGAAATCGTTACATACAAGCGTTCAAACGATTGAAGGCTGCGATGGAAGAGGTTCTGTATTTCTAAATAAGCCCAAGCCGGGATCCCACTTCGCCAGACGCATGGCGATCTTGTTACACTTCTTCTGCAGAAATTGCAGCGACGACTTAGCGCCAGTCGTTCTGCGCGTTGCACCTTGGGGCGATCGAACAGTCGCAGTGATTTCGGCTCACTTCTTATTCCTAGGCCTCGGTTCAGTACGAAGACGAAATACCATGGCAAACCACCCCGACGGCTCGACCAGTGATCCACTCGCAGCGATTTCAGAGGAGTATTTCGAACGTTGCCGCAATGGGGAAATGCCAACGCTGGATGAATACGTCGAGCGATACCCCGAAATGGCTGATCAGATCCGCGACTTGTTTCCGGCGCTGGGCATCACGAAAGAGCTGACGCCGGCTTCGATTGATGATCAAACCCTGTTGACCGCCAGGTCGATCAATCCAACCTCCGGCGTGCCGTCAATTCCCGATTACCGCATCTTTCGCGAAATCGGTCGTGGCGGCATGGGCGTGGTCTACGAAGCGGAACACTTGGCGCTCGGTCGCCGTGTCGCTTTGAAAGTGGTGTCTTCAAGACAAGGCAGCGGCGAAACGACGGTGGAACGGTTTCGACAAGAGGCTCGTGCTGCCGCCGCGATGCACCATTCGAATATTGTGCCCGTCTTCGATGTGGGCAGCACCGACGAATTCAACTACTACGCGATGCAGTTTATCGTCGGCGATGGCTTGGACCGAGTCATTAAAGTGCTCCGCAGCATGCGTGAAGGGAACGAGAAACAGCTATCCGAACAAATGGATTTCGCCCAACGGGCGGCAGCTGCGGTCACCACCAGCTGGGATTATGGTCAGGATCATCGCGACACCAACACCCAGGCAGAAAGCGCCGAGCAAGAGTCGGCGACGACTTCAAATCTCTCAGCGACTTCAAATCTCTCAGCGACTTCAAATCTCTCAGCGACTTCAAATCTCTCAGCGACTTCAAGTCTCTCAGCGACTTCAAGTCTCTCAGCGATCAGCAATCAGCAGATGTATACTCGTAACGTGGCCAAAATCGGCATCGAGGTGGCAGGGGCACTCGAGCATGCGCATGGACGGGGCATCATTCATCGTGACATCAAACCTTCCAATATTCTGCTCGATACGGACGGGACTGCTTGGGTCGCCGATTTTGGGCTGGCCAAGTCGCAAGATGTCGAACTAACCCAGACGGGCAATATTCTGGGAACTTTGCGTTACATGTCCCCCGAGCGTTTTTCTGGTTCGTGCGATGAAAGGGGAGACATCTACGGATTGGGGGCTGCGCTGTACGAAATGCTGTCACTTCAGCCGCTGTACCGTGCGGACGATCAGTTGGCACTCATAGACCAGATCAAAACCCAAGAACCGCCACCCTTGCGAGAGCGGGATCGGACCATTCCGCTGGACTTGGAGACCATCGTGCACAAGGCGATCGCAAGCGATCCTGCTCGACGCTACCAGACGGCAGCCCTGTTGAGCGATGACTTGCAGCGATTCATCGAAGGTCGTCCCATTCGGGCCCGCCGAGTGGGACCGCTGGAACGCCTATCGCTCTGGGCCAACAACAATCGTTTGGTAGCGGGGTTGGCAACGAGTCTCATCACCGGGCTCTTCGTGGTGGCCGTCGGCTCAACTTTGGGTGCGCTACAGTACCGGAATTTGGCGTCGCAAGCGCAAGAAACCGCTGACGAAAAGGCAGCGATCGCCGACGAGATGACGATCTTGGCGAAACGAAATCAGACCGTTGTCGACGCTTTTGTGGACGCGTTCCGCAGTGCCGATCCAGATAATGAGGGTGTCACTTCCGACATGACAGCAGTGGAAGTGTTGCAGCAGGCGTTAGCGGAAATTGAGACCAACGATGCGCTCGCGAAGGACGAGTTGGCGAAAGCTGACTTACTTCACGCCATTGGTGCCTCACTGCAATCGCTGGGTAGCTATCAAGAATCGATTGCGGCACTGGACATAGCGTATCGTCTTCGAAAGGCCAAGTTGGGTGACGACCATCCCGACACCCTTCTCAGCATGAGCGGGCTCGCGATGACCTATTCTTTGGACGGTCGTCTAGACGAAGCTCTCCGCCTCCGTGAAGAAACGCTCCGTCTACGCAGGGCCGCGTTGGGGGATAATCACAGGGATACGCTCTCCAGCATGGGCCCTCTCGTCGCGAGTTACCGCAAAATACCAGATCGTATGGATGAGGCGATCACACTCGGAGAAGAACTGGTAGAGAGGATGAGAGAGAAGTTGGGTGACGACCATGAGACTACCCTAAACGTGATGCTGGAACTGGGCTCAGCCTATCTCTCTGCCGGTCGACAAGAAGCAATCCCTTATTCAGAGGAAATGCTAAGATTGATGAAAGCGAATCTGGGTGTCAACCATCCTGGTACTCTGACAAGCATGGTTAACCTGGCTACAGGCTATACGACCGCCCGCCGTCTTGACGATGCGATTCCTCTTTTCGAAGAGGCGGTCCGACTCTATCGGGCAAAGCTGGGCGACGATCACCCAGATACCCAGGACACGATCACTCGACTAGGCATGTGCTATCGGAATGCCGGCCGTACGGACGAAGCCCTCATGCTTTTTGAGAATACGTTCGGTGCACTGAAGGCGAAGTTGGGAGTTGAGCACCACTACACTCTCACCAGCATGAAGTCACTAGCGCTTAGCTACTTCGAAGCCGGTCGTATTGAGTCGGCAATCCCGCTTTGGGAAGAGATATTACGCCTGCAGACCACCAACGGAGGAGCCGACCGTCCCGATACGACACAGATCATGAACAACCTGGCCGCCGGCTACTTCAATACCGGTCGTCTTGAAGAGGCGTTCCCGCTGTTGGAAAAGATAGTACGCCTGCAGACAGCCAAGCTAGGAGCCGACCATCCCGATACGGTAAAGAGCATGCAAAACCTGGCCTTCTGCTACTTCAATGGCGGTCGTCTTGAAGAGGCGTTCCCGCTGTGGGAAAAGACAGTACGCCTGCAGACAGCCAAGCTAGGAGCCGACCATCCCGATACGATACAGAGCATGAAGAACCTGGCCGACAACTACCGATCAGCCGGGCGGATGGAGGACGCGATCCGGCGCGACGAGGAGACGCTCCGTCTGTGCAAAGCCAAGCTGGGCGACGACCATCTTTCTACGCTGAACTTCATGAACGACCTTGCGTACGACTACGATCAAGTCGGCCGACTGGACGAGGCAATCCCGCTGAACGAAGAAACGCTCCGCCTGCGTAAAGCCAAGCTGGGCGACGCCAATATCGATACGCAAGTCAGTATGAACAATCTCGCATACAACTATTACAAAGCAAATCGTCTTGACGAAGCGATTGAACTTGCGGACGAGACGGTGCGGCTGAGGAGGGCGGCTCAGGGCGACGATCATCCCGACACGTTGAATGCCATGAACAATCTCGCTGTTTTCTTCAAAGCAGCTGATCGCCTTGACGACGCGATTCCACTCTTGGAAAAGACGGTCCGCCTCATGAAGCCGAAATTGGGAGACAGTCATTGGCAAACGCTAAACAGCATGAAACATCTCTGCCTAAGCTACCACTTGGCGGGGCGTTTTGATGATGCGATTCCCACGTTCGAGAAGACATACCGATTGATGAAGACCCATCTGGGCGACGATCACTCTCAGACGCTCGCCACGCTGAGTGGTCTGCAAGCGTCCTTGCTAAGGTCCCAAAGATTTGCAGACGCCAAAGAGCGGATCGACGAATGGATCGCAATCATTAAGCAGGCCGATGAACCCGACCGACAACAGTTGGCTCACGCTTACGTTTCGCTCGCCGAATCGCTGTTGGATTCGCAACTTACCGAAACCGCAAGCGAGCAAATCGATCAGGCTATCGACATCAGCGAGATTGACGAGCTGCAGCGGCTACGAGCCAATAGCATCAGAGGATCAATCCTGGCGGCACAGTCTGAATGGGACCAGGCGGAGCCGTTGCTGACCGAGTCGGCAAAGTCGCTCGCTGGCCAGCTGAAGGAAATGAAGGCACTCTTCCGCTGGTATGTCCCGCGTGCCCACGAACGTGTCGTCAGTATGTACGAAGCACGCGACAACGCCGACGCAGCCGCGGAATGGAAAACCAAGCTTGCGGATGTCAACGCCGAGATCGAACAACTGGGTAGGGGAAACAAAGGAGACATGTAAACTCGAGAATGCCAACGGTAAATTGATGACAATCCGGTCGTCGTCAGACAAGTCAATCTAGCACGGAAACGCCTGTTTTGCCAAAAGAACAAGTATTGCCACTGTTCGCGTCACCGCTATTCATGTGTCAGGTTGACGATGACATGGACGCGTTCTACTCGCTGCTCAAGGACGAATCAAAATACCCATTTCGTCCCGCCGTCGAGGCAAACGACAGCGTCATGTCACGAGACAACTACATTTTGCAAGGTCTGCCGAAACTAAAAGCAATTCTGTGTGGGCACTTCAACCGATTCAAGGACTCGATCCTGCGTTACGAGAGCACGAGCGTCCAAGTCACGACGTCGTGGTTGACAAAAACGTCGAGAGGGGAGCATTCTGCTTTTCACACCCACAAGAATTCATTTTTTAGCGGCGTGCTCTATTTTGATACGATCGAAGGAGGTGCAAACATTGAGTTCACGAATTTCAATGTCAGTCCAAGAACAATTGACGTTAATCCTCCCGCTGAACGCAATCCTTACAACAGTAACGTGATTAGCATCGCAGTCGGCGCCAACATGCTGCTCTTTTTCCCCAGCTACTTGTTTCATCGGATCGGGACGCATCAAGCGGACGAGCCTCGCTATTCACTCGCGTTCAATCTGTTACCCGACGGACTAATGTCGACTACGGCCGATAGTGAATACCACTATCGTCATGGAAGTTAACCCCCGCGGAGCCTAATCCTGCGATCAAGCCAGTTCTTCAACGTGATTTAAAACTGACGTTCGTTTCACCGCTCGTGTTTGAGCCGGACAGTGGCTGCCGTTTTGCCCCTCTTTTGCGGTCTACGTTGTTGCTTCACTCAGGATCTCGGAATCGTTCGGATTCGACTCTCGCGAATGCGGAGGTACTCGGTGCGCATCTCGTGGATACGCTTCTGCAGCAACGGATCATCGATCTTGTTATTGGCTGCGGCCTCGGAAGGGTTCTCGGACAAGTGAAAGAGCGCTACGGGATCGAATCGGGTCAGCTTTTGATCACTTTGGAGGATCAACTTCCATCCGTCTTTTCGAAACATGACTTCGTTGCGACTTCCCGCCTGCAACAAAAGGTACTTTCGGGAATTGTAACTCTGACGACCCATTAGCAGCGGCAGCAGATTCATGGAATCCAATGCCTGTTCCTTGGGGATTGTTGTCCCAACAACGGAGGCCAGCGTCGCGACGAGGTCCTGATTGACGACCAACTCGTCCGAAAAACCCGGCTCGATTTTGCCGGGCCAG
>JBCBOO010000222.1:0-11326 GCA_039821235.1 Planctomycetota bacterium
CGCTGTACATCGGACGATCGATCACGACCGTCAGCGTGGCGCCTTTCTTTCCGCGGAACGTGTCCGTGTTGAATCGCGCCAGAATCGAGCCGGATTGGCCCGGTTGAATGTATTCGGTTTCGATAATCGGCGTCGTGCAGCCACAGCTTCGACGAACCGTCTGCAAGTGCATCGGTTGCGTGAAGGGGTTGTAGACTGGAAAGCGGAATTCGGTTTTCGCAGCGACACCGACCGTACCGAAGTCGTGTGACTTCACCGGGAAGGCATTGTCTCTCCAGTTTTTGGCGTTTTGTTGTGCGAATGCCGGCGTGGCGAAAACGGCGGCGGACAAGATGGTGCCCAGAGCGACTTGGGCAATTACGTTCGCGCGAAACATGGAGCGAGCTCCCCCCGGATGGCGAATTACTGTGTTGTTTAAATCTCTGAAGCGCAACTCATTCCGATCAACGCTCCTCCTATTGAGGCAACGCTAGGTTAGGGAAAGCGTTCCTGCTCGGCCGAAATGTGGAAACGACCAGGTATCTGGAATGATCGTTCCCAACCGCAGCCGGTTGCTCAGAATCCATCACCACGACGGAAAAAATAGCTCTCGTTCGATCAGCCGGCTGGAACTGCCACTGGCCGCGACTGGGAGAGTTCAGGATCCGACGTGATCCGGCGTGGACACCGCCTTCTGAGCGAAATGATGACGCGTTTCGGTCTGTCAGGCAAGTGAATCGTTGTCCCCCTGACAGGTTTTCCACGACAAGTCAGAGAGTTTTTACTCTTTAAACCGGTAACCAACGCCCCGAACGGTTTCAATAAGATCCGCTGCCTCGCCCATTTTCTTGCGTAGGGCACGGACATGGACGTCGATGGTGCGATCCAGAACCACCGTGTCTTCCCCAAGCGCGGCGTCAACCAACTCGCTGCGGCTGAAGGCCCGCCCTGGCTGTCGGATCAACGTGTCGAGAAGGCGAAACTCGCTCTTGGTGAGCTTCAAAACCGATTCGTCAACGGTGACGACAAAACGCCGTCGGTCGACGGTGACCTCTTTGTGCGTCACGGACTCGTGGTCCCCGACGACCGGTTCCCGACGTCTCAGTAGAGCTTTGATCCGCTGGAGGAGAACTTTGTAGCTTTCAACGGGCTTGACCACATAATCGTCCGCCCCGACGGCGAAGCCGACCACCTGATCCGATTCTTCGCCCATTGCACTGAGCATCAGAATCACCATTTCACGCGTCTTCGAGTCGGCTCGAAGTTGCTTGCAGACATCCACGCCGTTGAGAATCGGCAGGTCCACGTCCAAGACCACGAGATCCGGCAAATAGAGTTTGGCCTGATCCAGACCATCCCGTCCATCGGCTGCCCGATAGACCTCATAGCCGGCTCGATTCAGCTGGTAGTCAAGCGTTTCAGCGAGGGGACTGTAGTCTTCGACAATCAGGATTTTCGTTTTCGACATGCCGCGATGCTCGTCGCTCCCGCAAATAGGGTTGCGCTGTGATTGGTCGGTGTGAAAGATTCACATTCCGATCTGCTGAAGTGAACATGGTGGTAAAAATGCCGCGGGTGTACACCCGGGCGAACGCCTTCCTGGGATGAATCTTTGGTGAAGACAACGTGTGCGAAGGCTGATCACTGTCATTCACTTGCAAGTCACGTTTGCACGTTTGCCTTAGTCGGGGCTTGGAAGCCACACTTCAAACGTCGATCCCTCTCCCGGGTTGCTAATCACGCCCACAGTGCCTTGCAACGCACGCGTCAGGTTCTTGACAATACTCAAACCGATCCCCGTGCCACCGTCATGAGCCCTTCGTGTGCGATGGACGCGGTAGAAGCGTTCGAAGATTCGCTCTTGGAATTCGGGAGCAATCCCCACGCCATCGTCACAGACTGCCATCGTCCAGCCGCCTTTCTCCTGACGAAAGGTCACTTCGACATGGCCTTGAGGATTGGTGTGACGGATGGCATTGCTGATCAGGTTTTGCGCGATGGTGAGAGCGGCTTCCTCATCCGCCATGACCGCAACGGGTCCTTTCTGAGGCGCGACGGTAAGTTCGATTTGCTTTGCCGAAGCGACCGGCAAGAATGCCGAGAGTGTTTGATTGACCACCTTGGCAAGATCAATGGTCTGTAACAGCAACGTGCTCTTGCCGGATTGAGCACGCGCCAAACGCATCATGTCGGCGATGAGCAACTCCAGTCGCTTGCATTGCTGGTCAATTTGAGCGATGAAGTGCTTCGTCGCATCGGCATCCTCATCCTCGATCGCCAGCTCAACCGTCTCCGCGTAGCCTTTGATCGCAGCCAGAGGCGTTTTCAATTCGTGAGAGACGTTGGCAATAAACTCGCGACGGATGGCTTCCACACGTTGGGCTTCCGTCTCATCGCGAAAAACGAGCAACAGGTGAGACGCCGATGCGTCCAGGATACGACTCACGCGAACAAGGACCGGGCGAATCGCAGCTCCATCGACGATCTCGACCGAGACATTGTCATCGACGTTTTCGCGCCGCACCTTCTCAACGGACTGGTTGATCTCCGGCACGCGCACGAGTTCGGAAAAGCGTCGCCGAAGATATATCCCGTCCGCGGGCAAGGCCAACAGACGTCCCGCCGCTTCATTGATTAACACAATCTCCTGGGACGGTGAGAGCATGATGATGCCGTCGGTCATGTGCGAAAGAACGGTCGCCGTCCTGGACGATTCGGCACGAAGGTTCGCGTACTTGCGGTGCCATTCCTCCGCGGAAGTTCGCTCTTTTTCATACGCCGACTCCGCGCTCTCCCAGCGGAGCAAATTAAAAATCGAAAGGGTCGCGCCCACCAGAAAGCCCGCGGAGGAAACCGCGGTCAGAATGACCGGACCGCCCGCACCGAGGACGACCGAAATCCAGGCAACGCCAACGATCAAAAAAATGCCTCCAGTGATCAAGCTGGTTCGCGGCTGAAAGGGCACATGATCAATTGCCCGAGGCGTCACCGGGTATTCGGGGCCCGGATCGATCATCGGTACCACGGACACCCCATTGGAGGATTCCGATTGCCGAGTATCGACTCGTTCGGATGAATCCACGTTAGACATCAGTCATATTTCCCTTGTCCGTCGTTCGTTCGTCAACGGGTTTCTCGGAAGCATCGAACGCCTTTCGTTTCAGTGGATTGCCCGCGAAAAGTCTTCGCGCATGGGAGGTGATCCTTCGACACCAGGTCCAGAGGGCCTCGGCGGGAACACGTCTTCGAAAACCCTTCTTATCGACCTGGATCATCTCGTCGGTTGCCACGTTCATCGCAGTAAGATACCCCGTCCCAAAGCAATAGGTATCCATGCAAACCAAGTGCCCCAGGTCGCGGACCATTCCGTTGCCCTGAGGAGTGTGTCCGACAAAGACACGTTTGCCAGAGCAATGCGGCGGAGGGATGGAATGAACATGAGTCCAATAACGAAGTGCATCGCGTTGCTCGTCCATCGGCAGATCCGCTTCGTAGCACGCATGCACAAAAATCGCGTCGTCGACTTCATAGTGTGGCAGCAGCGACTTGAAAAAATCCTTGTGTGACGCGGGGATTTTACCCAGCGTTCCGCCGTAACTTGTCACCGTCGCGTTGCCACCGGACTCCAACCAAATCGCATCGTCCAACCCTCCGAATGCGACTCCGAAAAACATGATTTCGTGATTGCCACGCAGCGCGACGACTCGGCACCGATCCTGAAGCTCGATGAGTTGATCGATGACACCGCGACTATCAGGTCCGCGATCGACATAGTCGCCCAGGAACACGAGTTCGTCACCTGGCTGCGGATCGATGCATTCGATCAGGGTTCGCAACGCTTTGGAACAACCGTGAATATCCCCAATCACAAAGCGTCTTGATTGCGATTCGGTTGCGGTTCGAATGGAATTCTTCAAGCTCGCCGTCACCACGGATTCCGCCGGAGCGCCTCGTCAATTGACGGTCGGATCATCGAATCGCAGTCCCGGTGAAATCGACGCCAACACGTCATGCCCGCAGCGTTTAACACTCGACTCCCAAATTTGATCGGCGTCTTCGAAGACGATGTCCGAGTCGGCCTGCCCGACCAACCAACCTCCGGCTTCCATCTCGGAATCCAACTGGCCCGGCCCCCAGCCAGAATACTTGGCCGCGAACCGAACTTGGATATCGGTTCGAGTGAGCAGTAGCCGAAGATGTTCCTCTTCACTCGTGATCCAGATATCCACCGACTCTTCGATAACCGGCGACCCGACACCCGACATCGAATGAACCGCCAGCAACGGTCCATCTACCGGACCACCCTCGTAGATCCAATCGTCGTCGCGAATTTTGGTGGCTGGCAACGACAGCTCGACGACGTCACTCAATCGCTTGTTTGTCGGTCGGTTCAATGACAACCCGAAAGCTCCCTGCTCGTCATGGCTGACAATCAACACGACCGTCCGCAGGAAATTGGGATCGCTCAAATACGGCGATGCAATCAGTAGCTTGCCGCTGAGTGAAGTGTTCATGAATGATCCCTATTGAACTGCACATTCCTGATCGATTCCGATGCCAAGGCGGCGTCGGTCCACAAACATCCGCCCCACGACAACCCCACACCAAATCCGACCAACATATTAACGGATGCGGGATCAATCCGCCCAGATTTTCGTAATTGATCGATCAGGATAGGCAACGTGCACGACACGGTGTTTCCAACATCGGCCAGCTCGATTGGCAAGCGATCGGGATGGATGTCCATCCGCTGTCGCAATTGATCGAGCATCTTCCACGTCGCTTGATGCATTAGGTAGAGCGAGATGTCATCGTCACGAAGGTTTTCGCCTTCCAGGATCTCTTCGATCAATTTTGGAACGGCTCCGACCGTGAAGTTGATCAAACTCGGGCCGTCCATGTACAGGCGGCTCTTCCAGCGTTTTCGGTGTCGCGGCTGGATCGCATTCTCTGTTGGCCGACACCCACCGTCGCCCACCAGCAGCATGTCACCTCCGCTGCCGTCGCTACCGAACTTAAATCCCGTCAGGGATGGGGCGTCCGCCGCCGTTATCAACGTGGCAGCGGCAGCGTCACCGAAAATCGTCCGCAAACTCCGATCGTCCGCATCAATGTACTTTGTATACGTCTCGGCGGTTAGAAACAGAATTCTCTTGGCCACGCCGCTTTGAATCAGTCCGTCCGCAACCGCCAGTCCATAAACGTAACCGCTGCATCCGAGATTGAAATCCAAGGCGCCACAGTGAGTGGGCAACCCGAGACGATCTTGAATGAGACAGCTGGTTGTCGGCAGTGGGTAATCGGGCGTTTGGGTGCAAAACAGTAAAAAATCAATGCTGCTTGCGTCGACACCTTGCTCCTCAAACAGCTTTTGCGACGCCTCGACGGCAAGGTCGGCGGACGTCTCGTCTTTATTCGCGATATGACGCTGACGAATTCCAGTCTTCGCCTCGATCAACCCCAAATCCCAGCTGGGGAACTCTCTCTGAAGTGACTCGTTCGACTCCACCCTCTCGGGCAAATGGACAGCGATAGGACCGAGTTGAGCGTAGGGCACCGATAATTTCCATGAGTTCCAATAGACCGAACGTCTCCCTGGAAATCAGCCTAACAGGCTTCGCCTTTCGAGTGGACCCCGGGAAGTGGTGCACAGGCTAGCACCTCCGATTCCGTCACGATCCAATGCATCGGGATATCATGGGGCTGTGTGGGCAATGCAGTCAAAACTTGGCAGTCGAACGCAAGCCCGATCCGAACCAATCGCTCGGGGGCTTGGGAAAGCAAACGATCATAATAGCCTTTGCCATAACCGAGTCGCCCACCACAACGATCAAATGCAACTCCTGGGACGAACACCAAATCGACGTCTCGGATGGAAACGTGGCGTGGTTCAAGTTCACGGATGGCGGGCGCGGGCTCCAAGATCCCGAAGGCTCCCGTTTCAAGTTCGTCCCAACGTTGAATTTCCACCAATCGCAGCTCGTCCCCGTCGCAGTAGGGAACAACGCAGCGACGCTCGTTTGCGATCAGTTCCTGTCCAACGGCATCGGTCGTCATCAACTCGCCGCGCACATCGATGTACCAAAGAACCGTTGAAGCGGTCTTGAATGATTCGAGCGAACAAGCTTGCTCAAGGCACTGCCGACTTCTTTGCGGTTTGTCGCCAAGCTTTCGCCTGACTGAGACGGCTCGTTGGCGCAACTCAGTTTTATTTGGATCGATCACCAAGAATACTCTCGCAGTACGTCCAATCGGTCGATCAACCGGCGCCGCCGGTAAAGGCAATGAATTTTTCGGCAGCGGAATCCCACTCCCGCGAACCCACTGGCGCGTAGGTCTTCACATCGAAACTTGCTCGAACGCATTGCCGCGCGAGCAGAATGGCTTCCGCTTGAGAGCCGTGCTGTTCGCCGAAGCCACCGGTTCCGATCATTTGCATGGCAATGTTTCCAATGGCCGTTGCTTCCACGGGTCCCGCGACTACGTTTCGCTGGCACGCGTCCGCAGTCATTTGGCACAGCAGCTCGTTCATTGCTCCGCCGCCGACCACGTGGATCGTCTCGAGTTTGGAGTCCACCAGGCGTTCCAGCATTCCCAAACAGACTCGATAACGCAGCGCGAGTCCCTCCAGTGCGGCACGGTAGTAGACACCGTCGTTCTGCGGAGTCGGCTGCGCGGTTCGCACCGCATAGGCATTGATGGCATCGACCATGTCTTTCGGCGCGACGAACGATTCGTCATCCGGGTCGATGATCAATCCGAACGGTTCACTTGCAATCGCTTCGCGAACCATCTGCGCCCAATCCACCGTCTTGCCGCGGCGTTCCATTGACTTGCGAATCTGCTGAAAAACCCAGAGGCCACCAATATTCTTTAGCAGACGAGTGCTGCCGGCGACGCCGCCTTCGTTGGTGAAGTTCAACTCCGCACAGAGATCGTTGACCATTGGCTGCGCTATTTCACACCCCATCAACGACCAAGTCCCCGAGCTGATGTAGCACCAGTCCGGTGTCTGTGGCGCAAAGGCCTCAGCGGGAACTGACAAGATCGCGGAAGCCGTATCGTGGGTGGCGGGAACGACGACCGAAACATCTTTCAGCCCGGTTTGTTCCGCCACCGAAGTCTGCACGGGGCCGAGGACGGTTGCCGGCGTGGTGACCTCACGAAACAAACGTGTCGGAATTCGCAAGCGCTCCATCAATTCCAAGTTCCACTCGCGTGTCCTTGGGTGCAAGAGCTGAGTTGTCGACGCGTTTGTTGCTTCAATGCTCTGTTTGCCCGTCAGCAACCAGTGAAAAAAATCGCCGATCATCAGGAACGAATCTGCGATGTCGAGCGATCGCTCATCGAACTCAGCCGCCGAAAATAGCTGGTACAACGTATTGATGGGCATGAACTGAAGCCCACTGGCATCGAAGATCGTCTGCCGCCCCACCTTCTGGCAAGCTCGCTCGACCATGCCGTCGGTTCTCGAGTCTCGGTAGTGCCGGAACGGGCTCGCGACTTGGCCGTTTTCATCCAACAGCACATAGTCCACGCCCCAGGTATCCACACCGACCGACACGATCCCTTCGTAGCGGCTCGCGGCAAGTCGTAACCCTTCAAGGATCTCGGCCCACAGGCCCAACAGATTCCATTGCAACGAGTCTTGCACCCGTACGGGATCATTCGCGAAACGATGGACTTCTTCCAGCGTTAGTTTGCCATCATCCAGCCAACCGGCGATGACACGACCACTGGATGCGCCCAAATCAACGGCAAGGTGGACAGGCATGCTCGAGTAAAGAATTCAGGGAAATGATTGGGAAATCAAAGCTTGCCTCGGGATCATAGCGTTTCTGAAACGAATCGCCCATCACGCCTGCCCCATCGAGAACGTTTGACAACGCCGCCTTAATCATCCGCCGTCAGACAGGGCAGGTCCGTGTAGAACATCGCTGCGGGGTCAACGCCATTGGCATCCAACCAACGATTACGATTTCGAATCGTCTCCGATCGCGACAACGAAGGCAGCAGAACACCCCAAACCAAAACCACTACGACGGCTAACGTCAGGAGTCTTCCGGTGTACTTCACGGGGGACTTCATGGTGAATTTCACGGCGTCGCTCCAGACGGGAACAGCACGCCGAACATCAGGTAAGCCATCAAAAACGTGAGCAACAGGTTCAGCGACTGACCGCACACGTAAAGCAGCATCGGCTTGCCGCCCCGAAAATAGGGCAGCAGTTCCCGGAAACGCGTATCGAGACCGATCGAAACGAAAGCGAGGCAAAATAACCATCCCCGGAGTGTCTTCGTCGATCCTTTGTACATCGCTTCGACCATGACATCCCCGTCGGCAAGCACGCCGTGCAAGAAAGAAAAGACGAGTGATGCCGCAACGAATCCCAAGACGAACTTGGGGAAGCGGTACCAGACTTCGCCCAAGCCGACGCTCTGCTTTCCCTTGCCCGCTTCAACGACGGAGGTCCAGTAAACCGCGACGCAGAATGCGGTGACGCCGATCAAAACGTTTTGGATCATCTTGACCGTTGCCGCGACCTCCAACGCTTCTTTACCAAGGGTCGCCCCGGCCACCGCGACGGCGCCCGTCGCATCGATGGTACCGCCAAGCCAAGCGCCCCCAACGGCCGTCGGTAGTCCCAGGATCGTAATCACCATCGGCAACAGCACCATCATCACAACGGTGAATGACAACGAGAGTCCGATCGCAAGTGACAGCTCTTCCTTCTTCGCCTTGCATGCCGCCGCCGTCGCAATCGCCGCCGAAACTCCACAAACGGACATGTCGGCGCTGATCACCATGTTCAACGAACGCGATGGCAGCTTGAGAACACGTTGCCCAAACACATAAGTCGAGACCAGCACGATGGGAGTGACCACCCAGGCCACTCCGATCCCCGGGATCCCCAAGGCCAGTAAACGACTCAGCAGGACTTCCGCTCCCAAGAGGACCAGCCCGGTCTTGATAAAGAATTCGGTCTGGACGACCGGTCGCAACCAATCCGGAACTGAAAACACATTGCTGACGATCAATCCCACCAGAAGCGCCCAAAGTGCGTACTCCAAGTTGTACGACTTGATCACGGACTGTCCCGCCAACACGTACGAAAGGACTCCCAATAAGAACAGCACCGGAAACGCTTTTAGAAAGCCACTCGCGTTCTCGCCACGCAACTTCATGGCAACTGTGAACAGTCCGCCCAGCAGGACGAACGCCCCGATGACTCCGATGAATGGCGTCTTGGCAGGGATCAATTCCGGTTCGGCTGCGTCACTTTCAACGGGTGCGCTTCCCTCCGTCGAGTTTGGCTCGGGCGAAACCTCCGAGGCGGATTCTTCCTCTTCCAGAACTCTCGCCGGCTGGTAAAAGGCCTCCAAAGGTGACTCCGACCACACCGCCGGTTTCCCCAGGTACGGCTTCAGGGGACTGGTGATCGCAGTCTCGGTTTCGCCCCCCGGTCGACCGGATGCCGTCCACCAAACCGCAACAAAACAAACCATCAACAGGAACCCCGCGCACCAAATGGCCCACCAGTCCTCCGAGGTCTTCATCAACGAAAGCGTGGAAGGTCGCTTGTCTTGGTTGGGTTCGCTCGAAAGATTCTCCGGTGAGTCGTGACTTTCGGATTGATACGGATTGGGCATATTGGCGATGAAGGGAGATCGAAAAACAACTACGGCGACAGAGTCGGGATTATGTCGCCTGGAGACGCGGAAAGCCACCGGCGGAACCGGTCGGCGGATGCGGCGGACCTATTCGCGCAAAACGCATCGAAGAGGTGGGTAACGATTATTCGGCGCCCGATCGGAAAGTTGATCTCAGAACGCTGAGACACCGAAGACGATTGCCGGGTCGATAAAATCGCACACCAATCGATGCTGCAACGACCGAGCAGTGTTTCACACGTTTCACGCCACCGCAGCCCATCGGCTCCGGAGCGATGGAACCGTCAAGGAAGACAAAGATGATCTTGGACTGTTTTCGCAATCAAGCGACAAACGCTCGCGTCCTCACCACGGTGCGGTCGCTGTGCCTCGGCGCCTCTGTCATGCTATCCGCTGTTGGATGCCACTCGATCCAGCAACCCTCGCCCCTCTGCGACGCGGCGCCGGTCGGATTCGATAACACTGGCTGCGACAACACTGGCTGCGATTCGTCCGCACTGGGCTGCGATGCCCTCGCGTGTGACTGCGACACCGGCTGCGACCTTTGCTGTGACGCAGGGTATGATGGCTGTGACGCATTTCCCGCGGCCGGACAAATCGCTCGAGGGCGCCCCAATGAGTTGTTGGACCGGGTGGGTTCTACACTCGGATTTGCCAACAAGATCGCCCTTTGGGATCGACGCGCGGACAACCATCGGATCTCTCCCGGAACGGAGCGAGCGGTTCTGCGTTACCTACAACAGAACCAGCTGCATACGACCCTGGTCCGGTCAAACCAATACGACCCCATCGGCGAGTGGCAGCGACTGGTGGGTAACAAACGCATGGCGGCACCGTGGAAATACACGTTTGGCACGTATGACTGGTTGAAGTACACGTTGATTCCAGGGCGACTGGTCGGCGGAGATTGGTACAACCCCTTCACGGACTCCATTCATCTGTACTCCGACATCCCAACGATCGGCCTGGCGAAAGCAGCCTATGCGAAAGACGTTCACAGCCGGAGTCTGCCTGGAACATACGCGGCCAGTCAGGACACGCCGATCCTTGGGCTTTGGCACGAGTCACTGGCAAACAAGGAAGTGATCCGTTACCTCAAGCGATTCGATCGTCGACGCGTTAGCGAAGCCGAAAAAATTCTCTATCCCGACTTTGGAGGAGCGCTCGGTGCACAGGTCCTCGGATTCTTGCCCTACGGAAGCGTTTACGGGCGTGCCGCCGGAGCCCTCTCGGGTCACGTGTATCGCGAAGTCGTCAAACCGGAAAGCTCGATTCTTTCGGCGTCACGTGGAAACAAGCGGCTGTTCTGAGTCATGGCTCAAGCCGCCTTGTAGATGATCCCCGAGCGTTTTCGATCCACTTGGCGAATCGCACCGGTGTGCTTGAGCACATAAGCGATCTTCTGCGCGAACCAACGAGGACGCTTGGTCAGTTCGGCAAGGTCTTCCGTCGTGAACTCGGCGGTTCCTTGATCGATCCCCACGAGTGCACAGAGACTGCGAGCGTTTTGCAGTTCGACCGTTGATTCGATCTTTTCAAGCGCCACGTCGGTCACTCGGTAGTCTTGCCGCCATCGTCGGCGGCGACGCTTTGCCGGGACACGCGTTTGCTCCACGTGAACCAACGCGATCTCGAGGCAAAGATTTTCGTGCGGAAAGACTTGAGTGAAGTAGATC
>JBCBOO010000223.1:0-11149 GCA_039821235.1 Planctomycetota bacterium
ATGTTGCAGCAGCGAAGCCGACGCAACAGATCGACAAGTGGGTTGAACAACTCGGGCATCAACGGCTCACCGAACGAATCAAAGCCGAGAAGAAACTGATCGCGGCCGGAAAAGAAGCCATTCCGGCCTTGGCCAAGGCGGCCTTGGCGGGGAACCGCGCAACGATCGAGAAATCGATCGACGTGCTCGGCAAATTAACGCAGGCCAAAGACGAAAAGACCCAGGAAGCAGCAAAGATCACATTGCAGATGCTCAGCGAAAGTGACCAGCCTTCGACCGCCGAGAGGGCAAAGATCGCACTGAACACCAAGGAAGCTGATGGGATCAAGCCATTCGAAGGCTGGAACAAACCCGGCAACCCGTTTGCCGGCGGCGGCAATATGAATCGAAGCGTGTCGACGTCCAACATCAACGGATTGCGAACCATCAGCGTGAAGGAAGGGCCACTCGAGACAACCATTCAAGAGCTGCGGGGAGGCAAGATTCTGGCTCAGGTCACGGGCGGCGAAAAGCCTATCGAACTGATCGCAAAAAACGCCGAAGACCTCAAGAAAAAACTACCAGAGGCGGCCGCTCTTTACGAGCGTTACGCCAAGGGTAATCGAGGGCTAGACATGCAGTTTCCGGGGTTCGGTTTTGGCAATGCCGCTGGCGGTCAGCCGGCCAACGCGTCCAGCATGAGCACACAACTCATGAGGCAGCAGCTTACGGAGCTAAAAAGACGGATGGCAGGCAACCCGCTAATGCAGCAAATGTTGGATCAACAGATCCAGGCCCTCTCTGAAAAATAGACTTCAGGTTTCCGTTGGGTGCGGTCAACCGACACAGCCTTGCTCCGAGTCCTCGATCGCTTCTACCTTACCGATCAGCGTTCAGGCCGGCCGCTCACCCACCAGTCATCGCGCTGGCGCTTCGGCGACGAAGCGAGGCTATCAACGACCAGCAATGCCGACCGACGAGTTGCATCGCCGAGCGGGCTGGAGGCTTTGGCGTTCTCCCGCGCATGGATCGCATCTGGGAAAATTTAACTAGAAAGAAATAGGTAACGCAGCATGTTTTGGCTTTTCGGATGGATCGTTTTTGGCTTGATCGTCGGCCTGATCGCTCGCGGGTTGTTTCCCGGCGCGCAGCCGATGGGTTGCCTGCGAACGATTATTTTGGGCGTCGCCGGCTCGTTTGTCGGGGGCGCGATCGGCTACTTACTGCAAGGCGGATCCATGATTCAATCGAGCGGTTGGATCGGATCAACTGTCGGAGCGATCATTTTGTTGGCGGTCAGCGTGCGCCGGGGAAATTTCATTGAGTGACGATATGGATGCTGGGGAGCTATCAATGAGCGTGACACGGGCTCGCTGAGCCCACGAAGGAAGAAATTGGGTGAGTAGCCGTGTCGTCGAAAGCAGGACATACTGCTCGAAAATGGTCGACTGCAAACCCCAGATAAGAGTGACATCGTGAGACCCTTGGTCGCCGAGTTCCTAGGAACCTTCGTGCTTGTTTTTGTCGGAACCGGATCCGTGATTGTGGACGATGTGACGGGCGGCGCCTCCGGTTTGGCCGGAATCGCATTGGCGTGGGGCCTGGTGGTTGCCGCGATGATCTACACGCTCGACGATGTTTCCGGGGCTCATATCAATCCGGCAGTCACGGTCGCTTTTTGGGCGGCGAAGCGGTTCTCCGGCGCATCGGTGTTGCCTTACCTGGTCAGTCAATTTCTCGGTGCGATTGCGGCGAGCACGCTTTTGCGGGTCCTCTACCCGGCGCATGAAACCCTCGGAATGACTCTTCCTGATGGAACTTGGTGGCAGTCTTTCGTGTTGGAAATCGCATTGACCGCAATCCTGATGTTCGTGATCTTGAACGTCACCGTGGGTGCGAAGGAAAAGGGCATCACGGCAGGACTTGCGATCGGTGGCGTGATCGGATTTGAAGTCCTCTGCGGTGGCCCCATCAGTGGAGCATCGATGAATCCTGCACGGTCGGTTGGACCGGCGCTGATTTGCGGCCAGTTCCAGTTCCTTTGGATCTACCTGAGTGCCCCGGTAATCGGCAGCTTGATGGCCGTTCCGATCAGCCTTTATCTTCGTGGCGAAGAGTCCGAATGACTTGGGTCTGCAACGGCCCCTGTCCTGGTTTGCTTGGTTCGGCAACGTCCCCGTCCTGACTTCCGAGGTTGGGCGCGTGTCGGATGCCTTGGCTGACAGCCTCAACCGCCTGCCGAGCATACCGGAGGGCGTCGCTGTCCTTTTCCGATTGGGACACGGCAAACAACCCCGCGAGGATTGCAGAGAGTGTGCAACCCGCACCGTGGTTGTTCCGCGAACGTTGGTCCGCCGATTCAATGAACGCGTTGCCTTCTCGATTCGCAAACACGTGCAGTCGTTTGCCACCCACAGGTCCCGCCTTCAACAGCACCGATCGCGCGCCCAGGCGAAGCAACTGCTGCGCGACGGCGGTCCAATCCGATTCGGTACGCTCCCCGTCGAGCGATTGTCCGGTCAGACGTTCCGCTTCGAACCGATTGGGTGTAATCAAGGTTGCGAGCGGGATGAGCTGTTCACGGTAAGCTTGCACCACATCATCACCCGCTAATCGGTGACCATGTTTACTGACCAGAACCGGATCAACGATCAACGGAATCGTCGTTTCGTGGACGCGGAGTGCGGAAGCGACCGCCGAAATGATTGAGGTATTCCCAAGTGCACCCGTCTTAATCGCCCGCGGTGGAATGTCATTCAAGACGGCATCGAGTTGTTCGCTGACCAGATCGGTTGCGACCGGCTCGACTCGCTGGACGCCCTGTGTGTTTTGGACAGTTAGCAGAGTCACGACGCTCATGCCGTAGACACCAAGCTGTTCAAATGTCTTGAGGTCGGCTTGCAAGCCGGCGCCCCCGCTGGGATCGGATCCCGCAATGGTAAGAGCCGTCGGATGGGGCGGATTCGAGAGTGGCATGATTACTTGCGCAGTGAACTCATTCCGCCATCAATACCTAGTGTTTGTCCCGTCATCCAGTGCCCATCGGTCAACAGAAAGTGCACCATCGCAGCGATGTCTCCGGGCTCACCGGTACGGCCCAGCGGATAACGCGATGCCAGCGCCTTTTCCTTCTCGGGATCGCCAAAGAACTGTTTTGCAAGTGGCGTATTGACGAGTGCAGGCGCGATGCAGTTGACGCGGATGGCGGGTGACAATTCGGCCGCCAATGTACGCATCAGACCTTCCACGCCCGCTTTGGCCGCCGAGATCGACGCGTGGAGCGGCAGTCCTGTACCCACGGCGACTGTGCTGAATAACACAATGCTGGCCGCATCGGCCGCCCGGAGTGCTTTCATGGCGCCCTGGATCATGCGGACCGCCCCAATGACATTGAGCTCAAAATCCTGTCGAAACTGTTCCGGCTTGAGCCCGCGGAACGAACGCAGCGAAATCGATCCGGGGCAATAGACCAATCCATCGAGCGCGGCAGGAATTTGATCGGCGGGCAACTCGTCATGTGTTACATCCAGTGCGATGTGCTTGACGGTGGGAAGCTCGCTCGAGTGTTCCCAGGTTCGGCTGACCACCGTGACGCCGGCATCATCACCGATTAATCGCCGAACCGTTTCCAATCCAATTCCACTGCTTCCGCCTACGACAAGAAATTGCTTACTCAATGCCTTACCCAAATCACCACGAAGTAAAAAAGTTGTGCCTTCGCTTGGATCGTAGTGATGCGTCCACTGCCTTTCTTCGTTGATGCTTCGGTTTGCCCCTCGAATGCGTGTGTTTGGAGGACACACTCGTTTACGTGCCGGTGGCGCACTAAAAAACCCCACGAGTGAAATCCACTCGCGGGGTGTTCTGGGTCTCGCCGAGGTGTTTCTCCACCGGCAATGTGCTGGCCTACTCGGAACTCGCTTACTCGCGAGGACGAATGGCTCCGGTCAAGCCGCTGTAATCGACTCGGTCGGTGGTGTGCCAAAGGGGTTGCCCGCGTTCGACACGTGAACGGAGGACTTCGATCTTTTCCGCACTGCCTGCCGGCGCGTCGGTGGGCACAAAGTGGTCATCCGTATTCGGCACGAAGTCTTCGTCGTGGCCGTAGCGGAGGATGGCTTCAAAAACGTTTTTGCAACGCGACATGTCTTTCATTGGGTCAATCTATCCGTCGGTAAGTGAACTGCGTGGGGATTCGCAGTTGGTGAATTCCTGAAACAAGGTGTTTGGCTCCTTTACCCAAACACATAGGCGATGCAACCAACCGGCATCGCTGAGACGGGGGGATTATTGACGGAGAACAGGCTGAGTCAAGAAAATTGTTGGCCGTCAATCTGCGGCGGGAAGTCGCTTCGAAAAAGGTACGCGTCAGCGGGTCGGAAAGACCGCACCCCCGAGAAGGTCGGCCGAATCGCCGCGTGTAAAGGTCTGTTTGGGGCTGGCCGGTAATCTTAACGCGGTAAGGGGGCGTTTCTTAACGTTGTATCGACTCATTCGGTGGATCAGCTAACCTTCCGTTCGTCAAGGGGTTCATTGCTGCACTCTCCAGATTTCTGCGGCGAGCCGCCAAGACTCCTTGGAAGTAGCCCGCGATTCGCTAGCTTCTACCTAAGCTGCCGTACGAAAAATTACTGGTTTTTTTTTCCGGGTGCGGCTCGCTAAGGGTCACTTGCGACAAATTTGGAACAATCATGTGGATTCAGAGGTCTCTTACGCTTCCGCCGAAACCGCGGGGATTCCACTTGGTGACCCCCTTGGTGCTGGAAGCTATGCCGGAAATCAAACAAATCCGAACCGGCATGTTGCAGGTGTTCCTGCAGCACACGAGTGCGTCGCTGACGATCAACGAGAACGCGGATCCCGACGTCCGGGTCGATTTTGAAACCGCTGTCAATCACATCGTCCCCGAATCACTGCCCTACATCCACACGATGGAAGGTCCGGATGACATGCCGGCACACATCAAAGCCAGCATGATGGGGGCGAGTATTCAAATCCCGATCGGCGACGGTCGGCCCCTGCTGGGAACGTGGCAAGGCATCTATCTCTGTGAGCACCGCGACCACGGCGGTAGCCGCCGAGTGGTGCTCACCGCGATGGGAGAATCGTAAGGGTAGGTTCTCCTCAGTCGAAACTCCACATCGGCGGCGTTTCTTTTTCAAGCGGCTGATCAAACAGGATCGCCTGCAGCAACGCCATCGGGAGCGGTCCGTTAGTGATGATTTTGTCGTGGAACTCTTTCCGCGATCCACGCTGTTCTTTCTCCCATCTTGCCGCGAGGGTTCGCAGCTGCATCGCTCCGAGCATGTACGCGGCTTGATAGAGCGGAGGGTAGGAAGGTCCGATGCTGCGTCTCACTTCCGCTTCCGCGTTTTTGCGATCAAAGCAAACATTGTCCACCAGAAAATCCACACACTGGTCCGGCGTCAGCTGGCCCATGTGAAATCGAAGCGAGAACAAGATCCGCGAGTAACGATGGGCTCGCCAGACCAGAAATCCGAGCCGCTCTTCCGGCGTCGTGGGAAAACCACCTTCGTACATGACGAATTCCCAATAGACGGCCCAACCCTCCAGCCAAAACGGCGTACTGAAACGCTGGCGCTGGGGTTGAAAGCGGGCCATCTGGTACATCTGCAAGTGGTGTCCCGGAATCAGCTCGTGGTGAACGGTGGCTTTGGAGAAAGCGGGGTTGTTGCCACGCAGTCCCTGTCGCTTTTCCTCCAGCGTCATTTGACGGGTGGGAAACGAGACGCTGATGACTTCGCCACCGGTGAAGAACGGATTCACCCGCTGTCGATCCGGCGTCATCATTTGCATCCGCCACGTCGCCTCGGCCATCGGATCGATGGTCATCAAGTCACGCTCGCGAATCCACTTGACCGAGGACTCTGCCAAGCCGCGAACCAGTCCCGGTTGATCGCCCGGAGCAACGTGCTTGCTCTTGACGAATTCGACCGCCGCCCGCCAATCATCGCCGAATCCGAGTTGCCTCGCGTTGGAAATCATCTCACGTCGGCAGTCGGCGTATTCCCGTTCCGCCAGTTCGATCAACTCTTCCGGCGTGTGGTCGATCAACTCGCTTTGCAGCATCGCCACCAAACGGTCTCTTCCG
Organism: Planctomycetota bacterium; assembly: GCA_039821235.1. Lineage (GTDB taxonomy): Bacteria > Planctomycetota > Planctomycetia > Pirellulales > Pirellulaceae > Stieleria. The sequence continues at coordinate 6,092 of JBCBOO010000223.1, forward strand.
ACCCGTTTTCCGGACATGTCCTTGCCGCGAACCGGTGTCGAGTCGGGGATGGGTTCGAGTGACTTCTTGCGCAGTTGGATGATCTGCTTGAGGCGGTGAAAGTCAACTTGATCATCCCGACTCCATTCTTCAAACGACTTGCCGTTGATCCGCAGCGAGTCCAATCGCTCGTTCCATTGATCCAGCATCTCGTTGGTAACCGACCGCGATCGTTTCACGTCTCGATCGTAGAGCCTCATTAACTCGGGCATTCCGTTTCCGGTGGCAAGCTCATCGAGTGGCGGGTAATTCGCCGCCAAGAACGGAGCCACGTGGGAAGTCGCCAGCGGTGCGGGCGTGCCGCCGGAGGGTTCAAATGGGATCGACTCGGGAATCGTTCGCGCCCACTGTTCGACGCGTTTGCAAAGCGTCTCGGATGTCTCGCCGAGCCACCAGTCAAAACTGGGGTCGTAGTCGGCATAGAAACGACGCCAACTTTGGCACGCCCCGACGAGTTCGTAGACACGTGGATGCGCGATCGTTTTGGATCCGTCACCCGTCGACGTCGGAATCACTTGCAACAACTGTTCGACTTTCTCCGCCACGGCTTTGTGATTGAGGGTGTTGCCTCGTTCGCCAAGATCGACCAACTCGATCAGGTCTCCGGCGAAAAGATGTGCCGTCAGCAGCGCGTGTCGCTGTTGTTGGTCTTGTCGCCAAAGGCGTCGCTCCTTCACGATCGCCGAACGCAACTCGTTCAACGCAGCGGCATCGTCCGAGGGCACGCCTTGCGTTGGCAATGCGCTATGCCAAGCGTCCAAGAATCGGTCCAGCTGAACGAGCGAATCGGCAGCAATGCGAACGGGGAATCGACGATGTAGACGCGCCAAGTCGACTTCGTAGAGCTGTCGAGCCCGTTGCCATTTTGTGGTCGTCTTGGTATCGACCTTTTCCGCTTGGTTGTTCTCGGGTTTCGCATCTTCCGCGGGTGCGTCTTGCTTTGTCGCTACCAGCACGGTGTCCCTCACAGGTGTCTTGCCAGTGCCCGGATTCAACTTGCGGACAAAGAAGTCGCGGGTGAGGTTGCGACCGTACGTTCCACCATCGCTGTGTCCCATTCCGGGAATCATCAGAAACTCGAATCGCTTGTCCGCTTTGATCAACGCGTCCACAAGACGGAGCGTGGATTCCGGTGGAACGTTGCTATCCAGTTCACCGACCAAGAGCAACAGGTCACCCTGCAGGCGTGACGCGTTGTCGATGTTGCTGGATTCACCGTAGTGTTTGCCGACCGGGTATCCCATCCATTGCTCATTCCAGGAGGACTTGTCCATGCGATTGTCGTGGCACCCACAAGATGCCATTGCGGCTTTGTAGAAATCACCGTGGAACAGCAGTGCCCCACAAGCATTTTGGCCTCCCGCGGATGTGCCATAGATGCCGACTCGGTTGACATCCAAAATTGGGAACTGTCTGGCGGCCGCTTTGATCCAAGCGATCCGGTCCGGGAAACCCGCGTCCTTCAGATTTTGCCAACAAACGTCGTGGAAGGCTTTGGAACGATTCGCGGTGCCCATTCCATCAATCTTGACGACCGCCAACCCGAGATCGGTCCATTCACGAAACATCGTCGTGTCGCGGTACTGCTTGGGAACATGGGAATCATGGGGGCCGGCGTAAATCGCTTCGATGATGGGCAGCGAGGCTTCTTCGGAAGACGCCGGGCCATTCGCGTCGGCACTCTCTGGCAAGCAAAGAAAACCCCAAATGTCGGTCTTGCCGTCGCGTCCTTTGGCGGTGAAGCGGATCGGCAAGGGTTCGTTCGACGTGCGAACCGCCGTTGCCAGCGTGGCGATCAAACGACCGTCTTTGCAATCACGCAGTTCATGAACCGGTGGCCGGTCGACGCGGCTGTGGTTGACGACGACATAGCGGCGGTCGGGTGAGAAAGCGTACTCATGGTCGCCATCGCCATCGGTCAGGACCGTCATTTGCGGAGCGTCTTGATCACTGCCAAGTGCCACACGCATCAAGTGACGATGGTACGGATCTTGGCCGTCATACAAACAGCCGACGACCAGGTCGATGAATCCACCCTCGGGGTCGATATGGACAATTTCCCGAACCAGGAATTCGCCGAGATCATCGTTCGCCTGTGTCAGTGGACGCGACTCGCCCTTGCCGGTGAGATCCACCAGCGTCAGGTGCCGGTAACCGCTTTGCTCGCTGGCATAGATCACCTGGTCGTTGCCGGGCAAGTAAGACGTGAGCGGACAGGAGGGGCCATGGATCGTCCAGAGAAACGTCTCGGTCGTCTCGTCGATCGGAGTGCGAACCTCGCCCGCGAGAGCATCGATGACAAAGACGCGAAATCGCTGGTGTCCACGGTCGATCTTTTCATAGATCAACTCATGATCGCCGCGCCAGCGAACTCGCGGGCGGCCAAAATCGATGGTGGGAGATTCTGTCGTAAGCCGATCACCGGTCTGCGCGTTGAACGCAACCAACTTGTACTCGTCCATCGGATCGCCAGGCAGACGATAGGGACGCGAATTCAGCTCCGCCCGACCGCCGTTCCGCGGAGAAGAGCGAATGGTGTGAACGGGTTCGACCTTGGCGGTGGTTCGCAACCAAGCGATCGCGACCTTTCCATCGGGCGATAGGCTGGGCATCGTTAGACGCTCAGTCTCCTTTCGATCGATGCCCTGGACCTCGAGGTCCCTCCAGGTGTCACCTTCACGGATTCGAATTGGATTGCCGAGCTGAATCTTCGTTCCCGTTTCCGGTCGGACCCTTCTCCTCGAACGTTTCGGTAAAGGAAACGACTCCTTGATCACGACCGGTTTTTCCGAGCGCGTGGCGACCAGGTTGCCGTAGTAGGTTCCATCATCGCCGTAGGCTTCCCAAACGTGTCCGACGTACGTGTGTTGCGAGTAGGTTTTGCCAGGTGCGATCGTTTCATAACGACGCTTGCCACCGTTCGAGTCGATCCAGTACAGCGAAACCGATTGGCCGCTTTGATTGACAAGCGACAATTGCAAGGAGTCATCCGAGGGGCCGGAGCGCGGGGCTCGCCCGCCGCGAAATTGCCCGGTCACGCTCGATGGCTCATCCGACGACAGCGTCTCTACTTCACCGGTTTTTGCGTTGACGAGGATTGTCTCTGCATCGCCGGTTTCGTTTTGACGGACCACTCGGAGTGTCGTCTCGTCCAGCCACTGCGTGGTGATGCGCAGGTTGGTTGTTTCGGCCCTCACTTGAAGGCCGGTAACGATGAAAACCACGACGACGACCAGCAGTGTGAAAGCGTGGCGCGCGGTGCGAATGCAACTCATAGACGAACTCGACTCGGTCGGATCGGAGGTGGGGTGGGATAGGATGCTCGCACTCGGCGACGTGCGGGTGCGGGCTCGATTATGAATCGGCACGTCGAAAGTCCAAGCAAATTGAGTCCACTCGCGACGCTTTTGCAGCGGTTTGGTGGCCGTTTTTCAGGGTGAGACACCGCTGCAAGGGTCGGGACGTTTTAGAACTTCCACTTTTTGACTTTCGAAAAGTCGAAACTGCTGTCTCCAAACCAATCCATGTTTCGATGGCGACGCGATTGATGACGGCGTCGGCCGGCGCGACGAGCGTGCTGGCTCATCGCGGCTCCCGCAGCTTGGGCCATCGCGCCGATCAAGACCTGGGTGACCGGATGGGTTGCCACACCGGTGACTTTTTCGCCGAACGTCGGCCCCCATCGTTGGGCACGTCGGACGCGATCCCAGAGGTCTTCCACGTCCTTTGCATTGCGTACGCGATGAAGTGCATCGATGACATCCAGTGAGGGCAGAAACGTCGATCGCGCGGAATCAAAATTGGAGGCGCGGAAACGCTGAATGAACCGTCCCATCGCGTCCACGGACTTGGTGATGTCGCGTAACTCTTCTTGGCGTCGGTCCTCATCACGCTCCGTCTGATCGATCTGCCGCTGGGTACCTTGAAGGCGGGCGACGATTTGATCATCCGTCAACGAAGGTGTGCGTCGTGCTTCGGATGCAAGTTTGCCGGTGTCCATTCCATCGAGCAAACCGCGAAAGACCTGAATGGCTTCGTGATAGTATTCGCAGCGTGTGTCTTCCAGATCGGTGAGTTGCCTTTCGAGTGATTCGGTTTCTTCCCTCACGCCATCGAGAGACTCCAGTCGTTCGTCGCGCTGCGCGGAAAGTTGCTCGACCTTATTCATCGCGGCCGACAATCCGAGCCGGTCCATGACGAGATCACGTTGCTCTTCCAGTTCCAGCATCACCGTGTCGAGTGCGTCACGGTCCTCGGCGATGATCTTGCGCATCCGATCGGGGGTTTCCACCAGGAAATCAAATCCCTGCTTGGCTTTCCGGTAGTCGATCAGTTTGGCGACCCAGCGATCCATCCGGCGCGTAAAACCTCGCTTGCCGTATTCGGGTGTTCCAAATTTCCGTTCGCGCAGGTACTGAAAGAGCTTGCTCTGTTCGTATCCCGGCAACTTACGCGTGGCATCTTGTTCAATCTCGTTGAGGTTGTTTTCGGCTCGCTCAAGAGCCGCCTCGGCGGCAGCGGCTTGTCGCGAGAGGGTGACGAACGTTTCATCTGAGGCGAGCTGCGTTTCCACTTCGGAGGCGAGTGATTGCTGTCGCGATGTAGCTTCGTCGAGGGACTCATTGATTTGCAGCAAGCGGTCTTCTTCTAGGAACCTTCGATCGTTGACTTCGTCGAGCGTCTGTTTCAGTCTTCGTCGCTGGTCTTCTTTTCGCATCAAGACTTCGATCAGCGTTCCGCGAACACCTCCCCAAGATTTCTCGATGGCAGCCCGTGTCAGCTCGGGCAAGTAATACTCGGCCAAGTCGACCAGCGCATGGTCGCGATCCTCGGCAAGTTCCGCTTGGGTTCCGTCAAGCGCCGAGATCTTGGACCGGATCTCTTCCGTCCGGGTCTGGAGGGCTTTGTAGCCATCCATGATCTGGCGATGCATTTCGGGGCCGGGAATTGTCATCGATCCGAGTTCCTTAACCAAAGAAATACCAGACGCCGCCGGCCGCGGCGGCAACTCCGGCGGCG
>JBCBOO010000224.1:0-11121 GCA_039821235.1 Planctomycetota bacterium
TCGTGAGTTGGACACCGCGAGCAGCTTGAGCGGGTATCTCTATGAGTTCTTGGAAGTTCCACGCGATGGGGAAGCCGTCTGGCCGAAGCTTCCGATCTCGGGCGCGGGTGGATTGACACTCGGTTTGTTGGCCGGCCTCGCGTTGGCATTTGGATCAGACATCCGTGATGGTCGATTCCGTTCGGCAGCCGAACTGGATGAAATGATCGGGCTGACGAATCTCGGTCGCGTCGGAAAGATGAATTCGATCGATCGAGGTGTTCAGGGATTGATCTCCGCCGAGCTTTCGCCCAATGCCGAAGCCTTCCGCTTGGGCCGAACCATGATGTTGTTGGACATCAAAGCGGGTAACTTGAAAACCATCGGATTTACCAGTCCCATGCAGGGCGATGGTAAATCCACAATCATGAGTAACTTTGCGGTCTCATTTGCCCAAGTCGGGCTGAATGTGTTGGTCGTGGATGCTGACCTGCGACGACCCTCCGCACATCGATACTTCTCGGTTCCAAAAGAAGACGGTCTATGCGACATTTTGGAAGGTCGCGCGACGATTGAAGAAACGGTCAAAGAGACCTCGATCGATCAGGTTTCCGTGATCACCGCGGGCTCGATGACCAAAGTTCCGGCGGAGTTGTTGCAGTCGGAGAAGTTCGATGCCTTCATCGAAGACATTAAGGAGCAGTTCGATGTCGTGCTACTCGACTTGCCACCTGTGCTGGCTGTCTCGGACCCAGTCGTCGTGTTGCCGCGGATTGACGGCAGCGTGCTCGTGGTACGTGTCTCCAGGGCACGCCGCGACGAAGTGCTCAATACGATGCGCCGCATCCGAGAATCCGGCGGCAACTTCGTCGGCTGGATGCTCAACACACTGGGAGCAGGCACGAAGTTCGACGGTGCCGGTGGCTACAGCGGCTACTACAAATCCGACTACACCCGCTCGGCCCGCGGATCTGCGGGCAACGGAATCACGCGTCGAGAACCACGTGGCCCGGCCAAGTAGCCGGAGCTTTAGAGAACGACTTTAAAAGATACCGTTACTGCGAAAGGGCTCGAGATCTTCGAAGCCCTTTTCTTTTATCGCCGTTCGCGGGCGATCCAAGTTGAACTAGCAACTGCGTTTGCGCCGACGACAAACGCTGGTCAGTGCAATCAAGGCAAAGCTGGTGAAGGCAGCCGGCTCTGGTACAACATTCTGTCCGCCACCGCCCGTGCCGGAGTTCACACCGAAATCTAAGCTGACATTCAATGCCTTGAATCCTTCACCCTTAGTCGCGTCGCCAACACCGGTTACGGTGAACGTTTGGGGAATCGAGCTAACGTCAAACGTCGGGTCGGGAGCGTTGATACTCTGCAAGAGGAATTCGAAACCGGAAAACCCGAGGAACTGTACGCCATTCGTGGTACCGCTTATCGAGAAGGCCAGAGTGTCGTCCGTTGTCAGGAAGCCACCGACGTTGGTGCCCGAAGGTGCGAAGCCTAGTCCCTGAGCATCTTGGCTAAGTGCACTGCTTCCCAACACCTTTAGATCTGAACTGAAGTCAATGTTATCGACGGTGTCGTTAACCGTGATGACCAATTCACTCCCGATAGCTCCTCCCTGACCGAAGGAAAGTTGTAGATCGACGGTGTGGGTGATCATCCCAGCTTGGGAGGAGGTGGCAAGTAGTGCGGCACACGCGAGTGCCGCAAAAATTCGTTTTATCATGGGTGTCTCTGACAAGGAAAGCGTTCAAGAACGCGGGGGGAGGAACTACGTCTGATGCGAACGCACCGGTGTACATAAAGTACCTGCCGAAAATTCAGGTTCTACCGCGGATGCTGATATTGAACAAAGAAACACCCCCCAAACAGTGACGATGAAAGGTTCTTGGAGGCCGATCAGCGATGCGAGGAAAATGGGATCGGCATTGATCTGATTTTTCGCTAGGTTTCGTTCAAACGGAGTCTGTTCCGGGTGAGGGCGTCCCTCGCCGTGTCGCTGGAAGCTCCGAAAGTCATTTTTCGCCGCGGAATGAGCGTTTTATGTGCGGAATCGTTGGATATGTCGGACAAGATCGCGCCGGTGAATTCCTGCTGAACGGACTCCGTCGGCTCGAATATCGTGGCTACGACAGTGCTGGCGTTGCGATCCACGGGGAAGGAACGTTCCACGTGACTCGTTCGGTGGGCCGAATCGATGCGCTCGCGAAGTCACTCGGTCAAAGTCCCGTCGACGGGCCGACCGGCATTGGGCACACTCGTTGGGCCACCCACGGTCCCGCAACGCACGAGAATGCCCACCCTCACAGTGGGGGTGATGGCGAAGTCATCCTGGTCCACAACGGGGTGATTGAGAATTTTCAGCTCCTCAAGGCGGAGCTGCTCGAGAAAGGTTATGTGTTCCAGTCTGCCACCGACAGTGAAGTCATCGCCCATTTGATCGCCGAAGGGCTGAAGGCTTCGCCGGAAGCGAAGGAAGATTCACACGCCCGGTACGTCCAGGCCGTTCAATGGGCCATTGCTCAATTGCGCGGGACGTATGGGCTCTTGATCGCGTTTCGTGATCAGCCGGACTTGCTGATCGCGGCTCGCTTTGGCAGTCCCCTCGTGATCGGTGTCGGCAACGGCGAGTACTTCGTCGCCAGTGACGCGTCGCCCCTGGCCGGATGCACCGATCGGATTGTTTACATGGCGGATCACCAGCTTGCGACCCTCACGCCGCAAGGATTCTCGGTCGTGCATCGCGAGCAAGGACGCATCAGCGTTCAAATTCAACCGCTCGAAGCAGCCGAAGAAGAGGTGACTCTCCAAGGCTACGATCACTACATGCTCAAGGAGATTTACGAGCAGCCCGAATCATTGCGAAATGCAATGCGCGGTCGTTTGGATGACGAAAATGCGACGGCGGTTTTTGGTGGACTCAATTTGACTCCCCAGCAACTCCGTACCGTCGAACGCATCATCTTGACCGGCTGTGGAACGAGTTGGCACAGTGCCCTTGTGGGCGAGTACTTGATCGAAGAACTCGCTCGGATTCCCGTCACGGTGGAATACGCCAGCGAGTTGCGGTATCGCAACCCGCCCATCGAAAATGACACTCTGGTCTTTGGAATCACACAAAGCGGCGAAACGGCAGACACGCTCGCGGCACTCCGCGAGACCAAACGGAAAGGCCATCGAACGCTGGCGCTCTGCAACGTCGTCGGAAGCTCGATCGCGCAAGCCGCCGACGGAGGCGTTTACCTGCACGCCGGTCCCGAGATCGGCGTCGCCAGTACAAAAGCGTACACCTCACAGTGCTGCGTACTCGCAATGCTGGCGCTTTACTTTGGGCGTATCCGCCACCTCAGTTTCGAGGCGGGCCAAAACATCATCCGTGACTTGCAGATGGCTCCCGGAGCGGTTCAGGAAGCCCTCACTTGCAACGAGCACATCAAGACGGTGGCAGAGAAATATCAAGACGCCACCACGATCCTCTATCTGGGTCGGCAAGCGAACTTTCCGACCGCCCTGGAAGGTGCATTGAAGCTAAAAGAAATCAGCTACGTCCACGCCGAAGGCTATCCGGCCGCCGAGATGAAACACGGACCGATTGCGTTAGTGGACGAAAAGACACCCAGTGTGTTCATCGTGCCGCAGGGAACGACGTACGATAAGGTCATGGCTAACATGGAAGAGGTGAAAGCTCGTGGCGGACCGATCATCGCGGTTGCCAGTAAAGACGATGCAGCCATCAAAGCCGTTGCAGATGACGTGATCCACATCCCGGACGTCCCGTCGATCATCCAGCCCATTGTCTCGGTGATTCCACTTCAGTTGCTTTCTTACCACATCGCGTTGCTTCGCGGCTGCGACGTGGACAAACCCCGAAATCTGGCAAAAAGCGTCACGGTCGAATGACTTTGCGACCGGTAACGGACATCACTGCTTGTCGCGCGGCAGCACCGAATTAAGCTACGGAATCTGCGGAACTCAAGGGTTTCCATCCGAGTCTATCTACCATGAAAAACACTATGAAGCGCGTCGGCCTTACCTTCAATTCTCGCAAAGCGCTCATGAACAACATCGGTGAGGCGGCTGGAACGGAGATCGCCAACCTGATTTCCGACATGGCAGCCGAAATCGATGAGCTCCGCCGGACGAAAGTCAGCGTGACACGTATTGTTCCTGCCGAACCGGTTAAGTCGGGCGAGTTTGCCACCAGCCAGCAGGCCGGCTGACCCCAGCCCGGTGAATTCGCGTGCGGAATCCCCCTGCACCGATTCCTTCTTGCACGGCCAAGCCTCTAGAATGACGATCGGATTCCATACCGATGTTCATTTTGAAGACAGTTAGCGGCGATGGCCAAGAATCAACGAGCCGGCTGGAGAAAGGCAAAGACACGCCCCGTCGTGACGCCTTCAGGAGAGTTTGGACAACGCGGTCGAGAGGGGCGAAAGCTCCTGTTCCGTGTAAGCATGTTGGTCACCTTTGCAGTGGCTCTTGTCGTCATGCTCTCAATCGAGTTGCTTCAGCGTCCTGATCTGGATGTGCCACTGATTCTATCAGTCGTTTCAAAGAGCGACGCTCGGACGCCTTCGGATCCGCTCTACACCGCCCCAAATCCCTACGCCGCCGAAGACGTCGACTACTTCAAAGCATGGTTTGGTGGGGGGCCGCAAGATCCATCGCAAAACGTGCGTGTGATCGGCGACCTTGCCGACGCCACCGGCGCGATGGGTTTCAAAACTGGCCGGCTGATTAAAGCCATTACCAAACCACTCGAGACCGCCGAAGCGGGAGGGCCCGGTGGCGACATGATCGCCATTTACCTCAGTGCCGGTGGATTTGTTGATCAGGGAACCGCCTATCTGGCCGTCGGCGGCAGCCGCGCCGATGACGACGCTTCGTGGATTGAGTTCGACAAACTGTTGAAAGCAATCAACGATACGTTGAATGATCGTGATGACTCAACCAACGTCCATGTCGTCCTCTTCATCGATGCCGCTCGCGTGGGTCCCCAATGGGAATGGGGGATCTTCGCCGACTCGTTTGCCCAAGCGTGCCAATCCAGCCTCTCGGGGCCGACGCAACGTCTGGCCGTCATCCTTTCGGCAAGCCCCGGCGAACGCAGCTGGTGGGATCCGCGAAAAGGACGGGGACTGTTTCCCGAGGCGATTGTGCAAGCTCTCACCGGGCAGGGAGACAAAGACGGCGACGGGATCGTCACCGTTGGTGAAATTGAGCAGCACCTTCGCGACCAAGTCGGGCGAACGGCCGAGGCGATCTGGGATGCCAAGCAGACGCCGTTACTGGTCAATAAAGCGACGGCCGACTGGGACTTCATCAGTCAACCGGAGTCCGAACCGGAGCCGAGTTTCACTCCCGTTGAAATCAGCAACATCGCGGGGGATTTTGAATCCAATGACGCACTGTGGTCACGGCACAACGCACTGAAAAATGAAATCCACACACCGCTCGCGTTCGATCCTCTCGGTTGGGCGGCGCTCGAACGCAAACTATCACGGCTCGATGCTCTTGTGCTGGCCGGAACAGGATATCGAGGCGAATATTCCGCTCTTCGAAACGAGTGCGAAAACGATCTCTCCGAGTTTGAACGAGGGCCGAAGTCTCTGCCCTCACCGGCAACGCTGGGTGAACTTGCGATTCAGGACTACTTCTTCAAACCACCGGAACGCACACCGGAATTTCAAGAGATGGTCACCGCGTGGGAGGCCAAGCCGGAGATTGCTGCCGTTCAATTGCCGCTCACCGAAGCAACCACGACCCGGTTCTTATGGCCTTGGCTGACCGAGTCGGGATTGAAACGCGATCAACTCGCCTTGGCCGCAGAGCTTCTCCAAGAAAAGAGTCTTGTCACAAGAGATAAACCCGCGCAATTGCTCGAGTCGTTTTGGATACGATTCTTTTCTGCTCCTGACCTTGGTCACGCGAACCCCAGAGTCTTCCAGACGATCCTCGAGTCGCAAACACTGTCACGAAAAGCCGTTTGTGCGGGTGATTTGAGGGCGTTGTTTTGGATACGCGATCGCCTGCAAGTCCTGGATCAATCCCGCGGCGAATGCGTCGATCGCATGCTCTCCAAGGACGCCGACGAAGTCGCGGCGGGCGAAGATCGATGGGCACGCCGAGTGCGGCCAGAGTTAGTTGCACTCGCCGAGCGTGCTCGGAGGATCTCCGATGCCTATCAGCTTCGTGACGAGATGTTGCATGCGATTCCTCGAATTGCCGAAACCCTGCTGTTTGATGTTGCAGCATTTAAGAGTTACGAGCAGATTCCTGACACGCGCAGTCAACGTCTGGTCTTGGCAGCCACCCAACAACTTGCGCACTTGATTGTCGCCTTGCGTCTGCCGTCACGCGACGACCCGCGTCCGATGGAAGATCTAGAAGAATCCGTCTTTGAAATGGAAACCAACGCGCGTCAGGCATTTGACGCGCTCACGCGTCGTCTGACGGATCGCCAAGGCGAAGCCATCGGCTCCAAAGCGGAAGACGCGCGGGGCCTTCGGCAAACGTACGCGCTGCTGGTCGGCTCGGGAACGGAAGACCACCAGGACCGAAAGCGCGTGCACAACAAACTGGTCGAAATTCTACGCCAAGCCGCCCCGGCCACGGGGACCGTGCAAGCGACATCTGCCGGTGGCAACGAGCAAGCCCTCGCGGATGCACTGAACTGGAGTACCATCGAAGGTCAACCCGTTTGGGATGCCTGGTTGAATTTAACCCGATCGGCCGAAAGAGGATTCCGACCCTCGACCGACATCTCCATCGAAGACGCATTCACAGCGAAGCCACCGAATGAACTGGTGGCAAGCTTCGAGAATGCCGGCAGTCGCTTGCGGGCAATCGCCAAAGACCTTCAGTCGGGAAAACTCACCGAGAAATTCTCAGCGACAGAGCTCTTGCAAACTTCGATTGCCGAGGCGACCGATGGTGCCGAATTGGAAGCGATTCGGCGTGAATTGGCGGTGTGGGATTCACAAGTTCGAGCCCGAACGTTCCTGTTTTCCTTCGCCCCGGTTCCAACACGGCGCATCGGTGAAGGCCGATTTGCCATTGATCAACAGTTGTTCCTTTATGATCACGCCGACCGAAGTATGAATGAGTTTTGGTGCCAACCACGCAGTGGCGACCCGCTCTATTTCAGCAATGCGGCAGGACGTTACTTGGCGACCCGCCATCAAAACACCCTCTTCTCACGGTTGCCGCCGGTGCTTGGCGGGCGAGATCTCAACAAACGTCTGGCGGATCTCACCGAACTTGCGATGCAACCCACCACGCTCGCGCCACGACCAACCGAACAGAACCGCTCGGGAACGCTGCTGAAGTTTGTCGCCGGGAAACAAGTCGACTTCGACGTTCTACAACCGAACCAGGTCCCCACCGGCTACGCTTCGTTTTGGGGACGCTACGGTGATGATCGACAAGCCATTCGTGTCGGAGGCCAAGACGCGGATGAAGTCGTTGCACTCCGTGTGCCCAAGACCATGCCGACGGAAGCCAACGCGATTGTCGCGGGGCTGTTCTTTCGAGGGCTAAGGCGATCGGGTGAAATCTCGCTCAATCGTCTCGAAGGCGGAAAGAAGACCGTGTTTCGCCTGCCTCGCTACGACGCTCCCTCGGTCCGGGTGGAGCGTGATCAAACGGAGCCCGAGCGTCTTCTCATCGTTATGGACTGCTCCAAGTCCATGGTGTTGTATCCTAGTAACCAGCCCAGAAAACGTCTCGACGATGCGAAAGAAGCCGTCACGCAATTTATCCAGAACCTGCAGGGTGACTATGAGGTGGGGCTGATCCTCTTGGGCGACCGTTTCGGTTTCGAAGAACGTGGCGGTAAAGTGGTCAACGACGGAAAACGACTTCACGTCGTCGAGCGATCCGGAAATGATGAGAACGATGCGGGCTGGCTACGTGGTAATGAAAGGGAAGACCACAACCCGAACTTGGATGTCCGACTGGCGTTGCCTCTCAATCCGCTCAATCCGAATCAAAGACGCGCCGTTCTGAGGGAAATCAAATCGCTCGGCGGCATCGGCACGACGCCGACGTACCGCGCCTTGCTGAAAGCGTACTCGCATCTTGGCAATCGCAGCGGTCACGTCATCCTGCTCACCGATGGGGAACCCAAGACCATTACGATGGACGGTGCCCCACTGGATGACCGTGTAACCGACGCGCAACGAATCGTTGACTCGCGGCGGAAGGATATTCATCTGACGATCGTTAAATACCAATTCAGAAAAGGGGATATCCTGAAGAGGAAATTCCCATCGGCCACCATCCTCGAGGCCGCCACCGGCCCCGACTTGCTAAAGCACTTGGAGAGCATTCGTTCCAATCCGGAAGTGACCTGGGAACGCAACCGAATTCCCGCAAGCGAGAAAGGCAAATTCTTGGCGTCCGTTCCAGTTGAACAATGGCCTCCGCAAGGGACGACGGTTCGTGCCGGGCAGCCCGTTCAACCGGCCGAGCCTTATTCGATTCGCGTTCGTGTCAATGAGTTTGATGAAACGCTCGACGTTTCCTCTGATGTTACCGTGGAGGGTGGTGAAGAATTTGCGTTGCTGTTGTCCGACAGCCAGCTGCGTCATCAACCGTTCGACTATGAATACGCGGCGATGACCAAGATCAATCCAAAGAAGGCAGACGCCGGACGATATCTGGTCCACGTGGGACCAAAGGCGGAACGTCAAAATCGCCAACTCACCCTGCAGATCGCGTTGGAGCGAGCGTCCAGAGGAATGTCCAGCGGCGACTTTACCCCAAGGCCATCAGATATCTGGGTGGAACTGACGGCGTTACGCAGCAATGACGGAAATCGACGATCCAATACCACCTACGTGTTTGCCCTTCCTGAGTTTGAAATGCGGCAACCGATCCCGATCTTACTCAATCGCATCGACGACTTTCCCGAACGGTTTGATAAGATCGAAACCAAAGCCTGGTTCCGTTTTGCAGGGAAGCCACTCAGCGGAATCGATATTCCAATTGGAACAGCGGAGTCCTTTACGAGCGAGGAGCTTCCGGGAGTCAGTTTCCGTACCGAACGCTCGACGAACGAATCGGCAGGGATTCGGCTGACAGTTACCGAGCAGTACAGTGCCGAGAGAAAGCCCGGGACGCTCCGAGTCTTACCAACCCCGCTGCCTGACCGAGCCTCGACCGTCGTCTATGAAGACAAGGGCGTTGTGGTGCGGACGTTCGATTTCGATGATGCCGAGGCGAGCTTTTCGCTCAGTGCCTGCGATCACGAATTGATCAAAGAAAACAGCTCGCTGTTCGCCCAAGGCGTCGTCGACCTCGTTTTCGATTAGCCGTCGGCATCAAAAATTCCATTGATAACCGAGCCGCGCCGTCGCCCCCGTACCCAAAACGCCGCTGCCGTGGACGAGGTACGCTTTGTCCGTCACATTTTCCAAGCTCAGGCTCAAGCGATGCTCTCGGTCTTCGCCGAAGTCGCGGCCCATGCGGAAATTCAATGTTGCAAATCCCGGCGTGCCGCCGATCGGAATCCGCTCATCGCGAAAATCGCGGACCGGGTCCAAGCGATCTTGTCGATCTGACATCCACGTGTAGACGTCAACGTAACTTCGGTCGCAGTCGTCGGCGTATCGCAAACCGAGGATACCTTGCGTGGGTGGAACCCGGCTCAGTGGTGCGTCGGTGACTTCGTTTACTCCACGAATGTGCCAGAAGTTGCCGTAAAGTGACCAGTTCGCATCGATCAAATAGTCTCCGCTGATCTCTACGCCTTCGACGAACGAGTCTTGGTTGGCAGACGCAAAGGTGTCCGCTGCGGCAACGATCGAAACGATGTTGTCATTGAGGTCAAGCCAGAAGACCGACGTCTGTGTGCGAAACCGGTCAAAGCGAGTTTTCAATCCGACTTCATAGTTGATCGATTTTTCCGGCGACAAACCGAGGCTTGGGACACTCTGCCCCTGCTGCAAAACGTTGGGATTGTTGGCCATCAAGTCGTCAAGATTGGGCGCTCGGAACCCTTCGGCAATCGAACCGTACACGTTGACTTTGTCGGTCAATCGGTAGGTTAGACCGACTTGAGTGATCCAGTCATCGTAAGACGTCTTCAGCGAAATGGGATCACCACCAATAACGGGAGTCCCCGCCGTCTCAATGGACTCGTACCGGATGCCAGCAGTCGCCAGTAAACGGTCGGTCAAATCCACATCCCAATTCGCAAACCAACCCGCTCGCCGGTACCAGGCATCATCCGGAACGATGTTGCCACTTGCGGAACCTCCGAAAGCTGAATCGACGTCGTCGTAGTACCAATCGACCCCAGAGGTCACTTTGCCAAAGACGCCGCCGTCTTTGGAAACGACCGCTTGCAAACCTGTGGTGTCGACATCGATTTCCTGGAACCGGGTCGTTGGAATTCCTCGCGTCTGAACTTCACGTTGTCGATGGTAGGACACGGTTGTCGTGAGGGCATCGAACAGGCCGCCAAAGGGATCGAGTGTCTGATAGCGAAGATAGATCAGATCACGTTGTTGAGGGTCAAAGAACCTCGCTCCACCGAGCGAGTTACTGTTGTTGCGGTCGAGTGGATAGCCGGGAAAGCGATCGCTGCGGGGCAGTTCTTCTTGTTCGAAGTGTTGCATGGACACCGTCAACATGCTGCGTTCGTCCAAGAGGTAATTGAATTTCAAGTCTCCCGCATACTGTTGATAATTTGTACCCGGTTGTCTGGAGAACTCATCAAAACCGGTGTCCAAGTCGCGGACGTTTAAAAAACTCGCGCCACCGAAGACCCCCGAACGTCCGACCCAGCCTTCCACGTTCATCCTGGAATAGGGGGCACTGTTGGCGGTGTTGAAATATTGGGTGAACTGTCGCGACGCGTACCCGTCACCGATACCACGACGCATGTCCGCCCCGCGAGTGACCACGTTGATGGCTCCCCCGATGGCATCGCTGCCCCATAGCACGGCACCTTGGCCGCGAAGAACTTCAATGTGATCAATCATTCCCGGATCGATCGTGTTGAAATACTGATTGGGACCTCGTCTTGTGATCGAATTATTCAGCCGAATTCCATCGACCAGAATCAGCACTTGTTGGCCCGTTAAACCGCGCACGAAAGGGGACGCTTGTCCGGCAGCTGTACTCTGGATCAAG
>JBCBOO010000225.1:0-11117 GCA_039821235.1 Planctomycetota bacterium
GATAAACTTCGTAGAAAACCTCATCGCACTTCGCCAGCGTGACGTTTTTCTGGCACACATCTTCGAGAACCGGTCGGACATCCATCACGATTCGCGGCGCCGGCAACCCGGCAATTCTCAATGCGTATTCGGTCCGTTGGTTTGGCGGGCCGCAGCTGGCCGCGACGGCATCCGGACGTGTCGTGCGGCGAAGAAAATCCGCGTAAGCAATCGCGGAGCAAATTGCATCCGTATCGGGATTACGATGGCCAAAAACAAGAAGAGACATGAGGAAAAATGATCGCGAAGCGATCTACCGACAAAGTCGTACGCTAGTGTGCCGGCCCCCATTGTCGCTTCCACGCCCCTCAGAGTCGATCCGAGGCATCCAAGATTTCCATGGCAGCCGTCAAAATCGCATCGGGCTCGGACATCCTTCCCATTCCTTCGTCACGACAGGAAAGCCATCCCGACTCGGGACCGACGAAATGACAGCCGTCGTTTCGCAGCGTTTCGACATTCCGCTGTACGGGGCGTTTCGACCACATCGGGTCACTCATCGCGGGAGCCAACAGCACCGGAGCCACGGACTGCAAGTAGGTCGCGCTCACGAGACAATCCGCGAGGCCCCCGGCAAACTTGGCCAATAAGTTGGCGGTTGCCGGCGCGACGAGAAAAAGATCGATTCCGCGAGGCAGCTCGATATGTGCCCCGAGCGGAAACTGCTGAGGCGCAAATGAATGAATCCCGACAGGATGTCCGCTTAAAGCAGCCAACGTGGCGGGACCGAGAAACTCGGTGGCAGAGCTCGTCATCATCGTTTTCACCTCACAGCCGCTTTGAACAAGACGGCTGCAAAGGATCGCAGATTTGTAGGCGGCAATCCCGCCTCCGACTGCTAGTAGGACTCGCTTATTCATTCGGCCACAGTCGATCGCGAGTTCTTAGAGATCGCCCGCATCCAAATCGGGAGACTCTTGGGCTGCTGCAATAGTTGCATCCAGGTCGAGCGGCTCCACCGTCTCCACTTCGTTATCAAGATTGAGAATGATCTTGTCCTGGAGGATCTCTTGGAGCACGATCGACATCTTGTCGTGTGTATCCACGTTAACCAAAGCCCGACTGCCCTGGTTCAACTGCACCAGTCGCTTCTGAATCAGTGTGCTTAATTTAAAGCGACCGCCAACCTTGTTGACGGTTTCTTCGTCTTTCAGTTCTTCTAGCATTCTTGGCTTTCCCTGTGATCTTCGAGGATCTGGCAAACTTGGGCGACCGCAACGTCGACCGAGTGATTGATGATTTCGTATTGGTATCGAGGCAGGAACGCCATTTCCTGTTCGGCGGTTTCGAGGCGTCGCTCAATCGCCTCCTCGGATTCAGTGCCGCGATCTCGGAGTCGTCGTTCTAGTTCTTGTGTGCTGCCCGGATGGATAAAAAATGACAGCGGCTTGAGGTCGTCCTGCTCCATCACGCTCATGGCACCCTGAACATCGATCTCGAGGATCACCCAGTCCCCGCGTTCAAGGCCTGCATCCACCTCTGCACGCAATGTTCCGTACCAATGCTTCCCAAACACTTCCTTGTATTCGAGGAAAGCCTCTTCCGAACGCAATGCGTCAAAACGCTCCTCCGACAGGAAATGGTATTCGATTCCGTCGGTTTCGCCAGGGCGTGAAGGCCGGGTTGTTGCCGAAACGCTCAGACGCAGCGGCAGCGGGCACTCGGAAAGCAGCTTCCGTGTGACCGTCGATTTTCCGGCACCGCTGGGTCCGGAAAAGATGATCAATCGGCCTCGTTCGGGCATTCGGCAAACCTACTCCAGATTCTGAACCAGCTCACGCATTCGTTCGATTGCACACTTTATCTCGACCACGCTGGATGAAATCGACGCGAGCGGCGTTTTTGAACCGATCGTGTTGGCCTCTCGAAACATCTCCTGGATGACGAAATCCAGCTTTCGACCGGTCGGCTCTTGTGTGGCCGCACCGCTCGAATCATTGGACGCCTTGGAGCCGACGATGGCGTGGAATTGTTTGAGGTGGCTCGCCAGACGGGTGATCTCCTCACTCACATCAGCTCGGTCCGCATAGACCTGCGTCTCCCTCAGCAAGTCGACTTGATTCACGCTGACATCGAATTCCTCCAACAGTCGCTTGACCTTGCTTTCCAGCCTTTCGCGATACTGCTCTGCCGCAAGCGGAGTCTCCGACTTGATCGACGCGAGGTGCTTTTCGATCCCCGCGCACTCCTCCAACAGCGTTTCCGACATGTGGGCACCTTCCAACTGCCGCATCTCCGTCAAATCGCGGACCGCAGCCTGGACGACAGGTGAAACTACCGACCAAGCCTCCTCCGTGGAAACGGCGACGCCGGCATAAGCCGACTGGGAAGCCGCCAGTGTCGCGAGAGTGGCCACGTCAATCGTCGCCTGGGAGGACTCCGAAAGACCCGCGGTCGAAATCGCGGCTTGGCATTGCTGAATGTAGGTCGCCAAAGTCTCAACGTGAATCGGCCCCTCCCCTTCGCCGGACACCTTTTCACATCGCACATCAACGTTGAGCGAACCCCGCGCCACATGTTCGCGGATCAAACGTTCAATCTTGGGATTAAGCATCGAAAGCTCATCCGCCGAGCGAACGCTGCATTTGAAGCCGCGATTGTTGACCGACCGAAGTTCGACTCGAACGCGACCGAAAGGAGTCGCCGCTTCGGCTCTCCCCTGGCCGGTCATGCTACGAAGGGTCATTGATCGTCGGCAGCCGTATCATCGCCCGCAGCCGTATCATCGCCCGCAGCCGTATCATTCTCCGTAGCCGTTTCGCCGTCGCCGGACTTCGGCTCTGCGGACTCCTCAGGACTCTCTCCGTCGGCCGGATCCTCGTTGGTCGATTCATCGGCGGAATCTTCGCCGGCTTCGCCAATCCCAGGCGTCAGCGAGGATGCACCACTCTCCGAACCGGGAGTCCCGAAATCAAAGCTATCGATCGCTTTGGAAGGCTCTTCGGTCGAAACGATGGACGGCGGGTCATCTGGAAATTCGTCGTCGGCACTGAGCGGCGGAACGCCAAGCGTGTACATGGCGATCGCGCAGATGACGCCCCAAACGATGGCCGATACCGCAGTGATCACGGTGAATGTATCTCCCGCCTTGCTTCCAAAGGCACTTTGACCGCCTGGTCCGCCCAAGGCGCCCGTGAGTCCACCGCCTTTTCCTCGTTGCACGAGGACGAGCAGGATCAAGAAGATCGAGAGGAAGAACATCAGCCACCCAAGTGCGGCGCTTCCGATGGATGCCAACGGCATCACGCAAATGCTAAGCGTGTCAAACGTCATGTCAGGTCCGTACGTTCTCGAAGTATTCAGTAGTAATGAGTCGATTCGCGGCGGTTGCTACGCCGCTTCAATAATCGCGATGAAGTCGTCTGCCTTCAGACTGGCTCCACCCACCAAAGCACCATCAATATTCGTTTGCCCGAGCAATTCTTTGGCATTCCCCGGTTTGACGCTTCCGCCGTATTGAATGCGAATCTGTTCGGCCACGGCGGGTGTGAACAGCTTGCCCAACAGTTCACGAATAAACGCGTGAACCTCTTCGGCCTGCTCAGGCGAAGCGGTTTTGCCGGTCCCGATCGCCCAAACGGGCTCATAGGCGATGACCACGCCAGGTGCCCGCATTTCATCCAGGCCCTCGAGTGATCCGCGAAGCTGCTCTTCGACAACGGACTCGGTTTTCCCGCTTTCGCGATCTCCAAGGGTTTCACCGACACAAACAATCGGCACCAAGTTCCCTGCGAGAGCGGCGGCGAGTTTCTTGCTGATCTGTTCGTTCGTTTCACCCAAGATCGCACGACGTTCGCTGTGCCCCAAAATGACGTAGCGACAGCCACAATCGGTCAGCATCGAAGCGTTGATCTCGCCGGTGTAAGCACCATCTTCCGCCGGGTAGAGATTTTGAGCCCCCAGCCCGACCGCCGAACCGGCGAGGACATCGGCACATTTTGCGAGGTAAACCGACGGCGGGCAAACCGCGACTTCCACCGACGGGTTTTCGCCGACCGCTTTGGCAACCCCCTCGGCGAGTTCGGCCGCGCCGTTGGCTCGCGTGTTCATTTTCCAGTTTCCGGCGATGATCACTCGTCGACTCATACCGCATTCTCCGGCAGTGGGGATATTTGTTTTCCGAGCAGCTCGGCCATCGATTTCATCTGTCGAGCCAACTCGGCGTATTGATCGGGTAACAAGGCTTGCGGTCCATCACTCTTCGCGACTTCCGGATCATCGTGAACTTCGACGTGGACTCCATCGGCTCCAGCGGCCAACCCGGCGAGGGCGCACGCTGGTATCAAATCGGGCTTACCGGTCGCGTGTGACGGATCAACAATGATTGGCAGGTGGCTGAGTTGATGCACCAGCGGGACGGCGGCCACGTCAAACAAGTTGCGCGTCGCGGGATCAAATCCTTTGATGCCCCGCTCGCACAGCACCACATTCGGATTCCCCTTGGACAAAATGTACTCGGCGCACATCAAAAGGTCGTTGACGGTCGCCGACATGCCACGCTTCAACAACACCGGCTGCTTCGACTCACCCACTTCGTTGAGCAACGCAAAGTTCTGCATGTTGCGTGCACCGACTTGCAACATGTCCGCGTAACGGCTGACAAGTTCGACCAGCCTCGGGTCGGTGACTTCGGTGACGACGGGCATGTTGTGTGAGTGGCCGGCATCGCGAAGACGCTTGAGCCCCTCTTCGCCCAGACCTTGGAAGGCGTAGGGACTGGTCCGAGGCTTGAACGCACCACCACGAAAGAGGTTCGCTCCGGACGCCGAAACCGACGCGGCGAGGCGATGCATGCGATCTTCGTCCTCGACACTGCAAGGACCCGCGATCAACCCAAGATGTCCCCCGCCAATCTTGACGCCGGCAACATCGACAATGCTGGGCTCGGGATGGGCCTCGCGAGAAGCGAGCTTGTAGGGAGGCAAGACAGGAATCACTTTGGCGACCGACGGAATCGCTCGAATCGACTCGACAACGATGTTGGATTCATCGCCGATAATGCCGACGATCGTTCGGAAGGTCCCACGACTCAAATGAGCCTGAAAGCCCATGGCCTCCACACGTTCAATGACGTGGTCCACTTGGTCGTCGGTGGCACCACCTTTGAGGATCAGAATCACTGGAAATCAATCGGTCTTCGGGGCGTCGCAGGAACGACACTCCGCGGTCGCTCGGCAAAAAATGGCAAGCGGCAGAGTGTAGCCGGACGCTCCGGTATTCGTCGAGGGCAAAGCGATGTCTCGAAGAGTCCGTCCTTCCGCGACTCAATTGCCGCAACCTCAACTCTCAGGCGCTCATCGCCCGCTGGCTCAGTTGGTCCGTGCCGTGCCCATGCCTGCCCGCCTCCACGACGGCGAATCGCTCGCGCCAAAGAAACCGCTGCAGAAAACCCGGCCTGCGAAGGTTGGGGTCATCTGATGAGATGGTATGAACCTTTCCTCGAGCCGTAATCAGCTTGATCCGGCCATCCGGCATCACCTCGTCGACGACCCAGAATTTGTCCACGACATAACGATAGGTTTCGCCCTTACTGGACGCAACGACCTGCGCCGCGCGGCGTCCCGGATTGGCACCCTGCTTGCTTTTTCGATAGACGGCCCAATCGCCGCTTTTCCACTCTGCTTGCGTTGTCATGCCTGAAGCCCTTTGAGCAATGGGTTCGATTGACCCTCCGTGCTCCCGGTTCGTTTCCTCGAAAACACGTCAAAACCCTAACCGCACCAAGTCTTACGGTAGGCAACTGTCCTGTGAAAAGACAGTTGAAAACGTGTTGGTGGATACAAATCTGTCTCAGATTCATTGGATCTTTGCAATTTTCGCGCCATTTGAGGCCCGACCGGTCGTTTTTCAACCCTGCCCGCACCGCATTGGTGTCGACACAGCTTCTTCCACCCTCCTTAGAATTGTCGAAGCCGACGAACGCGGCTTCGGGGAGGAGACGGAACGGATGGCCCACACGGAACGAGGAATTCGACCGTTGGGAAACAGCGACCCGCTCTATGCCGGCTGCCAGCTTGCGAATCCGAGCGTCAACGCCTTACACTCTAGCGGTCTACTTTCAACGCTCTCGCAAACGGGAATTGCGTCATGGCGATCGCTGCATCGGGCTTGCTTGCTAACACGGCACTTTACGGAGCACTCATCTTCGTCGGTGGCCTTGTTTTTCTGATCTTCATTGCCGTCTTCGGTTTCTTTGCACTCCGCTACGGAAAGCTCTGGATCCAGGCCTACATGTCCGTCGCGGACGTCAGCATGCCCAGCCTGATTCGCATGCACTTCACCAAGGTCAATCCAAACGTGATCGTCCAGGCGAAAGTGATGTCTGCCCAGGCAGGCCTCGATATTGGACGCAAATCCGGTATCAGCACCCGCCGATTGGAAGCACACTATTTGGCGGGCGGCAATGTGATGAACGTCATCCATGCGATCATCGCGGCCGCACGGGCTGAAATCCCCTTGGACTTTGATCAAGCCTCCGCAATCGATTTGGCCGGCCGAGACGTCTTGGATGCGGTCCAGACCAGCGTTTACCCGAAAGTCATCGACTGCCCCGAACCGGCACGAAGCGGCAAGACAACGCTCAGCGCGATCACCAAGAACGGTATCGAACTGAGAGTTCGCGCCCGCGTGACCGTCCGAACAAACCTGGAGCAGTTGATCGGCGGTGCAACCGAAGACACCGTGATCGCACGTGTCGGTGAAGCAATCATTAGCTCCATCGGCTCGGCCGACACGCACTTCAAGGTGTTGGAAAACCCCGACATGATCACCCGAGTCGTTCTTGACCGGGGCTTGGATGCGCAAACGGCTTTCGAAATTGTCTCCATCGACATTGCCGACATCGACGTCGGAGAAAACATCGGAGCAAGGCTGCAAAGCGACCAAGCCGAGGCGGACACCCGTGTGGCACGCGCCCAAGCCGAACGAAGACGGGCCGAAGCTGTCGCGGAAGAGCAGCAGATGCTCGCCAACGTGGCAAGCAACAAGTCGCATCTTGTCCTCGCCGAAGCGGAAGTTCCCAAAGCAATGGCCGAAGCTTTCCGTGCGGGGCGTATCAGTGCTCCCAATGGTGCTGGCGTTTGAAGACCCGTTCGTTCCGCGTTAAATTTCCTGTCAGAGAAACCGAGATTCAACTGGCGGGTATCGTTGACTGCCCGGTTGATACTCAACCGGAACATGAGGTGCTTGCGAATCATGCACCGGTCGTTGTCTTTTCACACTGCTTCACCTGCAACAAAGACCTGAAATCGACGGTTCGGATTTCACGGGCGCTCGCGAAACTCGGCGTCACGGTCCTTCGCTACGACATGCGGGGGCTTGGCGGCAGCTCGGGTCGCTTTGACGAAAGTAACTTCTCCACCAACCTCGCGGACTTGGCGGCGGCCACTCAGTTCGCCGACCGTGAGTTGGGTACCGTCACCGGCCTGGTCGGACACAGCTTTGGTGGCTTTGCATCCTTGGTGACCGCCGCGGGTGCCACCCAAGAGCTACGACCGAAAATCTCAGCCCTCGGGTTCGTCGCGACGCTCGCCGCGCCAAGCGAAACGCAGCACCTCGCGGATTTACTGCTGCGAATGAACCCGGCCATTGAACGCGACGGTCGCGGAGAAGTTGTCATCGGTGGGATCCGGTGGTCGATCACCCTGCAAATGATTGAGGATTTTCGAAGGCATCACTTCTCGGATCAACTGAACCAGATCCAATGTCCGGCGTTAGTGTTGCACTCTCCCGTCGATGCGACCGTCGGGTATGACCATGCCCTTCGATTAATGACGTTGATCCAGTCTTCGCGAAAAGAGCCCACCCGTATTAACCCGGTCAGCCTTGTTTCCCTGCCGGGCTCAGATCATCTGCTTGCCGGCAACCCCGCTGACGTACAATTCGTCTCAGAGCTACTGGCCACTTGGAGCCACCGATACGCCGGAAACAACGCCGAGCCAAAAGATGGAAGTTAAACGTCAGACCTGCCAAGCGTGTCAGTCAATCGATGTTCGAAACATTCTCGTACGCGACGGTCGCGATCAGATCGTCTACGTTCGATGTGCCAAATGTTCGGCGCTGGTGGCACGGTACGTCCTGAAAGATTACTACCACCATGGCAAAGGAATCGAGTCTTATCTCCGGGCTCATCGCGCGACATCCGGTGGAGATAGTGGACGCGAATGGCTGGAAGCTTTCAACAAGAGCCAAGAAACCGCAGTGGTCGGTTACCAAGAGGCACTCGACTCACTCAACGCGGAAAACAAGACGATTTAGCAACGCTATCGGCGCTGCGTTTTCCCTTCCGCTTCTGCGTATCGAATCTCTGTATCCCCGCCGGTATTGGAATCCGGAACGCCCTGATCGATCGCGGCGATCCAGGCTTGGGGATCATTCCCGTAGTCTTTCCCAGTCACACCCCTCAAGCTGTTCATTGCCAAATGCAGCGTGGCGGGGTCCTGCTCGTCCAACACGATTCGAAGCGAATCGCGGGAGATATTCCCTTCGTGGTTTCCGAGCGCTGCAATCGCACTGTTTTTCACGTCGGTTGCCTCGGTTGAACCGACCGTGGATGCCAGCAACCTGGCGGCTTCAGGCTCGGGACGCTTACCGAGCGACCGGCAAGCCTCCATTTGAACCTTCAGGCTTTCGTCGCCGAGCCCTCGTTCGATCAGCTCGATCGAACCGGGAACACTCAAATCGGCGGCGGCCAAGATCGCGACGCGTCGCATCTCTGGACTCGGGTCATTTTCAATAATGCGTCCCAAGTGTTTGGACCAAAACAGCTGGTCCTTCTGCGGCATCGAACCGATCTGCGAGGCGAGAGACTGGAGCTCTTTTCGGCGTTGGTGATCCGTCACACCCAGTTTTTCGTCGGCACGCCACTCTTTGATGGCATAGTACGGATTGGCAGCCTTCAGCGCGTAAAGTGGCCCATCATGGCATCCACTGAAAGCAAGACAGCAAATGGCGAGGAAGCAGGTCAGCAGGGACGCATTCCGAGCGGTGCTGTCTCGTCCAGGCGTCGAAGTGGAATCCATTCCCGAATCCGATCGTGAGCGTAAAAGGTCAACCGATCGGTCGTGTTATCAAGTTCCACCAGCGGGTGCCAAGGTCATTCCAAGGCGCCCGCAAGAAAAACCATCTCGCTATCTCAGAATTGTCCCATCAGATCATCGGCGAGCAGATCCAAGGTGGAATCATCCTCGTCGTCGTCCGCATCGAAACCACCGAAGAATACGTCGGCATTGTTGCCCGATGCATCGTCGGACTTACCAGTCGGCGAGAACCCGAGGCCTTCCCCTTCACCCGATCCATCAATGATTCGAGCAAGGTGGTTGATGACTCGCAGGGCATCCAAAGCGGTTGTCCGGAAGTCACCATTGACGTCGGTGTAGTAACGGCTGCCGCTTTCACCTTCCGTACCGCGAGCAATCGCGTTAATGACCGACAGGGCGTCCGATGGTGAGACCTTTCCGTCGTTATTGACGTCTTCATTCAAACGCTGATTTTGACCACCGCTGACCGCGTTGATCGTGATATCAAGAGCGTCGTATCGAATGAATGGGATCTCAACTGGATCGTCTTCATCGAACAACAGCGTGTCTTGGAAAGGCGACGCGTCGGCCGGGCTACCAAGAATCTGCGTCGTCGTGGTCTGGAAGACCTGATTGGCAGTGAAGAACACCGTCGCCATCAAGTTCGGTTCCGCAACATTGCCGCTTTCGGCAACGGACTGCAACATCAGCGTGCCAAACTCGTCGATGATATTGTCTCGCACAGCCGTCCCGACGGCGGCATCGTCATCAAAGTCACTGTCGAACTCGACGCCAAAGTCAAGCTGGCTACCACCAGCCGGTGCGGTGGTTCGCAACAAATCGGAGTCATACAGCATGTCCAGGTAGGCAGCAAAGACGAACGTGTCTTCGAGTGGCGGACGCAAGTCTTCGACGAAGACTTGGACGCCGAAGGTCTCACCTGGGTTGACCGATGCAATCGGATTACCCGACTGATCGACGAGTCCGAAGGAGATCTCGACCAAATCGTCATCGCGAGCTTCATCACCGATCGCGAGGGTGACTTCTGCCGTGCTACGAACTCCTTCCGCATCCACGATCACATAAGTGAAGCTATCGAACCCGCTGGCATTCAGGTCTGCAAAGTAATCGAATGAGTCGTCATTGAAGTTGTCCGGCGTGCCGTTGTCGTCGATGACGACCGTTCCCTGTCCGGCTTGCGTCACAAGTCCAAACTCGGTCAAGAGTCCCGTCGGACCGAAGTTATCGTTCGCGAGTACATCGAGCGAGTTAGGAGCATTTCCGGATGAAAGTTCAACTCCGTTCGAATCAACACCCAACATGAACGCATCATCGATGGCACTGGCGAAATCATCACCGGCGGCTGAGATCGTGAGTTCCGTGCGTCCCAGTCGCTGTTCGGCAGGCGTGAGTGCAAAGTCCTCGCCGACCAAAATGGTTTCGGAGATGAGGCCATCGGCCGGATCCGCTGCGAAAGTCGCAATCCCCGGTGACACGGCGTTCATTCGAATCGTGAACAGCTCGGCAGGTTCGGAGTGTGTCTCCAAGTCTCCCGTGACCGGCTGAACCGCTCCCACCTCATCCACCAAACCGGGGACCAACGCACTTCCGGTTTGCAAACCACCAACGAAGTTGGGGCCGAACGTGATGTCGAATGGGAAAGAGTCGGTTCCGATCGTGTCTTGGGTCGCCACCAATTCGTCGGTGTAAAGCAAGTCGAGGAATGCGGAGGCGACACCCTCGGGACTTAGGAAGCCGTTATTTAATTCCTGGACCGAAACACGGACGAAGAACTCTTGGCCGACTTGAACGTTGGTGATCGGAAGCAGGTTTGTGGCATCGAGAATGTCGATCGAGAACTCGACCCGATCGTCATCTCTCGCACCGGGCTGAGTGTTGACGGTCACCGTCGCGCTACTAATCGCGCCGTTGCCATCCTCGATCGTGTAGATGAACTGCTCGGTTCCCGCAAATCCCGGCTGTGGCGTGTACCGAATCGTCTGCCCGCCACCTTCCAGCGAAACTTGACCGCCTTGATCACCGGCCGTGACACTGGTGATC
>JBCBOO010000226.1:0-11043 GCA_039821235.1 Planctomycetota bacterium
CGATCAAGAAGGAATGTATCCGCCCCAATTGCCCCGGCAATCTCGAGGAAGCCATGAAGCAGATTTCGGCTTACATGGTGCATTACAATACCGTGAGGCTTCACAGCGCAATCGGTTATGTCACCCCCGCGGATCGGTTGAGCGGTCTGGACAAAGAGATCACGGCTGAAAGGGATCGCAAGCTTGAGGAGGCCCGTTTGAGACGCCGCCTGAAAGCAGCTAAAGACCAACTTGCAATCGCGAGTTGATTTGAGAAACTGAGAAGGCTTGGCCGGAGGATAGAGCAATGGTGAGGACCAACTCGAGCGCCGTGCCGAGTCAAACGTCGAAGGGTGGCGGTGTCATCAGATGCCGCCCTCTTCCCTTCGATGTTTGCTCATTGCGAAAAACCTTCGGGCACGATGCCCGATCTTCCCGGCAGGACGCCGCAACCCTGTTCAACTCACTGAACGGCAAATTCCGATTTCCGTTGAA
Organism: Planctomycetota bacterium; assembly: GCA_039821235.1. Taxonomy (GTDB): domain Bacteria; phylum Planctomycetota; class Planctomycetia; order Pirellulales; family Pirellulaceae; genus Stieleria. The sequence continues at coordinate 475 of JBCBOO010000226.1, forward strand.
CCAAGATAGCATGGCTTCGCGACGTTTACACTCGGTTGCCCTACCATCGCGGCGGCGAAGCATTCTCGCAGTGTGCCTCAGGCGATCCGGTGACGAGCACCGAGCTCGTCGAATTGTTACCGGATCTTTGACTCAAGGAGAACCCGATACACGTGTGGACGATCGACGAAGTCCGCCGCAAAGAACGGCAGCGAACCCAGAAACTGCGCCGCAAGCGTCGCCGCAAACGCTAAGCCGCTCCAGTCATCCAGGGACACCGCGGTCTAACAAATTCGCACGCCGCCCGCCAGATGCGGTTCCATGTGCGCTCACGACTATCCGGTCGACGGTTTTATCAAGCGCATCAACGCAGGAGTTATCCGTCTCAGTCTCACAAGCTTACCTTTATCAGTTTTTCGATATTCAATTATTTGTACCGAGCCGGTTGGGGCACTCCGAAACTCGTAGGGCGTCAACTGCGATCGAGTTGGCAACCAGCCGTCTTCTTGAGAATAGTGCGACACCTGGAGTAGCTTTCGATTCATATGCCTTAGCGTAAAAACTGAAATAGTTCCTCCGGGGCCAACCACTGCACCAACCGTCGGTTCGCACTTGCCGATATTCATCCTGAGCCACGGCCAACTGGTAGTACTGTTCCAATAGGTCTGATACAGCTCGTTGTCATCCCCTACGACGAATAGGTCGATGCGTCCTTTCTCAAAACACACTGCTACGGGCTTTGACAGCAGCTTGGCCTTCGGCGGACGGCCAAGATCGTGGAAATGTGACCATTGATTTAGACTACTGTCCCAGTAGACCTGTTCTAGTCGCCCATCTGATGTTGTGAAAAACACGTCCAACCGTCCTTCTCCCCAACTACAAACCGCGACTTCTTTTAGGTTGTTCCCGCCAAGAAAATCCCAACGCCAATCGGATTCTTTTTCACTGAAATCACGCCAAACGTGCCAACATGCTCCAGCGATTGTCACGAACACCGCATCTACCCTTCCAGCTCTCCAGCTCGCCGCTGCGGGAGAGCCGACGAATCTCACACCTTTGGGAGCGGTTTCCACGAGCCGTTTCCTCAGGCTTTCAGAATAGAGAAAGGGCTCCCCAGATTCGGTCACTCCAAAGTAAACAAATGGCAGATACGGATTTCGACGCTGGTCGAGGAAGACAGTCGCTAGGCATTCCGGAACACCAAACTTTTCGCGGAGATTCAGAGTACTCCGATTCCGGAGGCCACCTGGAGTCTTTTGGATTACCCAATTGAAGTCTATTCCGCTTCCCCTATCAGACTCATTGAACAGCAACACCTGTCCATCCAGCAAAAGGGCATCTAGCAAGAGGTTTTGCACGTAAATTCGAGCGTCGCTTTTTCTTTCAACTTTCGACGTATTTGTGACTGGCTGTTCAAGGTGCCGTTCTTTAAGTTCTCCAGAGTCTTCATCGACAGGGGGAACGACATATGTTGGGCCGATCGTCGCACTGATGCGACTCGTCTTCTTGCCTCGTTCATTACTTGTGTACTTTGCTTGGGCGTACCTCATGCCTCCTTGGGCATCAGCTCTGCTCGCGTAGGGGCCGAACAGCTCATCAGGAGTACTGTCTTTGAAGACGACGACAAAGTAGAAGCCGACTCGCTTTCCGCGGAACTCCTCAGGCGTGCGCCAGCGTTGCTTACCAGCGAGGGATACAGACTCGACACCCCCAATAGCTAGTGCCATCGCGACGAGTGAGATCACAAGATTCCGGTCCAAGAACATTGACCTGCTCCATTTTAAGGCAAACACGGGCGTGGGTTAAAGTATCGCGTAAGTCCAGGGAATTGCTACTATCACCGTGACGCCGGGATGTAGGGCTGCCACAACGACAGAGGGCCAAGTGAATTTGATACTGGGCGCTAGAATTTTGGGTCCATCCGGGTTTTCAAGGATTTGCTCATGGACTCGCGACCAGGCTGCGATTTTCGCGGGTCAGCAAAACTCACTCCTTTTGACACCCATCTATGCTGTTTTTCACCGGGCCTGATCACGCAAGTTTTTGCGCAAGCGTTACATGCTTATGTGTATCGCGCAACATCGATAGGGCATAAAATCTTTCTAAGCCGGCGTCACCTTGCAGTGGCAATGAAGGGAGTTGCCGAACGCTGTCGTTTGAAAGAACAAGAATAAAGAGGAAAACTAGGGATGACGATCTACGGTAGAGACGGAGACTTGGTATCGCTCGACTTTGATTTCGCGAAATTGCTCTTGTCGTGCTCAGTGGGTGCGTTGAAAAATCAGTCGCGCGGGACGACTGGTTTTACTCCGGCTTTTGGTCCGCCCCTCGGCCGAGGCAGAAGCCGGGATAGAGTGATCGCCATTCATGGCGATGAGTCCTGGCTTGGATGGGCTAGCAAAGGCATGAACCCAGCCAATTATTTCTCGCATCCCGTTGCGGACTTTCACGGCAAGGTGAACAGGCCCGTTTGGTCTCAAATGGTGAGGATCTCCTCGGAGGTAGTTACGCTGCTTGAGAAAGAGAAAAGTCGAAAAATTCACCTAACGGGTTTCGGCACCGGCGGTGCGATCGCCAACCTTCTGTACGCAAAGCTCCTTGGTGACCATCAGGAGGTTGCGGCGCGCGTAAAGTCGGTGACTTCTTTTGGAGCTCCACCGTGTACTGACCGGGGTTTCAGCGTGGATTTTGACAGGAGGATTTTGCGACATCGCTTCAGCACCCAAGTAGTCCAGTTCGTGTTGGCCAATGACTCGCGAGCTCACGCGCAGTGGCTCCCGACGAGCTACCGCTCGCTCGGCGATACCGTGCTACTTGGATACCAGGTAAGCGATGCGTGTTTCTGCCCGGCATCGCTCTTTGAGAGAGAGAAATTTGGCATTTTCGATTTTGGCAGGGAGCAACTTCTACCGAAAATCCATACGCTCGGGTCCTACGAAAATCAGATGGAGCGCTACGGAGGTCGAAAATGCTCGCTGCCCGTAGTCACGAAAAAAGAACTGAACTCCGACCGTTGGAGACCGACAGTGCGGGCGTTGAGAACCGCTGGAAAAGCATGCGCAGTCGTGGTCAAAGCGAGCATCAACCCCAAGAAAGCGGTTTGCCCGATTGGCGTTTGTTTATTGAGCGTAGTGGGACTCTCCAGAAAAGCTCCCGGAAAGGAATCAGCCGAGCTTGATGCGGATCAACGGGGCCTGATGCAGCTTAAAACAATTCTTCTTGGGCAATAAGTTGGCCGAGAAAAAGTTGGTCCATCCGGGAATTTCCTGGGTTCGGTAGAATTCCCCGTAAAAGAGAATCACCGTGCAAGACAAAGAACTGTATCAGCAAATTCTGGGACTCAGCTCGCCTTGGTCCGTGAGCGGAAGAATCAAAGGGGTCAGGGCTCTTTGATGCGTTACTGAGTGTGTGAACGGTCCTTTACGACGTTTGAGTTATAGCCGGAAGTGTGAGCGAGCGGATCGTTTCCATCCCTTGCTGACGCTGCGGGTTATGTGGCCAGACGCACTCACTTGGTTTCTACCGAGAGCCCATCAGTAGGTACGCCTTTGCGATCAATTCGCCCACGTGAAGCGTTCCCTTGGAATCGTAGTGTTGTGGATTCGCGATGGTCGCTTTCGAGGTGTCGACGTAGGCAATGCTCGGCAATTGGGCGAGAGACTTTTGCTGCGCGATGATGCGTGGCATCCCTTGATTGCGGCCTTCTCCAAAGCGAGTGTTGACACCCAAGAAACAGGGCAGGCCGGTCGCTTTCAAGTCTTCCCGCAGGCACAGCAACATCTGGTGCAGTCGATTCTCGTAGAACTCGAGACGTTCGCCGTAAGAATCGCTTTCACCTTGGATCCAAAAGAAACCTGCCGGACGCAGTTTGTACCCTTGCGTCAGGGCTTGCTCGCTTGCCAAGCGGACCTCTCGCAAGAGTGCCGCGTAGCAACTTTCGGGTTCATCGGCTTGTCTTGGATCCCAATCCTTCTCGACCGATGTTCCGGAATAGGCGACCTTGAGAATCGCGAACGCGGGTGACTTCGATGATGTCTCTCCTGACTCATCGAGCAACGTGCGTGCAAACCCGATTTCGGGACCGAAACCGCTTGCGTGTTTGAAGTTCCCGTACTGCCGTGACTGGCTGTTGTACGGTGGAGGGTTCCCTTTCGGCTGGGTGCCCAATGTTGTCCAGGAGCGTTTGGACGTGGAGTCGTAGCTGTCTGGTGGCGGGGCACCTACCGAATACCAAAACAGGACACGCTCGTCTCTTTCGTCCGCCGGAAGCTCCTCCGCATCGGCATCGAAGCCGACCATGTTCGACTGGCCGGCGAACACGAACACGTCGATTTCGGTTGGTGATGCCGTCGCGGCAGGTGGCTCTTGTGCGAAAGTGATCTCACCCGGACCGATTCCAAGAGAGACGAGGAAAAAGGCCGGGAGAAATCGGATCACGTGAGGCACACTTTGTTAGCGAACTTTGCAGCGGAACTCGATGGTTGCTGACTCGCCGACTTTCAACGGCTCGTCAAGCGTCCACATCAGGCGGAGTGAGCCGGCTTCGTTGCTACGCGTTTCAAACGTCGCAGACGGGTCGCTCTTCTCCGAGCCCTCGACGTATTCTAGTCGCGGTACCAAGCTGTCGGCGATCTGAACTTCACGGACGTCGGAGTCACCGACATTGCGAACGTGGATCGCGAACTGGACTTCCTCACCCAGAGCGGCGTGGTCTTTGTCAGCGACCTTGACGATTTCAAGACGTCCCGCATCGGGGAAGTCGTAAACGACCAGTGCTTCGACGGATTGATCGCGGATCAACGTTGGCGGCAGCAGGCTCTCGATCATGACTTCGACGGCGTCGCGAATCATCCAAGAACGTGCGGCAACGTTGCCGCGTTGCAGCAGCGCGATTTGGCTATCATCCAAACGAGTGAGCGAGAGTGCATCCAAGGTGGCCAGGATTTGCATCACGTCTTCGGCGATGATGGGTTCGACGACCTGTTCGACGGGAATGCCGCGATTGCGATCACGAACGGCGTCCAATCGACGCGTCACGTTCGCATGTCCGAGCTCATCGATGTCCTTCGTGATCAAGCTGGGCAGGTCAAAGTTCAGGCCTTCCAGTCCAACGGGCTGGGCGGTGTTCATCGGTCCGATGGCTTTCTCGCCCGCGACGGCGCCGCTGACTTGTCGGACCGAACCGAATCGCGGCGAGTACAAACAGACTCGGTTGCTGGCTTGGAATTCAATGTCACCGTCATCGGTGGTGTAATGGACGACCGCGTCTTGGGCTTGCAGCCCGACGATGGTGTCATCGGTGATCAGGTACGCCTCGGGAGCTTGATCGCCGCCGTTGCACAGAAACTCTTGTGGATCGACGGGGCGACCCATGGGCATCATAGGAACCGGCCCGCAATTCATCTCGCTTTGGCAGGCGCCAGACTGTTGGCAACCGGCGCAAGCACCGCAGCCGCGCCGGGCTGCAATGCGTTCCCCGATGCCGACGCGATCTGTGAAGCCGACTTGAGAGACGCTTGAATCACTGATCGCCGCCGAGGCCCCCGAGGGCAGCATCGTTGGTGCGACATTATTCATCGGGTTCATCGCGGGAGCGCCCGCTGGTTGCGTCGTCGGTGCGGCGATCGGCGGCACTGAAGCATCGCTGATGCCGGTCGTTTGGCATCCCATGATCGAACACGCCACTGCGACGGCGAACACGACTGTCACGCCACGCGTGCGAGTGGACAGAAACTGAATTTGGCGTTGCATGACGTGATCTCTAGATTCGAAAGAGAGCTCAATGGGTCGGCACCAGGCGTGAACCGTGGGCCTTATTGGCTGACCGTTTCAGGCTGAAAAATGGGCGCCCAGGTTGGAAATCCGAAATAGAACGGCGCTTGCAGCTCCACTTGCCTTGGGGGTGCTTTCGATCCGAGTCGGATGATTGCGATCGGACGACCGTAGCTATCCGCGGTTGCCATCGCGTCGGCACCGAATGGTATGTCGATGGGACGAGATTCGTCGTTCGTCTTTTGCATCGGCGTCGCCGACTGGGGATCTTCCAGGTAGACGACCCGCGTCACCAAGTTTCCTTCGAGAGCGTTCTCGAGGTCGGTTTGACTCAGGTTGATCGGGATTGGAAAGGAGGTTTCCAATCCGGGCGGCGGATAAAGTCGCCCGATCAGTTCCACGGTCGGATACAGCTCGGCGCCAATGGCGCCGGGGATGTTTGTGACGCGGAAGCGGTACACCGCGCCGACCATCAAGCCCGCCATCAAGCGTGGCTCGCCGGGAGCAAAGCTTCCGTTATCGGGCATCGAAAAAGTTGCGCCTTTGGGTCCGTAAAAAGCGACGGGCTGGAAGGCACCTTGATTCATCGCCGTTGCCGCGGGACTCTGCCATACGTTGCCCGGAGGCAGCGTTTGATGGTACAGCGGATGCGTGTTTCGGATCGGCAGCGGATCTTGGGCAAAGCAAACACAGCCGATCAAGATCATGATCAACCAGAGAGCAAAGATGGCTGCCAATTTAAGTCGTTGTTGATTGGGTGCGACCGCAGCGGTGGCGATCGGCTGCTCGCCTTGATCGGTTGGCAAAGGGTGTCGTTCCATGATCAGTCCTTGGACGCGTTCCAAAGGGGCGGCGGTTCAAACAGGGTTCATCGAAGCAGTCTTGCAAACGGCTTCTAAACAAAGGGCGTCGGTCATCCACGCGGGATGCCGACGCCACTTGTTATTCACATCACTCGTCAATCGTGACCGACTACGGTTGGCAGTTCGGATCGACGGATTGACTTTGGTGCTGGTACATCCCGCGTTGGTTGGGAACACCGGGGTGGATGTTCTGTTCCGTGATACGGACGCGGCTGACCGGGTTGGGATAGCTGTATCCCGGTTGGTGACGCACGGTCATCTTGATCTTGTCGACCGGTTGCGGAAGATGCATCGGCGTGCGGTTACGCATGACGTGCTTCTTCAGCCCGGCGGGTGAACCAAGTGGAATGTGCGGCGGTCCGGGCAACCCGATCGGCGTACCACTCATGGGCATTCCGTACTGGGGAGCGTTGACACCAGCGATCATGCCGGGCAGTTGTGGTGGCGTGGTGGCACAAGCACCACCGTTGGGTCCACAACCGTCAGTCGACGCTCGTGCGAAAGGAGCAGGCAGGCCAACGATCGGAGGAGCGAATCCTCCGCCCATGGCACCGGTGCCCGGCATCTCGATGTCCTTGTCGCCCAAGCGAATGATCGCGAGGATCGAACCACGACGGTCCGCTTCGACGATCGGGTCGATGCCCGGATCAAGTCGCGTGCTGACCAGCGTGTCGATGCCGGCAAGCGCGGGACCTTGGAAGTCGGGATCGGGTAGGTACAGCACCTTGGTCACAAAGTTACCCGTGACGACCTGATCGAAGTCTTCTTCGTCAAATTGAATCGGGATCGAGTTGTGTGCGAGGTAAGCGCCCGTGCGAGGATTTGCAAACGCAAGCTCGATGGTCGGGTACAGTTCCACGCCCTCACGGCCGGGGATGTTCGTCAACTTAATGCGAAACAAACCGCCTTGAGGAAAGTTCTGTCGTGCGGGAACGATCAGCGGCTCGCTGTCGAACATTCCGCCGCCCGTCGAATCGTAACGGACCTGCATGCCTTCGGGTCGACCGAAGGTGACTTGGACAGGCTGAAGCACTGGTGCGGGCATCATGCCACCGGAGATCACGCCACCGCCGGCGGGAATTCCGCCGGTGCTGCCGCAGTTACCGGTCGCACAGGCGCCGTCGAAGAAGCCAACTTGTTGAATGTCGCTTTCATCGTTGGTGCTGGCAAGCTGCGTCGCGGTTTCGGTCTCGGTTTGAGCGATCGAGGCCATTGCTGCCGCGCCGGCTGCCGAAGCACCCGCGTACGGCTGAGGTCCGAGGACCCCGGGGCCAGGACCACCGACGCCGGGGCCGGGTTCCATGAGTTGCTGTGCCGGTGGCAAGTTGTGGCGAGTCGGTACGCATCCGGTCGCGACCATCGCACCAGCCGCAATCAGCGACAAGTGAGTGACGAATCGTTTCATCTTTTCCCCCATTCCTTGGGTAGTACCGCGCTCGAATGCGGTTTGCGGGACGGCGCCCGCCTGGGCTGAAGTTTCCATGCTGAATTTACGGAGGCCGATCTGGCTGGACGTGTGCCGCGAAACCTTTGTAGTCTCGCGGTCGTGCGTCGACAGACCGGCCACGTGCAGTTTCCATCGGCACGTGACGTGCTGATTCTTTGGAAAAATCGCCATAACCCGACTATGAAGATGGATCGGCACCATCACGACGAACCGCATGACCGCGGGAAACAACGTTTCACGCGGCACTGGATGGCCTGCGTCGGTCTGCTCGCTTGCGTCATCGGCTGGAATTCGCCGCGTCATCTCATCGCACAAGAGCCTGGCGAGGCAGCGGCGACCACTCCGCCGCATCAGCCGGACCGACAATCGAATCAGACGGACCGGCAATCAAATTTTACCGATGACCCTGCCGCCCGAACGGTCTTGCAACAGGTTCTTGAACGTTTGGCCTATGGAGCACCGTTCGACTGCAAGGTCCGCCAGCGAATTCAAACGACCGGACGCGAAGTCATCGGCGCCGGAACCGGAAGCTACTTACAGGTCGGTGGTGGGACTTCACAGTTTTCCTTTCAAATGACCCTGCATGACGGAGTCAGCCAACACGCGCTACAACAAATCAGCGACGGACGACTGGCCTGGACGCGTCGTGAAATTGCCGGCGATGTGAGGCTGAGCCGAGTCGATGTGGGATGGCTGGATGAAGGTGCACGCTTGGCGGCGGAAGTTCCACGTCTGCGTCCGAGTATGTTGATCGGTGGTCCCGGTGAAATGCTGGACGTCATTGCGCGTGACTATGACCTCAAGCTCGGGACCAGTACGCTCGGTCAACAAGAGCTGTACGTCGTGATCGGAAACTTAAAGACGGACAAACGCGACGAGCTTCGGCAGATGCTGGGCGGCCGGCGTTGGCCGGCGCACTTGCCGACGCGAGTCAATATTGCCATTGCCAAGAACGACGACCTCGAAACGAACTTCGGACGAGGGCTTCCCGTCCGGATCGAACACTGGGGTGATCCGGTGAACAGCACCGAGGGCACTCGGAATTCGGAAAGCTCGCTTGCCAGCGGTCGACAAATGATCTCGTTGCTCGAGTTTTACTCGATCAAACCCATTAATCCGCCTCCTGTCGAACGATTTCGATTTGAAAACCAAGATGCCGAAATTGACTTCACCAACGAGACCGCCCGTTACGAAGCGAGGTTTGGTATCCGCGTTTCATCGCTCGAGTCACGACCGTTGCGCTGAATCAAAACCGTCACGCATTCCATCGGGCACGAGCGAGCTGGCCACGAAAGACACCATTCACAGCCCCGCCTTAGTCCGCGGCAATGCCCGCTTCACTGCCGACAGCGTGGCTGTCTTGCAGTGGCACGCCGGTGGCGTTCCAATAGACCCGCGTCGGAAAGGACAAGCGGACCGTCTTGGGGCGGGAACTTTCTTTGCCACCCACCGAGCGCCCTCCGACGTTGAGAATTGGGCCTCGGGCAATATCCGGCGGGTGCGCCGTTACTCGCGATCACTCATCTCATTCCACCATTGCGTACGGAAACATGTCAAACGCATTTGAACCGCAACACCAAGAAGAACCCGCCGTCCAGTCCTCCGGCACCGGTAAGGGTTGCCTTTGGGGATGTTTGATCGCTGCCGGTTTGTTCGCCGCGGTTTGTATTTGTGGCGCGGTTGGCACTTACTTCTTTGTCACGGGAAAGGTGAAGCAGTTCACGTCCACGACGCCGGCCGAGCTCCCGACCGTCGAATACACTGAAGAAGAACTCACCGTGCTCAAGGAACGCTTGAAGGATTTTCGCGACAAAGCGGATGAGGGCGAAGTTCCCGATGAAGACCTCGTTCTGACCGCGGACGATATCAATGCGCTGATTTCCAGTAACGAGGACTTCAAAGGCAAGGTCTTCGTCGAAATCGAGAACGACCAAGTCTCCGGCAAGGTGAGTTTTCCACTCGATGCCGTCCCATTGATTGGTAAGGGGCGGTACTTCAACGGTTCGGCGACGTTCGATGTTTCCATGGACGGCGGCGTGTTGATTGTCACGATGGTCGAAGCCGAGGTGAAGGGTGAGCCGGTGCCGGACGAATTCATGGAGGCGATGCAAAACGAAAACCTCGCCAAGAACTTGTACAGCGACCCCGACCAAGCGACGTTCATGCGGCAGTTCGATGACATCCGGGTCGAGGACGACAAGCTCTACCTTCGCTTCAAGCGTCCCGAGCCCGGCGAAGAGTCTTCGGAGGACGGTCAAGCGGGTGCGGATGAGACCAGCCCTGACGCAGTCGAGGCTGGTGATTCATCCGGCGGTGATTCAGCCGAGGATGCGATTGCTCTCTACCCGACGAGCAACCAACTGGTCGGTTGCATGATCGGCCGCGGCCAGTTCCAACATGACGACGATTGGCTGGCAGCGACCGAGCGAGTGGCAAACAAACTCGCGGGGAACTGAGTCGTTCCCGTCACGCGAGTTGATCGATCAAACGCCAACGCCTGCGGGTTCA
>JBCBOO010000227.1:0-10984 GCA_039821235.1 Planctomycetota bacterium
GAATTGGATTTTTCGATAAAGCTTGCTCGTTCCGCCTTCGCGGCTCCTGTACCTTCGAATGCGAGCCAGTGTCTTTGAACCCACTACTGCAAAGGAACCTAACACCGTGTCGAAACGCGTCTTGATGATTGTCGGAGACTTTGTGGAAGACTACGAAGCGATGGTCCCGCTGCAGATTTTGCAGACGTTGGGGCACGAAGTGGTCACGGTTTGTCCGGACAAGTCTCCCGGGGAGACCGTTGCGACGGCGATCCACGACTTTGAAGGGCATCAGACTTACAGCGAAAAACCCGGTCACCTGTTCGCGATCACGGGGGATTTTGCGAGTGTGGATACCACCACGTTTGATGCTCTGGTCCTGCCGGGCGGCCGAGCTCCGGAGTATCTGCGGCTCAATGCTCGTGTGCTGGAGATCGCTCAGGAATTTGATGCCGCCAAGAAGCCGATCGCAGCCATTTGCCATGGACCACAGATTCTCGCCGCCGCCGGCGTGCTCACCGGAAAGCAATGCAGTTGCTATCCGGCGGTCCGTCTTGAGGTGACCGCGGGCGGGGGCAGCTACGCCGAACCCGCCGAGACCATGGATTCGGTCCACGTCGATGGACACTTGGTGTCCGCCCCTGCATGGCCGGCTCACCCCGCATGGATGCGCGAATTCCTCCAGTTATTGGGCTAGGCTGCCGGAATAACGGGGATGTTCAATCGGATGCTTACCAGGATCCGATTCCTCGGATGCTTTGTGCAAAACGGGCGCGAGCGGATTTTCTCGCACGACACGCTTGATTGTTTCGATGCATAATAAGGAGGGTCATCTTTCCCACGTTGATGGCCGCTTCCCGTTCCGGCTCCTCTGTGAATCCTGAGAGTACTGCAATGCTTCGCTGGTCTTTCGCACTCCTGCTTGCCTCCATCTTTTGCGGGGGCTCCCAAGCTGTCGCTCAGTCGTCGAATACGAAGAAGGAAGCCCTGCCGAAGCCTCGCAAGGTGGAGCTGGAAACCAAGGACGGGTTGAAGCTGAATGGATTCTATTTCGCAAGTAACAAAGGGAAGGAAGCCATTCCGGTCATGATCGTTCATGGCTGGGAAGGCCAGATCAACGTGTACGCAAAGCTCTGTGCGACGTTGCAGAAATCCGGTTGCGCCGTGTTTGCATTCGACTACCGAGGCCACGGGGGTTCGCGAGAGTACACCGATCGCCGCGGCAAGAAACGTGAGTTCGATGTCAAGACGATGAGCAAACGAGATATCGGAAACATCGTTCTGTTCGACCTAGAGTCCGTGAAGGCGTTCTTGAAGAAGGAGAACAACGAGGGGAACTTGAACCTCAATGCTCTGGTCTTGGTGAGCGTCAGAGGCGGATGTGTCTTGGCCGCGAACTGGGCCCAGCGCGACTGGAGTTTCCCCAGCGTCGGATCGCGCAAGCAGGGACAAGATGTGAAAGCCTTGGTCTTGGTCTCGCCGGAACGATTGTTGCGAGGCATTCCGATTGACAAAGCGATCACGGATCCGAAGATCGCGTCGCTGCCGACCATGATCATTGTCGGAGAAGGGTCCGCCGAAGAGTCCGACGCCGACCGAATCACAAAGCGGGTCGAAGTCGAAAAGAAACGCATGTCCCCGAGTCGAGAACCCGAGGGTCTCGAAGTTCTCAAGGTCAAGCAATCGCTCGGAGGACCGGCCCTGGTCGCCAAGGCTCCCGATGTGATCCCAGCGATCGTGAAGTTCATCACGAGCGAAGTCCCGATCAGCGACGTGGACAACCCTTGGATCGAACGTAACTGAGCGTTAGCCAGGGTAGAAAAGTTGGGGTTGTGGGCGTATTAGACTGCGCACGTTTCGTTCCGCGCATTAGCCCCGAATGGGGCGACAGCACCTTGCCGGTGGGCTTGCCCGGGCAAGCCCCACGGCAGAAGGCTGTCGGCCCTACGGGCCTATCGGAAGACAATGATCAATGTAGTGAAATGGAACGAAAGCGGCGTAGTCTGAATCAGCCGCAACCCCACCTTTTGACGGCCCAGCGTTAGCCACGAAGTTCGGGTGGGAACAGAGCGCTCCCGATTCGGACCATAGTCGCACCGGCCGCGATGGCTTCGCGAAAGTCACCCGTCATGCCCATGGAGAGTTCCGGCAGCTCGCGATCGAACACGGACTGCAGTTCCCCTCGCAGGTCTGCGAGTTGTCGAAATTGTTGACCGGCCGCTTCCGGAGAGGTTTTCCATCCGGCCATCGCCATCAGCCCGGTGATGCGCAGATGCCGGATCGATTCGGGCTCGCGACGTAGTTTGGCCAGCAGCTCGCGCGCGGCCTCGGGCATCAATCCCGTCTTCGCGGACTCGCCGCTGATATTGATTTCGACGAGTCCTTCGATATCACGTTCCTGCGAGGCGGCTTCTTCCGAGATTGCCACGAGCAGTTTTTCGCTGTCGATCGAATGAATCAGTGGATTGTGACGCAGCAGTCGGCGGACTTTGTTTGTTTGCACGTGTCCGATTTGGTGCCAGCGGAAATGATTCGGCAGGCGGAGTGTTTCCGCTTTTTGCCACAGGACTTGCGGCCGGTTTTCTCCCAGATCGTTGCAGCCCGCATCGATCAGGTGCTGGGTTGTCGCTGCATCGACATACTTGGAGACGCCGATGATTCGCACCGCGTCCGGGTCTCTTCCGGCAACCCGACAGGCTTCGTCGACGTCGTCGCGGACCGTGCGCCAGTTCTCCGCGATCTTCTTGGCGAGGTCTTGGTTAACGGAGGGTGATTCGGAGGCTTCGCTGGGCATTAGTTGTTCTCGACGGTGATCAGGTCTTCGTAAGACTGTTCTTCCGCGTCAAATCGGGCACCGTAAAAGTCGGCGATGATGTGCTTTCCAAAGAACGTTCGGGGCAACGGGTGGCTGACGAGCGATCGGTACAAGATCCACTGCGACTTCGCGACTTGAATGCGGTACGAAGCCGCTTCCCAGTTGCCGACGACTCGCAATTGATCGCCGACCGTCAATGATCTCCAGGTGCGAGCCTTGCGCATCCGTTTTCGATCAAAGTCGATCCAAAGCGGCGCGAAAAGCCCTCCGGCTCCGCGAACCGACCAGAGCAAGTGATTGTCGCCGGTGAGTGAAAGTTGTCCCGGTGACATTGCCATGCGCCATTCACTCGCGGCCAACGGAAAGACGATGGCCTGTTGCTTGCTGGTTTCAAGAAACCATTCGGTGGTTTCTTCAGCGGGGCTCGCTCCGCAGCCGTTCGCCAGTGGTAGGCGAAGCCGATACTCGATTGCCGGCCGTGATTCGCCCTGCCCCGCCCCGCCCTGCCCTTCCGCGAGGCCTGGGACGACCGCATCGGCGAACATGCAACAGCGGTCTTCTCGGACCACCATCAATTGTCGCTGTAGCACGAATCCACTGTCGTGGGGCTGCTCGATCTCCAAGTAGTGGACATCATCATCGGTGTATTCACACGTCGCGATCCACTCACCGGTGGGTTGGCACCAGGTGCCGTCGACGAGAATGTCGGTTTGAAGAGCACCGCTGATCAGTGGGCTTTTTCCGGCCGCGAGTTCGAGTTGAACCTGTTCGTCCGCGTAGCGCATCATTGCACGGCCGCGGCGAACATCCCACTCGGGCAGCAGACACGCGAGCTTGGCGTCTTCGTCATGCAGCATGGATTCTGGCAGACTGATTTGCCAAGCCAATCGGCCGCGCGATTGATTATCACCCAGTGCCGCATTCATCGCCGGTAGTAGACATTCTTCGTCGAGTGCCGCCGTTGTTCGCAGGACGCCCCGGCTGTCACTGTCGTCTCGGACGGCGGAACGATCAAGATTGGATAGGGTCGCTGTTCCATCGCTGCGCGTCATTGCCGCGCACCACGTCGACAATTCGACGATCAATTCATCCAGCGACTGAAGGATGCGTTTGATCTGGCTGCTGCCTCGGCGGAACTTTTTCCCCCACAGGCCCGACTTGGCGATGGCGTTGATCAAACAACGCATCCGCCATGCCGACCCGAGGACCAACCGAGTGTGCTCCGGAGACTCCAGTGTGATCGTGACGGCGGCATCCATCGGGTCCATCCAATCATGTAGGGTTTGGAGACTGCTTTCGAGCGACCGTTGGCAGGACGGAAGCGCCCTCAGTGACCATGCCAACGTCAAACCGATTTCGGCGACACCCAGGGTCTTGATCAGCCATTCTCGCTCTTGCCGCATCAGCGACTCGCGAAACGACTGGATGGTTCCCAGCAACCCCCACCAACGATCTTCACTCACCCGATCGAGGAGGCCGGGCATTGCGGCGGTGTACAAGAGCGTCTTGACGGCATCGCTCATCGATTCCGATTGCGTGGGCAGGCTCTCTTGGAATTTCGCGATCCACTCGATCGGATCGAGGGAATGAAATCGTTTGGATTTGGTCGAAACACCACACGCAACTCGCGACAGCCATTCCAATTCCGTGGAGCAAGCGGCTTCGCCACTGACCCCCACGCCCCACCGGTAAGCGGCTCCGCGCCTCACCACGTCGCCGAACACAAGCTTGGGCGGGTGGCTGTCCCAGTCGTTGCGGATGGTCTCTTTTAGATTCGACCACTTCGCCGAATTTTTCACCTGCGCGGCGGATGAAACATCATTCATCGGCCAGTTTCCCTCTGAGTCGCCGTTTCTCGCGGAGACGTAAAAAATGTTTTGTACTTCATGGTGCGGGACACTGGCGGTCCTCTGCGAATCTGACGTAGAACTAGGAGAGCGTTCGGAAGTGATTTGGTCGCCAACTCGTGAACCTCTCCTCGGTGGCAGGTTTCTTGCAGCGCGTGACTGACCGGTTCCCGAGAACTCCCCAGCAAGCCGCGAAACCCCTTTTTACGGTCAAACCGTAGGGTACCTCGTCCCTGTGACGCTTGGGACCCGATGCCTCGACACCAGCGACACTTCCAATGAAATCTCTTCTTCGATGGTCCGTCTGCCTCCTCGCGGTGGCACTTCTGGGCACTTCTGGATGTCAGCCCACGAATGAATCCGAATCGCCGGATCCGCCAGAGGCATCGCAGCAGCCGCAAGAGGATGACTCGACAAGTGCGTCGTCAAATGAGGGCGAATCGTCGGAGGAGCCAAGTGAGTCGACGTCAAGCGAGTCGCGAGTCGATACACCCAGTGACGAAGGTGTCGCCGGTAAGTCACTTCCCAAACCGGCAGAGGTCGCCGACGTGGAGATGACCGATACCGACGAGTTGCCGATATTGGATGCACCTGAATTTGTTTACGACAAACCCGTCGGTGAGGAACGTGCACTCAAGGCGTTTGCGCCGCCACCGGGTGCCAAGCGACTGACGAAAGAAGGCCGGCTATGGGTCGATCCCAAACGGAAACGCGTCTACATCGATGGCTATGTGACGATGATACGCGGCCCACTGGAGATGCTTGCCTGCCCGGTCGGCACGAAGGAACATGAGTCCATTGTCGCCGTGTTGGCAAAGTCGCGTGATGTTCACGCATCCTTGTTGGCCGTCGATGCGACACCGGGAACGCCGGTGCGTTTTCGACCGGAGTTCTTGCCACCGACCGGACAGATCATTCGCGTCTATCTCTGCTGGTACGACAAGCAAGGTAACTTTAAGACCGTCGATGCTCGTCAGTGGGTCCTGGATTTGGAGACCCAGAAAGAGATGACCGCGGAGTGGGTTTTCGCCGGCAGCGGATTTTGGCAGGACCCTCAAGACAAACGCGAGTACTACCAAGCGGACTCGGGTGACATGATTTGCGTTTCCAATTTCAGCAGTGCCATGATGGATGTCGCGATGCCCAGCAGTGCCGATGCCGGAGCACTGCGATTCGAAACGTTTGAATCACGCATTCCGGAACTCGACACGCCGCTACGAGTGGTTCTGGTACCCGTCCCCGAACCGACCGATGATGAAAACCAAGCCGAACTGGTCGAAGAAGCCACCAAGGCTCCTACCGCGGATGATGTGCCACGGCAAAGCAACCCGGAAAATGGTTAGTTCTCCGCGCGATTCTTCGCACCTTCCAACACCGGGAAACCGTGTCGGTCAGCCCCCCTCGTGACGAAGCATCCGTGGCAGTGCGTGATCGTGTCTATGTGGATGCGAAACGGGCCGCCTTCTGGGGGCTCGGGATCAACTTGGTTTTGGTGTTGGTAAAGCTCACCGGAGGAATTCTCTTCTGGAGTTCCGCCTTGATCGCCGACGCCGTCAACTCGATCGGAGACGTTGCCAGTTCGCTGGCCGTCCGGGCGGCACTGCATATCGCAGAGAGGGAGGAGGACGAAGACCATCCCTACGGTCACACGAAGGCGGAATCGCTTGCCGGGTTTGGAGTTGCACTGTTGGTGTTTTTCGGCGCCAGCGTGTTGGCATTTGAAACTTGTCGAGGCCTCTTTTGGGTCGCTGCGGCACCACCAAGTATGCTGGCCGGCGTCATCGCCCTGGCTTGCGGTCTCGTCAAGGAAGTTGTGTTTCGATACACCTCCCGTGTTGCGAAACGCCTGGGTTCCTCCGCGCTGCACGCCACAGCGCTTGATCACCGCATGGATGCCCTGGCCTCCGGTGCGATCGCAATCAGCTTGTTGGCTTCGCCGTATCTGGGTGATGCGGGCGGCTATGTCGATCCCATTGCCGCGATTTGCGTGTGCGTTTTGCTGATGGTGACGAGTACTCGAATGTTCTTGAACATTGCCGCCGAGTTGATGGATCAGCAAGCCGCACCGGAGATCATCCAACGGGCGCGAGAGGTTGCGACGGAAGTCGACGAAGTGCTTGCCATTGAAAAATTACGGGTGCGCAAAAGCGGCTTGGAATACTTTATCGAAGTCCACGTGCAAGTGGATGGTCAACAAAGCGTTGCCAAGGGACACCGCATCGGGCACGAAGTCAAAGACCGATTGCTCGCCAAGATGCCACGTGTTCGCTACGTTCATCTGCACGTGGAACCCTACCCTGAGCGACCGGGCGAGAGGTGAATGTAGACATCGGAGCGTCTTTGACTTGACGCATCTTCAAGAGCTCGCGCTTCGGTAGCTGAGCAGGCTCCGGCGGAAAAACCAACGACTGAACGTGATGCTTATCAGGGTGGCGACCGCGGCCCAGGCGATGATCCACCATTCCCAATTCTCTCGCGGGGAAAGTGGCTTGGCCAACAATCGCGCGGGGACATTGACGACCAGCAGAATCGGGATGACAAACGTGAATAGACCGAACAGAGGCTTGCCCCAACCACGATTGTAAATCTCCATCGGGTAGCGACTGAAATTGGTGATGTAGAACCAAAAGTTGTAGAGCGACTGATTACGTCCGAGCCAGACACTCGTCGCACTCAACATGATCATCAGGCTGTACATCATCAAAATGCCGCAGAGGAGGAACACGAAGTACAGGACAACGCTTGAAAAGGTTGGCACCATCGGATCGACCTCGCGCGTCGCGAGGTTCCACAGCGAAACCAGACCGATCAAGCCGCCGGCGAAGAAATTGGACAGTTGGCTCCAGTCGACGCGTCGAAACGAAATCAGAAACTGAGTGTCGATCGGTTTTAAAAGTGCAAAGTCCAAGCCACCGGTACGGATCATCTCGCTGAATTCTTGAGCGTTCGGCATGAAGAACGCTTGGACGAGCGAATTGATCAACCAGGTCGTGGCAATGAACAAGAAGAATCGATCACGGTCCCAACCGGTTCCCTCGCCGATGGATCCCGTGTGTTCAAAAATGATCAGGTAGAACCCGACATTCATCGCCGTCCAGCCGAGGCTGCTCACGCACTGGAGCAAAAAGTTGGTTCGAAACGTCATGTCTCGAATCAAGCTATTGCGGGCGAAAGTGAGAAAGACGCGGAGGTAACGTTTTAGTTCACTCATCGAAACTTAGCCTCCAAACCCGCTGTAGCGACGAACCCCGCGTGCATACGCGATTCGGCAAAGGATGATAAAGAAGACCAGCCAAGCGGCTTCGATACACATCTCCAAGGCCAATTCTTCTTCGGGGATTTTGCCCAGGAAGATCGCCGCCGGGAAAAAGGCGAGGTACTTGAATGGCAAGAACCGGACGACTTGTTCGATCCCGTCGGGCAGCATCGTCAACGGAAACATGTGGCCCGAGAGAAAGAAGCTAAACAGCATCACGACGAACAGCAGCGAGGTGACTTCTAGGAACCAGAATCCGATCATGCCGATGGCGGCTTCCAAGAAGAAACCGATCAAGAAACCCATGACCAGCGATCCGCAAAACGCCAGGAACACCGGCAGACTCGGCCAACCGTCGACGAAGAAATCGCGGGCCAAGAAAAAGACCAACGCGAATGGGGCAATCGCGATCGCATAGTAGGCCAGTTTGTGGGCGACACGCGTCAGCAGCAGAAACGCGATCAGGTCGATCGGCTGGATCAGATACCGTTTGATCTCGC
This sequence comes from Planctomycetota bacterium, assembly GCA_039821235.1. GTDB lineage: Bacteria > Planctomycetota > Planctomycetia > Pirellulales > Pirellulaceae > Stieleria. The sequence goes on from JBCBOO010000227.1 coordinate 8,398, forward strand.
CCTCGCGAATTTGCTGTGCGATTCCCGATGCCAGACCAGGCATGCTGGAAAACGCTCGCGCGATCATCGTCAGCAGGTAGTAGGCCACCATGTCGCGAAACTGGAATCCGCCAATCGTCGTCGGCTCGTCGCCCTCCGCAACGCCAATCGCATCGAATACGGCGTACCAGAGGAAGATCTGCGTGATGATGGGCATGAAACGCATCAGCGTCCCGAGCGCGAAATCACCCCGGTAAACCAAACGCTCACCGAGTGATGTCTTGAGAATCATGCCCCAAACCCCGAAACGCTGGCGAAGCGTCGGCTCGGGCAGCGTGGGTGGATTCGGCGAAGAAGCGACAGCGGACAAGGAATCGGCTCCAAGCGGATCGGTCAAGGAAAGAAGCAATTCATCAGCAACTTAGCCGCCCATCCAATCCCCGCCTACCAACCCTCGCTGCCTGTAATCGCCGGGGGCCCGGGTCGTGTTGTTGGGGGAGCGGAGTCCACGAATAACGCGAGTAGAACAAATGAAGCCATCAAGTGCCCCGGGCCTTGTCGTCTCGCGGGATGATCTCTATTCGTGTGATTCGCCTTATTCGTGGACTCTCTTCCCGTTGTCTTGCAGCTCACGAAACGCGTTTGGGGCTACGGCCGAGCCAGATGCCGATGCCGATGAGTATCGCGACGACGGTGCTGATCGCGAGGGCGGACAAGGCTAACGGTGCACGCTCAAGAACGAGCAGTGGGAGTGCAATGGTGATCATTCCTCCGCCGATAAACGGCGCAGAGAGCTGTGCCGCGAGCGCGTAGTCGCTTGCTGCGGATGTCTTGAGCTCTGGATCAACCAATCGCAATAGGACAAAACCGGTTGCGGTCGTGCCCGTTGACATGCCGAAGTTGATCAAAGCCAATTCGAACCAGTGCTCGCGAGGCAGGATGAAACGCGAAAGCACCATCAAACAAATCGATGTCCAGATCGCTCCGCACACCAGCAGGATGATCAGTGGGCCCGCATAGGCGATCACCAGGCTGAGTTTCAGTGACGTGATGGCAGCGACCACAAGGGCTTCCATCGCGCTGCCGCTAATACGTGCAATGGTTTCGGAGTCAATGCGTTCCTCTTGGCCACAGGCCTGGAGTGCTCGACGTACGCCGAAGCCGCCGAAGAGCGTGTAGATGAAGAGCGGAAAGTCGACGATCCGGCGTATTGTCAGACGTTTCGCCAGTTCCGCATCCGCTGTCTGTGCCGCTTCGTTCCCGTCCGTATTGGCGACGGTGCCGAAACCTGCAAGTCCATCGATCCAGCCCGCCAACTCAAGGACGCAGAATTGCATCAGAATGCCCAGTCCAACGGCTAAACCGATCCACACGAGTTGAAGCAGCAACGGATCCATCGTGTCACTTTTGACGCGCTGGTAACCAATGGGGTTGAGTTCCGTCGCTGCGGATGCGGTCGCGAGCTCATTTCCCGAGCGAACCCAGCCCAGGCGGTTCGCCACGTTGATCCATCCGATTCCCAAGACCACGCCCAAAACAAGTCCGCCGGTTGCCATCAGCATGCCAAGCCCTTCGCCCGCAGCGAGGCCGACTTCGGGACTCGCAAAGACCTGTCCCATCGCGGCTGCCGTGCCATGACCGCCGGCAAACCCCGTTTCGATCAACATGCCGATCGAGTTGGGAACCTCGTAGTTCGGTGTGATCAGCAACCATGCCGCCATCAAGCCGACTGCGGTTTCACCCAAGACGATGATCCAAACCATCAGGCCTTGCCTGCCAACCCGGGCAGCCGTTGCCGATTGCGAGCCTTTGTCGTGGGTTCCGGCTGGTCGCTGAAGTAACATCGTGGCAAAGACGACCGCGATCAGGGGCCCCGGCCAACCCGAGAGCGTTTCAACGAGTTGGCTGGCCAGTGTGTCAAGGAACGTCGGAGACGGGCTGGCGGAGACCGTGTTCGCCGATGAGAGGGCACTCAAAAGCGTGACGGCAGCGAGCCCCAAAAATCCGGCGATCACGGAGGCCGGTATGAAGCACTTCTGCAGCAGCGGAAAACGTCTGCGAACGATGACGCCCAATAAAAGAAGCGCCGCGACAACTCCGATCGCCGCGCTCATCCTGCCATCCGGGCTGTATCACCACCGGAGTGTCTTCGTCCGACGATTTCTGGGCGTCCGAGACATCGGTTCGTGATCCGTTCGACTTCCTCGGGATCTGTGATCTCAGTCAGCGTGCTCGATTCGCCGGATGCCGTTTGCGCTACCACCACGACTTTAGTTCCAATACGCAGGAACACGGCTCGTGATTTAGCGTCGAGGGCGACCGAACCCAGTGAACGAAAAACGTCTTCCGGGATGCCCGCCGGAGCCGACGAGCCCGCTCCCATGCGACGTGAGATCCACACAAAGCCGCCGAACAAGGACAGCACGACCAGCAGTGCACACACCGTTGTCGTCACCGGCGAAGTGCCGCTTCCAAGCTGCAGAGAATCGCCTGCCGCGGTGTCTTCGGGAACAACCAAAGCCGGGAATTCGAGCGAGTTTTGCTGGGGAGTACTGGTTTCCTGGCCGTGACACATGGGTGCGGTCAGCAAGAAAACGAACGTCAGCAG
>JBCBOO010000228.1:0-10963 GCA_039821235.1 Planctomycetota bacterium
CTTTGGTGCATCAGGTGGATCGTAACACCCTTGTCGAGCAGCGGCAGCGAGTGCACTGCGACGGGAGACCAGTCCTCACGAAGCGTCCAGCTGAGTTTTTCTTCGCCGTGGTCAAATGCTTGGTCCGCTTTAAAGCCCGCCGCTTCGGAAGCGAATTTTCGGTTGACGGCGGCAGGTTCACTTTCCGCAGTAAAGGGGCCGATCAAGTGCACCGGACCCGGACGAACACGCTGGCTGTCGTCGATTCCCAACGATTCGCTGGAGAGTTCGAACTGGACGCCATAGAACTGGTGACCGGCAAATTTCGATTGATAGTGAAGTTCAATCTTGAGTTCCGCGTGTCCGTCGGTAACCCGTTGGGAAAGCTCGGGTAATGCGAAGGTTGCTTTTCGGCCGCCTTTTTCTTCGTGACCGGCCACCGCCCAGCCCTTTGAGTCATCAATCTTGCCATCGATCGCAAACCCGATCGCGTAGTCACCGTTGGACTGTTCGATGTCGGCTTGCGCGCCGCTGATCTTGAGTGGCTGCCAGGGTTCAGAAGGCTTGGGGCGAGTGGCAAAGCGAATTTCACTCAGCACCACGTTGCCGTTGGATGAAACACCCGCGCGATTCGTTTCCGGATGTGGCAACGCAGTCAAACGAACGGTTTGCCAGGACGATGATTCCGCGGGAATGGTACCGATCAGCGTGTGAGTGTCTTTCGCTTTGGCCGTCGCGGACGTGACCGACCCGTTTTCAATGGACAGGGCTGTCTTGGATTTTGCCGTCGCTTCAGAGATCGCCAAAGCCTCCGTGGTGGCGGGACCATCATCGACGGTTTTGTTTGATTCCGCTTGTAAAGCAAGCGTCTTTTCCCAAGCTCGCTGTGCCGCATCGACGGTTTCGATCGGTCCCGCCATCTCATCGCGCAGCGAAGCAAGTTGTTCCGCGTAGGCGGCGAGTTGCTCGGTCTGCGTTTCGTTTGGAACCCGGACGACCGGGGGATGGTCTTTCTTGTTCCCATCGAGTGCCCGTCCGTCCAAACTGTTGAAGAAGGCGGAAAGCGAGTAGTAGTCCTTTTGCGTGATGGGATCGAATTTGTGGTCGTGACACACCGCGCACTGGGTCGTCAGCCCCAGGAAGATTGTGCCAAAGGCATCGGTGCGGTCGATAACGTTTCGCGCGAACACCTCGTCGTAAATCGAACCGCCTTCACTAGTCGTCACATTCAGCCGGTTGAAGCCGCTCGCGATTTGCTGTGCCAACGTTGCATCCGGCAGCAGGTCGCCAGCCAGCTGCTCTCGGATGAACTGGTCAAACGGCATGTTCGCATTGACCGCATCGATCACCCAATCGCGATAAGGCCACATCTCTCGGTAGTTATCGAGGTGCAAACCGTGTGTGTCGGCATATCGCACCAAGTCCAACCAATGCCGGCCGAAGTGCTGGCCAAATGCCGGTGAAGCAAGTAACTCATCAACGAGTGTTTCATAATCCAGTGAACCACCGGCAAGTCGCTCCACTTGCTCTCGTGTGGGGGGCAGCCCGGTGAGGTCCAGACAAACACGTCGGAGCAGTGTTTCGGGGGAGGCTTCCGAGTTCGGTGTCAGTCCCGCCGCTTCGATCTTCTGTTCAACAAAGAAATCGATCGCACTGTTGCTGGATGCGTCGATCCGCGTTTTCTGCGGCGGGGCGAACGCCCAGTGGCCTTGAAACTCGGCACCCGAATCAATCCAGTCCGTGAGGATTTTTCGTTGGGCGTCGGTCAGAGGTTTGTTGTACTCCGGCGGCGGCATGACCACGTCCGCGTCGCCAGAGTAGATGCGGTGAGTGAGCTCACTGTCGGCGGACTTCATTGCAACGACAACGGCCTCGATTCCTTCGGCGGTATCGAGACGGAGGTCGGCGGCACGTTGGTGCTCGTCGTTGCCGTGACAGGCGAAGCAGTGGTCCGAAAGGATCGGACGAACTTCGGTCAGGAAGTTGGGCTCCCCAGCATTCGAATCTTGGGTGGGAAACCCGAGAGAGAACACACAGGCAGCAAGAACCGTTGTAAGGGCGGACTTCATGGCAGGCGAAAAGTCGGGGCGGGGGAGGGCGGGGACAATCTTTGAACAACGAGAGATTAATCGCTGACCAGCCTAACTATCTCTCCCGGCCCCGCGCAGCGCGAATAGCCGGGAGAGATCTCGAGAGAGGGGCAAAAAAGCGACAGTGATTGATCACTCGTTGCTAAACCGAGATCATCCCCGAATTATAAACCATGCCCCGGCTCTCCTCGCCGGCAATGAGGTCAATTACGGAAGCAAATCGTAGCAAGCGACCTCTTTGTCGTTGCGAATGTAAATTTTTGTCCCGTTGTGCGCGGGCGCACTCCAGACTACTCGGCGACCAAAGGCAACGCCGGTAGGTTCGATGACGTGCGTTCGATCCAGTTCCGTAAAGCCCTTTGGCGTCATCGTACCCAGCACCAGATCGCCCAATTCGGTAAACATCAGGTAGCGATCTTCACCCTTGGGACGAATGATGAAGGCGGTGCCCGTGCCAAGTGGTCTCTCGGAGAGTGGTTTGCTGGTTTCCCAAAGTCGATCACCCGACGGCAGTTGCACACCCATTAGCGTGCCCTTCTGGTCAAATCCATAAAGCATATCGCCGTCAATGATCGGCTGAACGTTCACCGGCGAGATCGCCGCACGATTGATGTCTTGCCAAACGACGGTCGCATTCGGCGAGTCGGCGTCGAGTTCCAAAAGCAGGTTTTTACTGGAGTAGCCACCCATGTAGAGATAGTGCTTTCCGTCGATCATGGTTGTCAGGGGCGACATGATGATCGAACCGTTGGTCGCTTGGTAAGGCACGGACCAGTATTGCTTGCCAGTGTCAGGATCCAACGAACGAATTTCGTCCGGGCTGCCGATGATCAATTGCCGCGACCCGCCGGCGTCAATGATGGTCGGTGGCACATAGCCTTGCTCGGTTGCCGAACCCTGCCGCCAAAGTTCCTCGCCGGTCATCTTGTTGAATGCGACGACATGGGAACCATCACCCCCCACAACACAGATCAGCTTGTCTCCATCAATCAACGGATGACTTGCGTAGCCCCAAAGCGCGGCCTTGGTTCCGTAGTCTTTCGTAAATGACTTGCTCCATCGAACGTCACCCGACGCGGCATCAAAACAGATCAGGTCGCCTTCGGTTCCCAGCGTATAGACGCGGTCGTCTTCCACATTGGGCGTGCAACGCGGGCCGGCGGGATAGGAAACCGTGTACTTGACCGGATACCGATGGCTCCAAATCTCTTCCCCACTGGTCGCGTCCAGGCACCGGACGCGTTCTTCACCGGTGAATGACTTTCGCTCAAAGTTCGCGACCGAAACATCATCGCCTGTGATGTAGTCCGTCAGATACACGCGGCCTCCTGCAACGGCGGGTCCCGCGTAGCCACCGGCCGCCGGCTGCTTCCAAACCAGCTTGGGCGGTTGGCTGGAGAAGTCCTTCGGAAGGGTCACGCCTTCGGGCTGATTGTCTCGCCCCGCTCCCATCCAACCGGGCCAATCCGCCGGGGCTGGTTGTGTCAGGCATCCAAAAACTAAAGCGGAACACATCAAAGCACGCATAAATCCAAACATCAAAATCCCTGTGAATAGAGAGTTGCATCGTTACGATGAATTTGCCGGCGGCAACAGCACCGCGGCATCTTGTTTACTAAGCTGAAGGAAATTCCGTTTCCCCGGTGGAGGTAACTTAATGGATTCCATTGCAAGAAGGTTCTGTCTGGCGATTTTCGTGACGGTTCTTCCCTACGGCTTCACATGTTTCGCTCAACCACAAGACGTCTCGTCGTCTGGTAGCGATCCGGCTTCCATCATCACCAACGGGGACTTTGGGCAGTGGAAGGATGATTTACCGGTCGGATGGGAGGTGGAGATCGGAGCGACGAACGGTGCCAAGGAACCCCTTTCAGAAATTCGGCAAATTGGCGGCCCGGCGCTGCTGATGCGAGGTGATTCGAAAACGAAGGCTTGGCGAACCGTCTCGCAAGCGGTTCCAGCCAAACCAGGTGATAGCCTCAGTCTCCGGTTCATGGCGCGAGTAAAAGACGTTCGCCGCGAAGGCAGCCAGTTTGATAATTGCCATGTCGGTTGGATGAGCAAGAATGCCAGCGGCAAAATGATCGGTCGGGCGATCGTGGATCTTTCAGAATCAACCGCCGACTGGAAAGCGTTCGAGGTCAATTACGTCGTCCCCCAAGGTGCGGAAGAAACAACAATCTATGCGTTCCTTTCAAAATCGGGGCTGTTGGGACTCAAGGGTTTCGTGATCACAGAGTCGAGTTCAGAAAATGAAGCATCGGGAAACCTGCTCACCAATAGTCGGTTCACCAACTGGTCGGATGGCTTGCCCGACGGCTGGCAAGTCGAAGTCTCCGCCAACAATGGTGGCCAGTCGCCCGAATCCAAGCTGATCAAGACTGCCGAAGGGCTCGCGCTTCGTGGTGATCGAAACACGCTGGCGTGGAATTCGGTGGCTCAAGACAAATCGCTTCAGCCAGGGACGACCTACGAGTTGTCTTTTGACGCGGTGGCGAAAAATGTTCGTCGAGAAGGCCGCCAGTTTGACAACTGTTACGTCGGCGTGTTGCACTTTGATGCGGCCGGAAAGCGACTTGATATGAGCGTCGAGGATCTGTCTCAGTGGTCGCAAATGAAACAAGGATCCCTGTCGTTTCGAGTCCCGGCGGGAGCGACCAAGTCGACGGTGATGGTGTTCTTGTCCAAGTCGGGACAGCTAACGATCAAATCCTTAGAGCTCCATACGGCAACGCCCCAGCAACCGTTTGCGGAATTGCTCCATGGACTTCGGCAGCACTACAGCTTTACCGAGCTGAAAGGAATCGACTGGGCAGATCTTGAGCAGCGGTATCGACCACGAGTGGAACAAGCGAAGAGTCAAGCACAGTTTGTCGCGGCGATCACTCCGATGTTGGCCGCATTGAAAGACATGCACGTTTGGATTGAAGGACTCGATGGCACTTTGATTCCAACCTACACCAGTGGCTACGTCGCGAACGTCGATCGAAATGACTTGCGTGCCCGCTTGAGTCACGTGCAAGAGTTTTCTGGCATCGGCTATGTTGGTGACTCAGAAGACATCGCGGTGGTGGTGATCGAAGGCCTTCCAAGCGATGGCGATTACACAGGTTTCATCGCGGCGATTGCAGCACGGCGAGACTCAGCCGGATTCATTGTCGACCTTCGCCGAAACAAGGGTGGCAGCGAAATACGTGCGGCAGCAATCGCGGGTCTTTTCACGGATCAGCGTGTCCCTTACGCAAAAGCACTGCGGCGTCGTGATGGCGAACTTCATGCATCTCCCACCAGGTACCTCGAGCCCTCGCGGACGAGCACTGCAAGAGACAGTGCGCTTTCACCGGTGGCGTGTCTGATTGGTCCCGGCTGCGTCAGTAGTGGCGAGGGAATGGCGCTCATGTTCAAGTCCATTCCGGGAGCCACATTGCTGGGACAACCCACGCGCGGAGCAAGTGGCAATCCGGCTCCGATCACACTGTCCAACGGCGTCAAAGTTTGGTTCTCGAGATGGCAGTCTCTGGAACTCGATGGCACTTGCATTGAAGGACGGGGCGTGACACCCAACCGCTTGGTGGATCATCAAACAGGCGACGATCCGACACTGCGTCTCGGTATCAAATGGCTCCAAACAAAAACAGCTCCAAACTGATCGGCTAAGCCGTCACTTTGCGTCAAGTCAAGTCAAGTCCCGTCCCTAACGTCGCCCCGGCACTCCGTGACGGGATATTCTAGCAATGTCGCCCCGGCACTCCGTGACGGGTTCTAAGAAACAGAACTTCCTCCCATTCAATGTAGCCCAACCATGAAACGACTCGCTGCCTTATTTGGGGCGTTCCTCTTTCTCAGCTCCTTTGTGCAAGCATTCGACTGGCGCGTCTCCAACGACCGCGAAGTCGCTCGTGCGCTGGACCAAGCACGCCCGGGCGATCGAATCTTGTTTGCCCCCGGCCGATACCGAAGCTTCTCTCGAACCGGTCTTCGAGGCATCACGCTGCGAAGTGAAAACGTAAACGACCGCGCCGTGATCGATGCCGCCGGTGGCAACGAAGCGATGAAGCTCTCTTCCGTGACCGACATGACTGTCGAGCAGCTTATTTTCGAAAACTACACCGCCAACGGAATCAACATCGATGATTCTTTTAACTGGCCGAATGGAAAGTCGAGCGGCGTCGTGCTTCGAGGGATAACGGTTCGAAACGAAGTCGCCGTCGGCGGGAATCGCGACGGTATCAAACTGTCAGGCGTGGATGGGTTTCATCTCCCGTTGCTAACGCGTTGCCGACCGTCCCTTGATTGATCCGAACACCTTAAACCCGAACAACTGCCAAGCGATTCAATGATGCGATCCTTTATCTTTTTCGCCTGTGTGTTTTCTGCGATACCGCTCCTTGCGCAAACCAGTGAGGAAGCCACGATCGTGCAAGACTTTGGCCGCGCGATGGAACTCAAGCAGTTTCCCAAGGCGAGAGAACTCGCTGGTAAGCTGGCAAAGTCACCTTCGTCCACTCGCGTGCAGTTGATCGCAGCCGACATGTTGCTTCGATCCGGAAATTCCAAAGCGGCAGCGGAGCAGTTTGATGGCTACGCCAAGAAACGTCCCGGCGAAAAACCTTATTTGTGGCAGCGAGGTATCGCGCTCTATTTTTTGGGTCGACATCAAGACGGCGTCGAGCAGTTCAAGATCCATCGTGAAGTAAACCCGAACGATGTGGAAAACGCCGCGTGGCATTTCTTATGCCTTGCGAAACTGGAATCGGTCGAAAAGGCTCGGCAGCTTGTCTTACCTGCCCCGGGCGATGCCCGCCCGCCGATGGAAGAAGTGTTGGAGATGCTCAAGACGGGCGAAACCGAAGGTGTGATCAATCGCATGAAGGAGTGTGAAGGCGGGCCGGCGGAAAACGTCGCCGCGTTCTACGGCAACCTGTATCTCGGCCTTCATGCCGATGCACTCGGCAAACGCGATGAAGCAAAGAAGTTCATGAAGCTGTCAGTCGATCGAACGCCAATGGGCTACATGGGAGACGTCGCGCGAGTGTATTTGGACTACCTGAAAAGCCAACCGTAGTGGACCGCTCCGCCGGTCAGGCTCTTTCGTGAGTCAGGAGAACGACTCCAAATCACGATGCATCGCGACAATCAGTTGGCTCTAACGGATTGATTGATTGCTCTCCCGAGAATGGCCTCATGAAAATCCTGTTCAAGTCGAGCCTGTTAGATCGCTTCTGCGAGTCTTAAAGGGGGAGCAAGATCGCAGATAAACGCAATCGAGTCGCCTCTTAATCCCACGGCGGTAAGGTGCGTCGCTGTGATTCAGGAAACAGGCCCTTAGCAATGGGGTTGTCACCAGAGTTTGGGAACCAATCGCCAGCGAACGGCTTGGCAGTAGACCTTGTACGCGGGATCGGTCTCTAGCAATCGTTCTTCGATCTTGATTCGGATGATGATCAGTCCGGCTGTGATGCCGAAGACCCAGGTCCAAATCGATGCTTTCCCCAGCGACATGCTGCACGCGAAGACCATCAACAGTTCGCCAAAGTAGGCGGGATGGCGAACGATTGAATAGGGCCCCCGCCTGACGACCCGCCGCACTGCCGGCAAGATCGCGAACGAACGACCCAAGAAGTAGAACGCGGTGGTTGCGATCAGGACTCCGGCCAGAAAAACGATCTGCCAAAGCATGCTCCAATCGGAGGGCGACTTTGCAAATACCCACCCGCCGATTAGCACCGCCGGAATCACCGCAAGGCAGTCTTGGAGACTTCCCTGGCGACTAGCAGGTCGCCTCAGCAGAAAAAGGACGCCGACCATTGTGTGCAGAAACGACGTCGACGCGACGATGGCGGTGGGCCGCGTGCCGTAGCTGTTCATCGCACCCACCACTGCCCAACCCAAAATCGATGCACCGATTGTCCAATCAACGAGACGATGCGACGGAAGCACTAGTAGATCCAGAAACCCCAGTTGAACAGCCAACTGAGAAAATTGATTCCGATGATGGCGCCTATCCAAAGCATCCAACCCTGGACTTCGGAGCGTTCACCGCCAGAGGTTTGGGGCTGCCGCAATTGCTGTTCGATCGAGCCGACGAAGCCCATCGCCTGGTCCGGTTCCCAGCCATTTTCGACAAGCGTGGAAGCGACAGTCTCTGCAGGGTCGCCTTTGGCGAGACGATCGGCAACTAATTGCGCCAGATCGCCGATCTCATCGTCTTCTAGCCCGGGTGGCAGTTCCTGATTCATGGTTCATCCAGCGGAATGATCTCTTTAGCGGTTCGTCCCAACGTCGACTCTATTCGACGCGTAGTCAGCCTGTCAAATCTAGACACATAAAGCACAACTTGCGTTCCGCGACGGAAACGTGTTGGGCGTTCGCGCCCCTATTGAGCAACTAGGTTGACCGATCGACCTGTAGCGGATTTATTTTCGTGCCTCCCGGCAGCGTGCGATACCATCACAACCAAGGCGGAAACGACGCATTTTGGACTCGGCTGTTGGCAACAGCGGATTGCGTCACGAGTTATCGATTGATTCACTTCCGGGGTGCTGCTTCACCCATTCCATTTTTGGAAAACCGTCATGCCTGTCTCTCGTCGCGCTTTTGTTGCTGGTGTTTCCTCTCTCTCCGCAGTTGCACTCGGCGGCTGGGCTGACGAAGTCCGCGGAGAAACCTCGGTCGGCTCGGAGCTCGCTCCGGCTCGAATCTTGTTTAACGAGAACCCGCTCGGACCCTCGCCGAAAGCGATCGCCGCCTTACAAGAGTCGGTGCAGCGTTTCGCCCGCTATCCGCTGGGTGATGGGCCGCAATTGCTGAATCGTTTACGAAAGATGCACGGCTTGCCCTACGAAGAGTCCAGCGGAGGGCTATCGCTGGCCGCTCCGGAGTCACTCGAAGGCTCGCATGACTTGGTGCTGGGTGTCGGCTCATCCGAATTACTCCGCGCAGCGGCGTGGTGTTACGGCGGAACCGACGGAACAATTGTCGAACCCTACCCGAGTTATTCTGCCATCGGTAGTGCCGCCGCACAGGTCCCGGGGTCGACCGTCGAACGTGTCCGCGTTCCCCTGGACGGCAACAACAAGATCGACACCAAGGCCATGATTGCCGCGATTGATTCCGATACTCGGATCGTCGTGATTTGCAATCCGAACAACCCGACCGGCACGACTCTATCGCCGACAGAAATCGAAGCGATCACCGATGCAGCACCGGCCGACGCACTCGTCTTTATCGACGAAGCCTACATTGAGTTCTTGGATGATCCAACAAAGTCCGCGGTCGAATTTGCCAAGACGCGCGACAACGTGCTGCTGACGCGAACGTTTTCCAAGATCCATGGCTTGGCCGGACTGCGGTTGGGCTATGGGTTGGGTTCCATTGAGGTGATCGAAAGAATCAAGCCCTATCTATTGGGCGGACTGTCGATGAACATGCCCGGCGTGCTCGCCTCGATCGCTTCACTCGATGCACAAGATCACATCGACGCCACGCTCAAATTGACGCGAGAAACGCATCAGACTTGGGCCAAGGGCTTCCGCGACGCTGGATATAAGATGACTCCGACGGTCACCTGTTTCTGCTGGGTCGATCTGCTGCACGACTGCAATCCGCTGGTTGAATTCCTGGCCAAGCGAGACGTATTGATCAGTGGTGGTGGCCGTTGGGACTTGCCCAATTTCGTTCGGATCTCAACGGGTACGCCGGAAGAGAACGACCGTTTGCTGGCAGGCATTCGCGCCTTCAAGAAGCTCTAACCGTGTGTCTCGTTTGCCCAACATCTCCTGCAGTGAGGGGAGCTCTTTCATACCCATCTATGTTGTACGCCGTACGCTGGGGAAAACGCCAGCAACATCCGACCAAAGTTGGCCCTTGATCTCCAGAGATTTGATCGTAGCGATACGTTCAAGGGCAACTTCGGGCGTGATGTCGAGATGACAAGCAATCGCATAGGCCGCAATTGTTGGCGAACGCGACATTCCAGCGGAGCAAGCAATGATGGTGCGAGTATCGGTGTAGAGCAAATCCACGAGCGATTGAACCGCGAGCCGAAGAACGGAGGGGGCGTTGCCGCCACCGTCATTCAGCGGGAAGCGGAGGTAGAGCAATTGGCGTGGAAGTTGAGCGGGCGGCTCCTCGAAGGCGACGTCAACGACGGCGGTGATGCCAGCGTCGAACAACGGACGAGGTTCGCGAACATCAAACGCGTGGCCGAGCCAGAGCAGATTAGGGTGAAGCTCGTGCACCAATGATCTCGTGCGGCTAACGTGGTTGGTTTGGGTGACACGTCCGATGTGCGTTTACTACTGAGAGGTAGTGTACTCGAGTGAATCAGTCTCCACATTGTTCCGGTGTGCCGGCCACTCAATGCCAGCGTTCACCTCAAACCAACTCCACGGACTGTCGCCTAGCACCCAAACCGTGGTCGATGGCGTCACGTCGATAGGAAGTCGACGGGCGCTGTCGCGCTAGAAGAGCGTTCCATGTCCCAATGACTCATGTGAGCTCGGCGTAACGCCAAGCTTCGATCCAACTCCTTAGAGGTGGCTGAACCAACTACGCTGGGACGGCTTCAGGGTGATGTCGGCGCAGACCGGTTGCGACGACGCTTTTTGAGCGAGCGAGATAGACCGGATTTTCCCTGCTCGATGGACGTTCGAGTTGAAGTTGAAGTTGAAGTTGAAGTTGAAGTTGAAGTTGAAGTTGAAGTAGGGGGTGTGCGTGAGGTGATGTTGGCGTGGTGGATGAGCAACCCGTCACGGAGTGCCGGGGCGACGATTGGGCTCTGCAACTTTTACTTACACTTGAACTTCAACTTTGACTTTCTGGTGCAGGGACACCGTGGAAGAGGAAGCCGAGTTTAAGTTCGAGTTGAAGTTGACGTTGAAGTGGGTAGTGTG
>JBCBOO010000229.1:0-10907 GCA_039821235.1 Planctomycetota bacterium
GAGTTTGAGATCGAGCTGCTTGATATCGAACAACTCAACCAACGGCTCTTCTCGGGTGGGTTTGATGTCGCCAAATGCAGCTTTCATGCCGCGATCCGTATGGCGGAGTCAATCTATGTGATGCCGACGGGTTCGGCCCTGGGTTTTGGCGTGGGGCCGTTGCTGTTGGCCAGTCAGCCAGAGGTGGTTCCCGAGTCGACGTCACAGCTCACACTCTGCCCGGGGGAACTGACGACCGCGACGCTGCTGTACAATCTGTTCTATCCGTCTAAGACTCGACTGGAGCATGTTGTTTTCTCGGACATCATGCCGTCGCTTTCCAGCCGAAGGGCTGACTTCGGTGTCTGTATTCACGAGGGAAGATTTACATGGCAGCAAGAGGGACTGGCGTTGGTCGAAGATCTGGGGTCGCGGTGGGAACGAGAAACCGAATGCCCGCTTCCGCTCGGCGGCTTGGTGGGTGATCGAGCACTGCCAACAACGCTGCTCCAAAACGTCAATCAGATCATTCAGGACTCCCTGCAGCTCGCGCGATCCAATCCCGAGGCGACGCTCCCGACCATGAGACGCTACGCGCAGGAATTCGATGACGAAGTATTGATGAAGCACGTCGAACTCTACGTGAATGACTGGACCATCGATCTGGGAGATCAGGGGGCAAATTCGCTCGCCCAATTGGCCCAAAAATCGGCCGACGCAGGCATCCTTGAGCCCTCACAAAAGGTGCTGGAAATCTTGCCGAGTTGATCGCGCTGCTGTCATTGCCTTACGCTACACCCACGGGCGTTCCGAAACGCATCCGCGGGTGAATGCCTGTTGACCGTCTCGCGGCAGAAACCGCAAGTCAGGCCGTCTGGCTCGATTGGCGGCCGACATCTCGTAAATGGAAAGGTTGGGTGATGAAGCGAATTCTATTTGTCTGCATGGGCAACATTTGCCGTTCGCCGGCGGGTGAGGCGGTGATGCAACGTTTTGCGGAAGAGTTCGACGTGGATGTCGACGTGGATTCCGCAGGCACTCATGGGTACCACGAGGGAGAACTCGCGGATGCTCGGATGCGAACCGCGGCGGAAGCTCGCGGCTATGAATTACTTAGCAAGGCTCGCCAAGTTACCGAAGAGGACTTGGCGGATGGAAAGTACGACCTTGTGCTGGCGATGGATCAAGCCAACTACGCCGCACTGACGGCGCTCGCCGATCGACCCACGCAGCACATTCGGCTGTTCAGCGATTACTTGGACGACAACTGGCCCGTCGATGTTCCCGACCCGTACTATGGCGGCGAAGAGGGGTTTGATGAGGTCCTGGACATGCTGGAAGAGGGCTGCCCTATCATCTTGCAGACGCTCGCCGGCGAAGCCATCTTTGACGTTGACTTTGAATCGTGATGCATCGTCTTGTTGCTTGCTTGATTGTCTTTCTGGGTTGTGTCGCGAAGCCCGATTCATCCTTCGGGCAATTCACGTTACCCGATGCGAGCCAAGAACCCGCTGAAACGAAGGATCGAGATCCCACCGGCGCGCAGGGTGAGAAGGAAGACGGCGACGAGACGCCCGATTCGCTGGCCGTTGCCGATCCTGTCGTCAGCCAAAAACTCACACTGGAGTCGATCGCCGCAAAACTCGCGGCTGTCAAAACGGATGCATCGCTGACGGACGAGCAACAAGCCGCGCTCGCAGAGCAACTGGACAAAGCAAAGTTGTCTCTCGAAAGGGCTGACGCTTACCAGCAAGCGAGTGAACGTAATGAACGGATCGTAACCTCCGCGCCCCGGCGTCAAACGGAATTGCAACTCCAGCTGGACTCGATCGGCGAGGAGCCCCCGTTCACGATTGATGCCAATGCTTCGGCTACCGAGCTCAACGCACAGTTGGTCGCACTTCAGGCAGAACTGGACGCAGCCACCAAGCAAGCGGAAGCACTTGCCGCGGAGCCCGCTCGGAGACGGACTCGTTCTGCGGAGATCCCGGAGACGCTGGCTGCTACCGAGGATGAGCTCGACAACTTAAAGCCCTCTGACAACACGCCGCCCAATCCAGCGGACGAGTCGGACCTTTCCTCATCGGTGATTCGGATGGCTCGGAAGGCCCGGATTTCCGAACTCTCTGCGCTCATCAAGTCACTGCAGAGTGAACAGGCGACCTACACGGCAACAGGCGACCTGGTCGCCATCGAGAGAAAACTCGCCGACGCTCAAGTTCGCTCGCTGCGTGCCAAGGTCAAATCACTCAACGAAGCGATCGAACTCCAGCAGCGCGAAGAAGCGGAGGAAATGACGGAGGACCTCCGCGAGACCATTCGCAAGGTCCCCGAGAATCTTCGCGCGTCGGCGCAAGGAAACATCGACTTGGCGGAGTCCAACCAGCTGCTGATCGATGAAGCTGCCGCCACGAAACGGAAGATCGAAGAGATTCGCGAGGCTCGACTCGAAGTCGAATCGAACCTCACCAAAAGCCAGGACCGTGTCGAAACAGTCGGTCTCACCGAAGCCCTCGGCTACATCCTGCGATCACAAAGAGACGAAGCCGAACAGCTGAGGTACCGGTTTCGGCCGAAGTCAGACGTCTCGCAGAGAATCCGTGATCATCAGATCGCAACCTTCAAACTCGAAGATGACTTGCGCAAAGTACGCAAGCAGCTCGATCGTATGACGGAGCCAAACGTCGATTGGGAGTCAACGGAGATCGACTGGGAGGCACTCGGCGAAACGGATTCATCGTGGGTCTTGTTAAGGAATCGAATGAAGCTGATCGAGGAAAAGCAGCAATCTCAAGACCTCGTCTTGCAAACGCTTCTCGACAGCGACGTTCAGCGAAGTGAATTGCTCAAGTCGATCGACGAATACACCACGTTCATCGACCAGCGATTGTTTTGGACACGAAGCGCACCGGTGGTCTCGATTGGGGAGCTCACCGCGATACCGGCGGCCCTGCGCTGGGTGATTGATCCGGAGAACTGGCGTCGTGTCTGGTTGCGGATTTCGATGGCCGTTTCCCTCAGAACGGCTCCTTCGCTGTTGTTGACGGTGTCGGTCGGGCTGCTGCTTTACCTGCGCCCGCGACTTCGCGATGTGATCGTCCGCGAGGGTGAAGCGGCCAGCAAACTCAACGTCCAGTTTCGCTCGACGAGCATTGCCCTGCTGGCAACCATTGCCGATGCCTGTGTCTGGCCGGCGGTCTTGATGGTTCCAGGGTATCTGCTTTCTTCGGGCGGCAATGGTGATGCTTTCGTTCGAGGGCTCTCCGCCGCGTGTTTGCTCGCAGCGTTGTACGTCGCGCCTCGTGAGTTGCTGCGTCAGTTGTGCCGGCCACGAGGTCTTGCGCAGGCACATTTCGGCTGGAGTGACGAGCTGCGAAAGCACCTTCGACGTCACTTGCGGTGGTACACGCTGTCAGGAGGTGTCTGCATTTTCCTATTGGCCGGATTTCACGAGCACCCCGAGAGCTCCGTGCGGCTGGTGGTCTGGCGAATCACGGCGATGGTTCTGTTCGTCTTGACGGCGATGTTTCATCATTTGATGTTGAACTCGAAGAGCCCGATCTATCTGCAACTCGTTCGAAATAACCCGGAATCCAGAACCTATCGTTTGCGGAAACTAATCTGGGCCGCCGGTGTGTTGTTGCCCAGCGTGTTCGGGTTGATGGCTCTGACCGGATACCTCGAAACGATCTTCCGAATGGCTCGTTCGATCCAGTCGAGTTTCCTGTTGTTGGTTGCCGTGGTGATTTTGTACGGACTGATTTCTCGCTGGATGATGCTGCGAAAACGGGACTTCGCCCGGGCCAAAGCCGCTGAAATGCGAGCGAAACGTTCTGGCGAAGAACCGGCCGGTAACGCGGCCTTGGCGGCGAAAGAAGCCGGGATCGTCGTTCAGGAAGAAGAGACGTTTGATCTCCGATCGCTGGATGAACGGGCGCGTCAAACCGCCAACATCGCCACCTGGTTGATCGTCATCTTTGGCGGGCTATTGATTTGGAGCGATCTCCTACCTGCCGTCACCTTCCTGGATGGAATCGACTGGGCGTTCGGTCAAGGCGAAGAGGCGGTGCGCGTGAGTTTGCTAGATGTATTGTGCGCGATGGTGAGTGTCGTCGCCGTCTTCTATGCCACCCGAGTCATCCCGGGAATGCTGGATCTCCTCGTGCTCGGTCAAACGAAACTCGATAGCGGAGCACGCTACGCAATCTCGACATTGCTGCGATACGCCATCATCGTGATCGGAACGCTGATCGTTTTAAACCTGCTCAGCATTCCCTACAACCAACTGGGATGGTTACTCGCCGCGATCTCCGTCGGCCTCGGATTCGGACTTCAAGAGATCGTTGCGAACTTTGTTTCCGGCATCATTCTTCTGCTGGAGCGTCCCGTCCGAGTCGGCGATGTGGTCACCATCGACGGAACCACGGGGATTGTTTCGCGGATTCAAATCCGCGCCACCACGGTCACCAATTGGGACCGAAAAGAATTGGTCATTCCGAACAAAGACCTGATCACCGAAAAACTGTTGAATTGGTCGCTTTCGAGCGTGATCAATCGACTGACCATTTCCATCGGGGTCGCGTATGGCACCGACCCGGATCAAGTCCGCGGGATCTTGCACCGGATTGTGACGAGCCATTCGGAAGTCATGAAAGACCCCTCCCCGCTCATCAACTTCGACACCTTCGGCGACAGTTCGCTGAACTTCATGATTCGCTTTTATCTTCCGACACTCGACAAGCGGTTGGAGGTAACACACCAAATCAACACCGAGATCGCCAAGGAGTTTGAAAAGGCAGGGATCGAAATTCCATTCCCTCAACGAGACGTCAATCTCAAAGTCGACAAGAACATACGCTTCACGAAAGAAGAGACTTAGTGTCACGGGAACAAACAGTTGGACAGGCTTCGAGCGGTTCCAGACTGTCATTCTTGACTAGACAGGCCGGAAGCTTGGTGCGATTCTGATTGGCGATGCGTCTGGATCGGTCAGATTAAAAACGTTGCGAAATTCGGTTAACCCAGCATTTCTCATGACGGTGCGAAAAGACAAAAAGATCATTGAAAGCCTGCGATACGACACTGTTTTTGACGGCATACTTGTGGATCGAACGTTTCGCCCACGAGTGGCATCGAGGTGATAGCGAAGTAAAGTTTATGCGAATTGCGTTTCGATGTCCTCTGTATATGAGGAACAATTGTCGGACGATACGTTGCTGTGGCCTTTATGCTTCTAAGCCTCTTCAGTCGTCCGCCGAAGTTGATTGCTCAGATGTTGACAGCCTGATCACGCCTTCTTCCACTGGATTCGTTTAATCCCCCCTTCCCCTTTGATTTGTCCGCCCCGCCGGCCGTCCACGCCAACGTCCCAAACCTGCAGCCAAGAAAAAGTGATCCATTCAACCCCCATCCCCTTTGCATTCCCTAAAGACTGGCCGCACGGTTCACTCTTCCGCTGGAATCAACCCACAGAACCGATGCCGGCTGTTCTGAAGCCTTGGCCGATTCGCCATTTGCCGCGTTGGAATGAGCGTGTCGATGCGGCCTTGACGGCCGCTGAACTCAAAGCGGTTCGCACAAGTGTCGATCGTTCTCGTCCGTTCGGCAGTGAAGAGTGGACCGAGGAGAT
Source organism: Planctomycetota bacterium (assembly GCA_039821235.1). Lineage (GTDB taxonomy): Bacteria > Planctomycetota > Planctomycetia > Pirellulales > Pirellulaceae > Stieleria. The sequence continues at coordinate 5,609 of JBCBOO010000229.1, forward strand.
CGCGGAGAAGTTTGGCATTTGGCACACGATTCGCCCCGCCGGCCGTCCACGCCAACAACGCAAACCTGCGGTCAAGAAAAAGTGATCCATTCATTCCCCGTCCCCTTTGCATTCCCTGTCCCCTTTGCATTCCCCGTGGTGCTGCGTCTTCAGCAGCATCACAGGTCGTAACGCTTTCATTAACAACATCGATGAATGCCAGCGTTTCGGTAGCTGCCTTTAACTCTCGTGCTGCGGCTTGACTCAGATGACAGATCATCTCAAAGAACGAATCGACGCAATCCTTTTAGCTGACGTTGAGCCGCTGCAAAACGACGAAAAGCTAGTTGGCACGCGAATACATGTTCCATTTAATGAATCACATCGCAATGTTGGGACGTTTACATTTCATCGCGACGGGAGATGTGATGCAGCACTGTCCAGTGGAGAATCCTGGACCGATTGGTGGCGATTGATTGATGGAATCCTTGTTTCTTTGCCGACAGTAGGCTTGTTTGGTCGTTCACAAGAACTTGATTGGGAGAGCATTCCGGATATAGCATGGGAGTATTGCTTTGAGGACAGGTTGACAGACCGAATTGTGCTTTCAAACGACGATGGCTCGCTCCTGTCAATTTCGGAAAACGAACCCTTCGACTTCGCAAGGTTGGACACGAACGAAAAGAGATACGTTTCCGAGTTACGCGATCGCTCTGCTAGAGGACGACAAAAAGGGTCAGGAGCCGAATTGGCAGACTAGGCAATTTGATGAATTCCAAAAACACCCCCTTCCCCTTTTCTAATCCATTTTCCGCTTGAAGACACCCGACGAATCCCACATTCCAACCTGTCCGACGCGCTGTTTTTCGACAGGATGAACAAGATAGACAGGATGATGGGGGCAGAGAACGTTAGGCAGAACTACAACCTCCACGGTCCTGGGGACGGGGCATCCCTTGTCCCGTTTCATCCGTCAGCCTCGCCGGGCACTCGCACAACACCGCCGAGGTTGAATCGAAGCAGTCACTGGTGGATCGGTTTTCCAACGCAAAGACGCGGGGACGCAAAGATTTTGAATTCGACATTTGCGTCTTGGGAACGGATGATCAATGATTTTCGCCGATTAGTTCCAAACGTTTTCATCGGGCGGCGCCGATGGGCGACTTTCAACAACACGCCGATTTTTGTTCGGTCGTTCCTTAGCGTCCCTGCGTCTTGGCGTTTTCATGATCCGCTCGGAACAAATGGACACCTGAAAAATCCCCTCTGCCAACCTATCCGTCGGCCAGCGGAAAGGACGGATTAGGCTCGAGCTACCTGACTGGATTTTTTCGTTCGGAAGAATCGAAGCACTGGGGGAAGCAAACGGGAATCGTCGAATTACTTGACAAGAAACAAAGTGCGGTATCACGTGTGAAGCATGGTGTTGAACTCTGACTTGAGGAAGAAGGACGGTGAAATGGGCTCGGTGCTCGTCGAACGCGTTCCCGAGGAAGTGTTAGAAAACGCTCGGGGATGCACGGGACTCATTGCACGTTTGATTCTCGGAAGCGTATCGGCGCCGGCGATTCCGATTGGGTTGGCGTTCGTCTTTTTGATGGTGCATTCGTTATCTTCGGTGTTCATCGTGATCGTGCTTGTGACGACTGCGGTGACGCTGGTTGCGACTTGGGCCTGGGGACTCGTCTTCGTTGGCAAGCTTGCCGAACGCTCTTGGAGCCAGGAATCGATGCCGGTCGTCGAGTTGGCGGGTGAACAACTGCGAGTCACTTGGCACGGCGAGCTGATCGAGGCATCGATCCGGGACTGCAATTTGCGCGTCGGCAGCGCGGCACAAATGAAGTATGCGAGAGCGAAGTCGAGCCGTTGGATGCCGTCATTGGAACGCGACGTGATTTTAATCGATCTCCCGCCGCTCTTTCGTAGTCCACTGACCCTGGGGAAACAGCGGTCGTACACGACGGTTGCGGTCGGCTACACCGAAGACTCGTTTAAGAAATGGGCGATCGCTTTAGAGATAGAGGGTTCGCCACAACAATGCATCGATGAAACTGGCGCAGACGTTGGCATCGTACGGGATTTTTAGGACGTTTGTGATACGCTGGAGTCGACTACTTCCTCCCTCCCGTAATGATGATCGCAGCATGACCCTTCGATTCAATCTCGCGATTCGTTTCTCGCTGTTGTTCTTGATTTGCCTGGCAGTGACAACCCGCTTACCGGCACAAGAAACCGCCAGCGCACCCGAGACGAAATCGTTCCCCGAAGTCTTCGAACCGACTTGGGAATCACTCGGCAAGACCAACAACCAACCCGAGTGGCTTCAGGATGCCAAGTTGGGAATCTATTTCCACTGGGGGCCCTACTGTGTGCCCGCGTTTCGTACCGAGTGGTATCCGCGTTTCATGCATTTGAAAAAACCGCCACGATGGGGTCGTGGTGTTCAGGAATATCACAAGACGACATTCGGTGATCCATCGGAATTCGGCTACCACGACTTCTTTCCCCAGTTCACCTGCGAGAAGTTCGATCCCGCAGACTGGGCGGAACTGTTTGAATCCGCTGGCGCCAAGTTTGCCGGTCCCGTCGCACAGCATCATGACGGGTTTTCCATGTGGGCCAGTCAAGCGAATCCGAACAATGCCAAACAGAAGGGCCCCAAACGCGACATCCTTGGTGACCTGTTTCGCGAATTGAAGAAACGTGACTTGAAGACGATCGCAACGTTCCACCATTCCTTCACCGGCCAGCGTGAGCGTGGTGGTCAAATCGGTGATCGTGCACTTAGCTACTACCCCTACAAGGACGACTTCTTCACGTCCTCGGACGATCCTCAGCTTCGCAAGCTGTACGGCAACCTCCCCGCCGACGAATTCAACGAGTACTGGTTGCAACTGGTGAAGGAAGTTGTCAGCGAATACTCGCCGGACATCATTTGGTTTGACTCATGGCTGGATGTCATCCCCGAGGAATATGTCCAACGAATGGCAGCGTACCACTACAACGCCGGAGCGGCCCGGGACCAAGATGTCATTCTCGCTTGCAAACAGCAGGACATGCCCGATAACACGCGAATCTTGGACATCGAACAAGGTGGCATGAAAGACTTGCCGGAGAAGGTTTGGATGACCGATGTCACGCTCAGCACGAATAGCTGGAGCTATGTCCAAGGCCAGAAGTACAAACCAACCGAATTACTCGTTCGCAACATGGTGGATGTGTGGAGCAAACGCGGCGTCGTTTTGCTAAACATCTCGCCCCGAGCCGATGGTGTGATCATCGAAGAGCAGCGTGATCGTCTGCGTGGATTGGGGAAATGGATGGACATCTATGGGGAAGCTGTCTACGGGACTCGCCCACACACCATGTTCGGATACGGTGAAGCTGCGATCAAGGACGGCAGCCACGGCGGACAGGCGGCGACCATCAAGTACTCTGCCAGCGACATCCGGTTCACACGTTCCGTCGATGGAAAGACGATTTATGTCTTCCTGCTCGGCCAACCGGAGGCGGGTTCGACCTTGACCATCAAGCACCTCGATAAAGATGCTGGCGATGACTTTGCGATCGAAAGTGTCACGCAAATGGGCACCGATGCGGCATGCGATTGGGACTTCACGGGCGGCGTCTTGACGGTGCCCGCTCCAAAGCCGTCCGAGATCACGGAGATAACGACGGTCTTTTGCGTCAAGCTCAAGAACTGAGTCGACCTTGGTCGTAGGCCAACAACCACTACAGCTCGGATAATCGTTACGAGGGTGCGCAGGATGACACCCTCCGTCGATGGGTGGGCAGAATCGAACCAGGGCGCCTCGGAATCCAATCCAAGATTGTGAACTCCAGCATCTGAACGTCTTGATTCCCGAGTGCTCCTGCTCCCTCATGTCTGCCGGCGAAAATTCCGTTTTAAAACCGCATCGCCGCATCCTGGAGTTGGATGGACTACGTGCACTCGCGGCGATCAACTTGGTGCTGTTCCATTTCACGCATGTGTACCACGTGAAGTTCGGGTACACGTCTCCGCTCGGATTCGAGTGGCCCTACGGTGCGTATGGCGTGGAGATGTTCTTTGTCCTCTCAGGCTTCGTGAACAGCATGTCGTTGCTGCGTCGCGGGAAACCCGTTGACTTCGTCGCCGCGCGTCTGATTCGAATTCTGCCGATCTTTTTACTGGTGATTCTGGCCAACGTCTGGATCATGCAGTACGCGCCTTTGACCGCGTATGCCATGACGCCGACGCAGTTTGCCGCCAATCTCACGCTGCTGCCACGGATCTTTGGGCACGAATGTGCCGACCCCGTGATGTGGACGTTGCAAATCGAGATGATGTTTTACTTCACACTCGTGATGCTATTCCGATTCGGAGGACTCAGGCGGTACTTCGTTGGATGGGGATCACTGCTTGTGACGTCGTATTTGGCTTGCCCGTTTCTTGACTCGATGGAATCATCCGCGACGGGTACCTCGTGGTTTGCCGCTGCGACTGCACTTCGCCGTTTGCTGCTCCTCGACTTTGTTCCCTTGTTCGCGATGGGTTTTCTGATCTACATGATCAAGACCAATGTGGGAGCGAAATGGAAGAACGTGCTGGGGATTCTGGCGGCTGCGTTCGTCTTTCACAGTATCGACCATGGCAAGCATAACCCTGCCGCGACCGCGTTGATCCTGGGATTGGTAGCGCTGTGTGCGTACGGAAAGATGCCACTGCTAAGAATCAAGCCACTCGTCTATGTGAGCACGATCTCTTACGCGATCTATCTTTGCCACAACAACTTGGGCAGTGTGCTCATTCACCGCCTCGACCATAGCGGCTACCCGCCGGTATTCTGTTTCGCGGTGGCAATCGTCTTCGCATTTAGCCTCTCGGTTTTGATCACCAATCGTGTCGAAGCTCCGATGACTAACTGGCTTCGCAGTCGTTGGGATCGTTACCGCAAGGGCGAGCTGAAATCGAAGGTCGACGTTGCAACGCCGCAGAGCTGACTACGTCTCTTGCGGTGAGGCGTCGAAGTCGACGCCGCACCATTTACAGTAACGACCGAAACTGCCGTTCCAACTGAGACCAAGCGTCGTGCTACACGTGGGACACCTTGGGCGTGTGAGCCAGGCAAGCAATGGAATTGATGTCAGACAAGCCACAAAAAGCAGAAGGAACGCACCATGCAAAACAAACGCGAGCGAGAATGAAGACAGAGTGGCTATGAGTAAGCAGTAGGTCAACCAAACTGCTCGTTTTCGTTGTAGTTCCAGATGATCGAAACCTCGCATGGGGCAATTGGGAATTCGGATGGTTGGGCGTGAGTACGAATCGTAAATCATC
>JBCBOO010000022.1:0-40925 GCA_039821235.1 Planctomycetota bacterium
GTGAAACTTGGCGATGGGGCTCGATTCATGCTGGTCGCGAATCTGCCCTACAACGTCGCCACGCCGATCATTTCAAACCTTCTCCATGAGACTCCGCCGCCGGACCGGATGGTGGTGACGATCCAAAAGGAACTGGCGGATCGAATCGCGGCGCCGCCCAACAACAGAGACTACGGGGCGCTCAGCATTTGGATTCAGTCGGTGTGTCGCGTCGAGTTGGTTCGCGTGCTGGGACCCAAGGTCTTTTGGCCGCGTCCCCAAGTCGATTCGGCGATTTTGCGATTGGATTTGGATCCGAAGCGGCGAGAGGCGATTCCCGACCTGAAAGCGTTCCACCAGCTCGTCCGTGCTTTGTTTTTTCATCGTCGCAAGTTTCTACGCAGCAATGTGATCAGCGCGATGAAAGGCAAACTAGACAAAACGCAAGTCGATGCCGTTTTGGATCAACTGGGTTACGGCGAGAAGGCTCGGGCGGAACAGTTGTCGGTCGAGCAAATGCAGGCACTCGTACACGGGTTGCTCGAAGCGGAAGCTGCGGCAAAGTGAACCCTAGCGGCTGCGAAAACCAGCGGTGCTCTGTAGGTGTTTTCGGAGATAATTGCGGCACTCGGTTGCAAAGTCAAAAACCGCCTTGGTTTGGTAGTCAGGATACGTCCAACGGTGGCCGATCCAACGCTTCGCGGTGTACGTCAGTGTGATTTCACCGTAGATGCCGTCGCGTAAATAGACGCGATGGTCGCGGTCTTTGGTTGTTGCGAGGACAAGTTTTGCCTGGGTGATGTAACCGGGGTCCAAGTTGATCGGACGTTCGACATCATCCATACCGGCGGAAAGTTCCACTTCGTGCTCATTGGTCCATCGCTTCCAGTCCGCCAGCGTTCCACCATCGAGTGGATGGCCGAAGGCGACCAGCTCTTTGCGAAGATCGGCTCCCATGGAGGGTGTGTAATAGCCGCCGGCCTCGAAAGGCAATGGATCGGTTTTACAGACGACTTCCCCCCACTGATGTTCGATCTGTTCGATCGCCTGCTTCCGAAGCGACTCCGTGTGCGAAATGACGGCACAGAAACGGACGACAGGTTCGGCTTGCAACACCTCGGCCACAATGGCTCTCTCGTTTAGAATGCGGATCGAATCGAATGGGGACTTTCCCGACGGCACTGTTTTTATTCCAACGTCACCGGATTGACCATGCACCCTTGGATCGCCGAACGAACCACGACTTTTGACTCCAGCGGCATTCGTAAAGTCTTCGACTTGGCGGCCAATCTGAAAGACCCGATCAACCTCTCGATCGGACAGCCGGACTTTGACGTCCCGGAGGCGGTCAAGGACGCCGCGATCTCAGCCATTCAGGATGGCAAGAACGCCTATTCACCGACGCAGGGGATCGCGCCGCTGCGTGAATCGTTGCAACGCGAAATCGACTCGGCTTATTCCCATAAAGATCGCGACGTCTTTGTCAGCAGTGGGACGAGTGGTGGGTTGATGGTCTCGATGATGGCGATGGTGGATCCCGGCGATGAAGTGATTTATCTCGATCCCTACTTTGTGATGTATCCCGCCATGGTACGGATGTGCGGCGGGGTTCCGGTGCCCGTCGATTCGTATCCTTCGTTCGAACTCGATCCGGATAAGATTGCGGCTGCCATCACGCCGAAGACCAAGATGATTTTGCTCAACAGCCCCGCCAATCCGACGGGTGTCACGGCGACCGCGGAGCAATTGGAAGCGGTCGCGAAACTGGCCGCGTCCAAGAATATCGCGCTGGTGTCCGACGAGATCTACAGCCGGTTTCATTACGATGGCAAGTTCGTCTCTCCCGCGGAGTTCAATCCGGCGACGATCGTCATCGATGGTTTCAGCAAGAGTCATGCGATGACGGGATGGCGCGTCGGTTATGTCCACGGTCCTGCCGAAGTGATCAACACGATGTTGAAAATTCAGCAGTTCTCGTTTGTCTGTTCGCCCCAACCATCGCAGTGGGGAGCCTTCCGGGCCATGGAAGTTGACCTGGGAAAACACATCGAAGACTACCGAAAGAAGCGAGACTTGATCGGCAGTCTCTTGGAGGACCACTTCGAATTCACTCGCCCCGGCGGCGCGTTTTACTTGTACGCCAAAGCACCGGGTTCGGTTGGCGGCGAAGCCTTCGTTCACCAGGCGATCGAACGCGGCTTGCTGATCATTCCGGGAAAGATTTTCAGTGAACGCGACACGCATTTTCGGATCAGTTTCGCCGCGACCGATGAGACACTCCGGCGTGGCGCAAAAGTACTGTGTGACTTGGCGACCGAGTTGAGCTGAAAACGAGTCTTTGACGCGGGGAGCGAAACCGGCTGTGCCGCAGGTACGGTCCCCCTTCCGATTCCAGCTTGCGTTCGCAAAACTATGCAGCATGAAATACGTCATCGTGATCCCCGACGGTTGTGCCGACGAGCCCCTCGAATCGCTCGGTGGAAAAACTCCGCTGCAGGCTGCCCAATTGCCCGCCATGGATGCCCTCGCGAGGGAAGGGCAAGTCGGTTTGTCCAACAACACGCCGAGTCAATTCCCGGCTGGCAGTGAAGTCGCGAATCTCTGCCTGTTCGGATACGACCCGAATCAATATTTCACTGGCCGGGCGCCGTTGGAGGCTGCAGCCGGTGGCATCGAACTTGGTCCGCACGATTTTGCCGTGCGGTGCAACCTGGTCACGATTGAAGACCAGACCATGATCGACTTCACGGCCGATCATATTTCCACCGATGAATCGAGACAGCTGCTGGAGGCAGCGACCAAAGAACTGTTGACGGAGGACAACGTCGGCGAGCTGGCCGGGCGTCTCGAGTTTGTGCCGGGCGTTAGTTACCGCAATCTCATGATCTATCGTGGTGATGCCACATCGCCGGCACCGTTTTCAAACGAAACCCGTTCCTCGGCGCCACACGATTTGACAGATCTGCCGGTCATCGATGATTTTCCTCGAGGCCCGGGAAGTGACTTGCTGGTTCGATTGATGAGCGAGTCAGCGGCGGTCTTTGAAAATCACCCTGTCAACCAAGCTCGTGTTGCTGCGGGAAAACGCCCCGCGAGCCATGTTTGGTTATGGGGACTCGGCGGTGCTCCCGCGATGCCGACTTTCGTAGAACGCTTTGGAGTCCGCGGCACAATGATCACCGCCGTCGACCTGTTACGAGGCATCGCGGCGTTGGCCGGTTGGCCACGAATCGAGGTGGAAGGGGCGACCGGGTATTTGGACACCAACTATGCCGGCAAGGGTACCGCCGCCATCGAGGCACTTGCCGAGTACGATTTGGTTTGTGTGCATGTCGAGGCGCCGGACGAAGCGTCGCACGAAGGACGCGCCGATGCGAAAATCGAAGCGCTCCAGCAGATCGATCGTCACATCGTCGGTCCGCTCCATGACGCTCTCAAAACGCACGGCGACTATCGTATGTTGGTCATGCCGGATCATCCAACGTTTTGCCGGACGAAGAAACACACGCACGGAATGGTGCCACTGGTAATGGCGGGAACTGGCGTGACCGCGGATGCCGCTGAGGCCTACGACGAACTCACAGCGGACGCCGCTTCGTTGCGTTTTGATGCCGGATGGGACTTGATGGACTCGTTCATCCGATCAGGAGCCTCGGCATGTCGTTGATCGTTCAAAAATTTGGCGGCACGAGTGTCGCGGACGTCGAAAAAATTCGCGCGGCCGCGCGAAAGGCGATTCGCGCCCAACGACAAGGGCACCGCGTCGTGATGGTGGTCAGCGCGATGGGCAAAAACACCGACCGGCTCCTCGAGTTGGCGGCCGAAGTCAGTGAGCGCCCGCCGGCACGTGAAATGGACATGTTGCTCAGCACCGGTGAGCAAGTCAGCGTGGCCTTGGTCGCGATGGCCATTGAAAACTTGGGCGCGGAAGCGGTGAGCTTGACCGGCGGGCAAATCGGAATGCAGACCGATTCCAGTTACAGCAAAGCTCGCATTAAATCGATTTCGACAAAGCGGATTGAACGTCATCTGGAAGCCGGGCGGATTGTCGTCGCCGCCGGATTCCAGGGTATCGATGAAGAAATGAACATCACGACGCTCGGACGCGGCGGCAGCGACACCACCGCAGTGGCTCTTGCCGCGGTGCTGAAAGCCGATGCGTGTGAGATCTACACCGATGTGGACGGTGTCTACACGACCGATCCGCGGTTGTTACCCGAAGCGCGACGCGTCGATGTCATCAGTTATGACGAGATGTTGGAACTCGCCAGCCTGGGCGCGAGCGTGATGCACAATCGAAGTATCGAGTTCGCCAAAAAGTTCGGGGTGCCGATTCATGTCCGCAGTAGTTTTTCAGACACCGAAGGAACGATGATCGTCAGCGAACAGGAGTCACTTTCGGCGCCCGTTTGTGGTGCCGCAATGACTCCTGATGAAGCTCGGGTGACGGTGCTGGGCGTTCCCGATGTTCCCGGGATGAGCCTGCAAATCTTTTCTGCTATTAGTGAAAAGAAGATTGCCGTCGACATGGTGGTTCAAAATGCCGGTGATGGTGGCAAGGCAGATATCTCCTTCACCGTTCGACGGGATGAACTTGAGACCACGCTTGCCGCCCTTGAGCCGGTCATCCCTAGCGTTGGCGCTGACGGGATGACACATGACGATCAAGTCAGCAAAGTCTCGGTCGTCGGGGCAAATATGGCCCACCAAAGCGGCGTCGCCAGCCAGATGTTTCGCGCACTTGCCGAGGCCGACGTCAACATCCTGATGATCACCACCAGTGAGATCAAAATCAGCGCCCTGGTGCCGAGGAATCAATCCTCAAAAGCATTGAGGGCCGTCCACCACGCGTTCGGGCTGCACGAAAAACCCGATGACGCGCAGTCTTGGATGCAGATCAAGGCGGGGCGTCAATCCGGTGTCGAGGTCGACACGCTGATCAAGCGTTTGCGCGATGATGCGCTCGAAGCGCTGACGCTGACTGGAATTTCCGTTTTGGATTCGCAGGCTCGTGTAACGCTCCAAGGTGTTCCCGACAAACCCGGCGTGGCCGCCAGCGTATTTGAGCAAATCGGTGAGGCGGGAATCTCCGTCGACATGATCGTCCAGGGGTTCGACGGCGAAGACGGATCGACGAGTGTCAGCTTTACCGTCGGCGACGAGGCCTTGGAAGAGAGCATCGGTGTTGCCAAAGCGATTGCCGCGCAGCACGGAATGCGAGACGTTCAGGGCGTAGCCGGGATCGCCAAAGTCACCGTCAGCGGCATCGGACTGCGGAGCCACACCTATGTCGCGGCGCTCTTGTTTGAAACACTGGCATCGCAAAGCATCAATGTTGAAATGACCGGCACAAGTGAGTTGCAGGTCAACGCGGTGATCCGTAGCGAGAAAACGGACGCGGCCCAGAAGGGCCTGGAGAACGCTTTCGGCTCATCGCTGGCTTAGCGCTGGCTTAGCGGGCGCTTAAGCCACTTTTCGGAACGTCGGTGGTCCGTCGATCCGCGAACGCACTGACGCCAGGGGACCGCGTTCGGTTGCCTGGCCGGAGTCGTACCAATTGCGAGCCTCAATGGAATGCAGCACGGTTTCGGCGAGGTTCACCGCTCGGGCGCCCGCGACACCACTGACTGTCGGCTCGACGCCTGTTTCGGCGCTGACGACAAAGTCGTGAAGCTCATCCAGAATCGCGTTTCTTGGTTGTAATTCCTGAGTGCCAATCTCCAGGTGTTCGCTGAACAACTGGTCTGCAAAGCCGAGTGGATTGTCGGTTCGGGAATCCAGGTTGAACGTTCGGTCAACCAGCGTCGCGTCGGGTGAGACGGTGTGCAGGGCCGGTTTGGAGAAATCGATTTCGGCAAATCCAGCAGGACCATAGACGTGCATGCTGCGCGCCGGCGTCGGGCTGATTCGCGAGGCCTTGAGGTTGGCGACGAGGCCACATTCGAACTCGAGACGCGTTTCGGCAATGTCTTCATGATCGCTGACGACCGCGAGGCCGCTGGCGCTGGCCGATTTGAGGGGAGCGTCGGTCATCGAGCAAACCAGGTCGATGTCGTGAATCATCAAGTCCATGACCACGCCGACGTCCAAACATCGGCCGGGGAAACGCGATGCCCGAACGGCCTCGACATACTTGACGTCCACACCGAGTCCGCCGAGTGCGGTGAACGCGGGGTTGAATCGCTCAACATGTCCGACTTGCAAGGTGAGTCGCTTGGCCGATGCCAGTGTTGCCAACCGAACGGCATCGGCGGCCGTGGTCGCGAGTGGTTTTTCAACCAACAAGTGCTTGCCGGCCTTCAAAAGAACCGTGGCGATGTCCGCGTGTGCGTCCGTCGGGGCGGCGATGATCGCGGCATCAATCTGATCGATGCAGGCGCGGTAGTCTGCATACGTCGGGACACCGAATTGGCTTTCGGCATTCTTGCGAGCGGACTCGATGGGATCCGTGATGGCGACCAAATCGGCGCCCTCCACGCTGCCCAACAGCTTTGCGTGAATTCGTCCGAGGTGACCGGCACCAATCACTGCCACACGTAGACTGGCCATCAGGCTGCTTTCCTTTTCCGTTGGTCTTGACCGCGTCCGTTGCGACCACTGCACGAACGATCAACGCAATCAAAGAGGTGTTTAATGACGGGACGGATAGGACCGCGTGAGAAAATCACTTCGCGGGCCTTGTCCACACCGACTCGTGCGCGATAAAGCAATTTGAAGGCGTCCAGCAGGACATCGATGTCCGCCGCCGTGTAGCCGTGCCGCTTGAGACCGATCGTATTGACCGCGCGAGGTTTGGTGGGTTGTCCGTCGACGATTGTGTAGGGCGGAACGTCGTGCAAGACGCGACTCATTGCGCTGACGAAACTCAGTTGCCCGACGCTGGCGAAATGGGAAATTCCAACACCGCCGGCAATGGTGACGTCGTTCCCGACACGAACGTGGCCGCCCAGCATGCCGTTGTTTGCGATCACGATTCGATCGCCGACCTTGCAGTCGTGGGCGATGTGTGTCCCGGCCATGAAGTAGTTGTCGTGGCCGACTTCCGTCACGCCGTCTTCCTTTTCCGTCGCACGGTTGACCGTGCAGTGCTCTCGGAAAACGTTGTTGTCGCCGATGACGACCTTGGTCGGTGTTTCTTTGTAGCTGGTGTCTTGCGGGAAAGCGCCCAGGACACAGCCCGGAAAGATGTGGTTGTTCTCGCCCACGGTGGTGTCTCCGGTGAGAACCACGTGTTCTTCAATGAGAGTCCCGTCGCCGATTTTTGCACCGGGACCGATCACCGAAAAGTGTCCGATTTGAACGTTGCTGCCCAGTTCCGCACGGGGATCGACGACAGCGGTTTGAGCGATAGCAACACTCATGGGAATCCAATACGCAATGGAAATGAATCTTATTCGCGAGTCGGTGAAAACGGCCGCCTCGCCGCATGAGCGACGGTAGCGGAAACACGCATTGCGAATCGAGACGGATTTGGCGAATTGGGGAAATTCTTGTTCGATGCCGAAAATGACAGCGAGAAAGCGTGCCCTCGGTGGGAAAAGATGTGCAGACACCAATGCCCCAACGAGGATGCAATCGAGACGAACCCTAGCCCTGCGGCTCGGTCATTTTCCAAGGGTCGAGGGCTTCTTCGAGCTGATCCTCGGGCAGGATTTTCTTCTCCAGGCACAGTTCTCGAATCGTCTGTCCCGATGCAAAGGCTTCCTTGGCCAGTTTGGCGGCTTGCTCGTATCCGATCAGAGGGTTGAGGCTGGTACACATTGAAAGGCTTTGCTCGACGGCTTCATTGCATGCCTCTTCATTGGCTTCCATTTCATCGACGCAGAATTCGATGAATGCTTTCGCACCGCTCGCTAGCAAAGAAATCGACTCCAGAACCGTATGAGCCATCGCGGGCATCATGATATTCAGTTGGAAATTCCCACCTGAAGCACCACAGAGCGTGATCGTGGCGTCGTTACCAATCACGCGGGCGGTCAACTGCATCAGCGACTCGCACATCACCGGATTGACTTTTCCTGGCATGATGGAACTGCCTGGCTGGCGAGACGGGAGTTTCACTTCAAAGTAACCACAGCGTGGGCCGCTTCCCAACCAGCGAATGTTGTTCGAGACATTAAATAGCGTCTGCGCGATGCACTTGAGCTCTCCATGTGCTTGGACAAGTCCGTCACGTTGGGCGTTGGCTTCGAAGTGGTTCACGGCATCAATGAATTCCAGTCCCGTCCGTTCCGAAATCGCTTTTGCGACGCGGGCACCAAACTCGGGGTGGGTGTTGATTCCACTGCCGACGGCGGTTCCCCCGACGGGCAGCTCGAGAACGGACCGAAGTGCGATCTTTGCGCGTTCGATGGACAGTTCCACCTGCCTTGCGAAGCCGCCGAATTCCTGCCCCAGCCGCAGTGGGGTCGCATCCATGAGGTGCGTGCGACCGATCTTCATGATCTTATCCCACTCGCCGGCCTTTGCCTCGAGTGCCTTTTGGAGTGACCGTAGCGCCGGAATCAATGTCTGATCGATTTGCACCGCCGTCGCGACGTGGATGGCCGTCGGGAAGGTGTCGTTGGTGCTTTGGCCCATATTGACGTGATCATTGGGATGGATCGGCTTTTCCAGCTGGGTTCGATCCCCGCCGGCGATTTCGATTGCACGATTGCTGATCACCTCGTTGATGTTCATGTTGCTGCTGGTCCCGCTGCCGGTCTGAAACACATCGACGGGAAATTCCTCGGCCAGCTTTCCTTCAACGACTTCTTCGGCGGCCGCCAACATCGCTTCCACCTGGGCGTCAGAAAGCGGGTTTTTGCCGCTACCGGTCAATTTTCCCAGGTCACGGTTGGCGACGCCGCAGGCATGCTTGACCATCCCCATCGCTTGGATCATCGCTCCGGGTAAACGCCATCCGCTGATCGGAAAGTTGTCCACCGCACGTTGCGTTTGTGCTCCGTAGTAAGCATCGGCGGGGACGTGAACGTCGCCCATGGAATCATGTTCAATGCGAGTGTCAGCCATTGGAGGAGATCAAGATTGGAGGTGACAAAACGGTCGAGATGAAACACAGCTGGCAATCTACCGCTCACCGCCTTGCTTGAGAATCGCCTGGAAACCACCAAGTGTCTGACGTGATTCCCGTGGCCGTGTCGGAACTTTTGGCGGGCGGAAAGGGTCTTAATCGAGCACCCTTTCGGAATCGTGGGTTTTTGAGAACGATCCGGAAGCGGTTGACGCATTGCTCGACTCCCTGCGATCCGAAAACATGTTCCTCAGGAAAAATGGGTTTGGTAAGTTGCGGTTCGCGGACCGAATCGTCCATTTGTTAATCGAAGGTGCGTATTGATTCGCGCCCTGCTCGCTTCTCTTTGGAAATCCAAATGACTCGGAAACTGCGTTTTGAGGCGATGGAAGCACGACGGTTGCTCGCCGCCGACATGGCATCCGCGACGAACGAGACTATCGCCGAGCCGGCCTACTCGGCTGAGCCGCTCGATTTTTCCGCGGCAGATTTTTCGGCGCAAGCCAGCGCCGACTTGGGATCGATTGACGGAGCATCCTCGCTGACCGGTCAATTGGGATGGTTCAACTCGTATGACCGGGTCGGGTTTTCGCTCGAGCGAGATGCACAGGTCTCCATCGACGTGTCCAACTTCTTCGTCGATGTAAATTTGTACCTCACCAATGCCGCGGGGCAGATCATCGCCTCGTCGACGCAGGCCGGTCGAGCCGCCGAGGCGATTGATGTGCAGCTACCCAGCGGCGAGTATTTCGCTTGGACGTTGGCGACTTCCTATTGGAACACGCCTTATTCCATGCAGATCGATGCGACGCTGGAGGCACCTCCGGTCGTGGATCTCCCGCTCGATGAAGGTGAAGGCGGTGTCGGTCGTCTCGCCGAAGTCGACTACTTTGGCGGCAATCGAGATTGGGGAATCAACGCAATCGGTGCCCCGGAAGCTTGGGCGGCCGGCTACCGAGGGGAAGGCGTGACCGTCGCGGTCGTCGATACGGGGGTCGATCTGGATCATCCAGATTTGGTCAGCAACCTCTTTGTTAATCCCGGAGAGATCCCCGGAAACGGGATTGATGACGACGCCAACGGGTTCATCGATGACGTTCACGGATATGACTTTGCCGATGGCGATGCCAATCCCAACGATGTGAATGGCCACGGAACGCACGTGGCGGGAACGATTGCCGCGGCCGACAACGGATTCGGTGCGACCGGCGTTGCTCCGGACGCGACCATCCTGCCCATCAAAGTGCTCGGCGACAACGGTAGCGGTCGGTCATCCAGCGTGGCGGCCGGGATTCGCTATGCCGCCGATCTCGGAGCGGACATCATCAATCTTTCGCTCGGCGGTGGCTACAGTTCCGCGATCGAGTCAGCCATTCGTTATGCCGAAGCGGCCGGTTCGTTCATCGTCGCGGCGGCAGGGAATGAAGCCGCTGCCGTTCCTGGTTTCCCCGCACGATTTAGTTCGTCTTACGAGAACGTCATTTCAGTCGGCGCTCATGATCGCAATGGCCAAGTCGCCGGCTTTAGCAATGACGTTGGCAACAGCGGAGCACTCCAGGTCGACGCTCCCGGCGTCGGCGTTTACAGCACGTATGCAGGTGGAGGTTTTGCCACGCTATCGGGCACAAGCATGGCCGCCCCACATGTCGCCGGCTTGGCAGCACTTTCGGTTTCCGCCAATCCGTCGCTCACGGCTACCCAACTGCGCAACGTGATCGCGGGAGGGGTGATCGGCGATGCACGAGGATCCGACGCCATTGGGCTGGCCAGCACGTTGGATACTGTCGCGCGGGCAGCAACAGGTGTCGACCTGAATACAAGTTTTGGCAGCGGACTTAGCAGCAGCGGTCTCCATTCGGAAACCAACGTCGCGGTGAATCCCGGTGAACGCTATCCCGTCACCCAGTTCACTGCATCGAACGACGAATCGAGTGCCAACGACAGGGTGTTCGCTGACTGGACCGGAGATGAATTGGAGTCGTCGCCGAAGATTCATTCCTTCGCGCGAGCCTCGGTCACCGAAGCTCCCATCGACAATCCGACTCGCCGAACGGTAGCGGACGACGAATCCGCATCACCCGCGAGCGATCAAGCCATCGAAGACTTGGGGCTTACCAACTCGATCGCCTAACAGGCATTTAATTAATGGACGCCAGACTCCAAGCGTCACGGGCTGTTGAATCATAAACCGAAGCATTATGGGCTGTTGCCGCCGACGAGCGATCGCCCCGAGATTTGCGACGAATTCGCGACCGGCACGAGTGCCAATCAGATGCCACTGGACAGCTTGCCGGCGGAACAGAAGAATCCTGGGCTCTGCCAACGCATTCAGGATCCGCCATGGCTCGCAACGAACAGCTCATTCGCCAACACAAACTACTCCAACTCCTGGAGCTATCTCGCTTCGGGCGTACCTTGGAGGAACTGCGGTCGGATCTCGTCGCCGACTTGGGATTGACCAAGTTGCACGAGCGAACCGTTCGACGTGATGTCGAGGCGCTTCAAGCGGCGGGGTTCGATATTCAAACCGAAACCGTCTCCCGTGGACGCGTCTTCAAGCTCGGGCAAAACACGACGGATGTCCACGAGATCGGTATCTCCGCGACGGAACTGATTGCTTTGTCGATTGGCCGCGAACTGCTTTATCCATTGATGGGAACGCAGTACTGGCGGGGAATCGAGACCTTCTGGAACAAGGTCCAGGAATCCGTCCCCAACGGCGTTTTTGATCACTACGCCAGATATCGAGCCGCACTGCACGTATTCGGATCGCCCAGCAAAACCTATGAGCGACAGGAGGGCATGCTGAAAACCATCAACCGTGCCATCCTGGAACATCGCCGCGTGGAAATCGACTACCAGCCCATCGAGAAACCGATTTCAAAACGGAAGATCGAACCGTACGGGCTGGCGGTCTACCAAAGCAGCATCTACGTCGTCGCCGCGGTTGAACGAGACGAAGCGGAGTCGACCCAGCTTCGTAATTGGAAACTCGATCGCTTTCACGCAGCCACGTTACTGGACGAGTACTTCAAGCCGGATCCGGATGTGGATCTGGCCGATTACCTCGGCAGCAGCGTGGGTATCTTTTCGGGTCAAAGCACGACGCTTGTTGAAATCAAACTTGGCAAGCGGAGCGCGGCGTATGTTCGTGAAGACCCCTGGCATCCCGAACAAGTCTTGGAACCTGACGGCGAGTCACATTACAAACTCACGGTGCCCGCTGCACACCCACGTGAAATCTTGCCCAAGGTACTTTCGCTTGGCGCCGATGCCGAAGTGATCGCGCCCGACGAGTTCCGCCAGACCGTCGCGGAAACCACATCGCAAATGAATTCACAGTACGCGTAAGAGGCACTCAGTCCCGCGCAGCCGGAAGCGCTGGGAGATCGCGCCGTTGCTTATGCCCGACGTGCGACGGTGAGCAGCGAACTGCCCACGGGGAGATTCATCCAACCGGCCAGCCTGCGCTCCCAGTTCGAAATGATCTGCAGCGTTTGGTTGATCCATGGCGGGGGAAGACCCGCCGGGGCGGGCTCTCCGGCGATCATCGCCTCTTTCGCACGGACAAGCATCTTGGCCGGGACCAGCCAATGATAGAAGTATTCGGCGCGGTCGATGAGGACGCCTGACCTGTCTGCAAGAGCGCGCATCGACGCTTTGGTGTAACGGCGGTAGTGATGATTGATTTCATCGTGCCGCGTCCAAAGCGACTGAAACGCGGGCACGGTGATCAACAAGATGCCGTCGGGTTCGAGCAGCGACGCGGCATAGCGGAGTGGCTCTTCCGGTTGATCGATATGCTCCAGCACATCCAACATTAAAATCACGGAGAAGGGTCCACGGTGGGGGCAGTCTTCGTCCATGAACCCGACGTGGATGGAATCTCGATCGGGATTGTCCTGGGCGACGATCGACGCATCGGTTTCGACGCCCCAGACCTGTCCGAATTGCCGGAGTTTGGGAAAGAACAAACCATCGCCACAGCCCACGTCCAGCAGCTTCATCTCGCGCCGGTCCCCCGCGAACTGATGCAGTTCGCGAAGGAGGAGGTTCTCTCGACAACGCCACCACCAGTGCTGTTCGTAGAGTGTTCGGTAGTGCTGGGCGTAGTCCTGCTGCATCAGTCGGCCGAAGAACTCGGTGAGTGCGTCGTTTGGTCAATGATAAAGCTGGGGCGACGCTTCACCTCTTCGAAAATCCGTCCGACGTATTCACCGATCACGCCCAAGAACACCAGTTGCACGCCACCGAAGAAAACCATCGTGACCGCCAATGCCGTGTATCCCGGAGGCGACGTCCCAAGGACGAGCTTGCCGTAAAGTGCATGAAGGCCGATCAGGGCGCTGACTGCGATCGCCAGGGCACCCATGGCCAACGCCGCTCGGAGAGGAACCACTGAGTGAGAGAAGATGCCATCGATGGCCAGGGCGATCAGTTTTTTCCAGCTGTATTTTGACTGACCGCTTTGACGGCGATCTCGATCGACCTCAATGCCCGTTTGGCGAAAACCCACCCACGCGCGAAGGCCTCGCAGGTAGACGCTGCGTTCTTTGGCCTCATTGATCAACGTGTAAACTCGCCGGGACATCAAACAGAAGTCACCAGAGTCGAGCGGCATGGGGCGATCCGAAACAGCTGCCATCAATCGATAAAAAAGGAAGTAGCACGTCCGTAAGAGAAACGACTCCTGGCGTGACTTGCGTACCGCGTACACCACATCGAAACCCTGCGCGTGCTTTTCTACCATCGCGGGAATCGTCTCGGGTGGATCTTGAAGATCGCCATCCATGACGACGCAAACTTCATTCTTCGCGAGCGACAGTCCGGCGGCGCACGCGGCTTGATGACCGAAGTTGCGTGAGAGTCGCGTCGCGACGACGGACTCATGGGTTTGCGCCGCCGAATGGATCGCCTCCCAGGTGCCATCGATGCTTCCGTCGTCAACAAGAATGACTTGGCTGGATGGAGCTCCCAAGTCGTCCAGCGTTTTGACGACTCGTTGTACCAGCCTCTCGATCCCCGCCTCTTCATTGAAGAGCGGAATGACGATCGAAATCGTCGGCGTGCCGCTCACGCTGTTTGGCTACGAATGAGAAGCGCGGCGGCCGTCCCACCCAATACCAGCATGACCAACAGGGCACCGATTCGTCCCTTGGGCTTCTTAAACGTGAACACCAGCAGGTACAAAATGGTCAGGCAAAGCAGGCCTTCCTTTTGGGATTCACGAAACCCTTGAGCGACGAGTTTAATGAAGGCCCCTACCGAGACGAGCGCACAGGCGACACCCGAGAGTTGCAAGAACGTCTTCATCGGGTTGAACGAGTCATCGCCAGTCGTGCGGTTGAATGACATGACCGACATCACCGCGAGCGATGTCGCACTGATCAAGATGAACAAGATCAACCCCAGCATCCACCAGGGCATTCCCGAACCGTCAGTCATATCCTTCTGCAATTTCTTGGCGGCGTGCATGTCCGCTTCGGCTTTCTCGAGTGCCAGCGTTCCCATGTCGACGTCGACGCCGGGCGTTCGATGCCCCACCATTTTTTCGCCGGTCGTTTTGTTGTAGCCACACTGGGTGCAAAGCACCGCATTGGCAGCCATCTCGGCGGAGCAAGATGGGCATACCGCGGCGATGTTCTTGCCAAAGCCCTCCTGGTCAAACAACTCGTCCATTGGATTGGACAGCGGACTCGAAGCCGCCGCGGCCATCGGAACTTTGATGGCCGAACCGCACTGGGGGCACTTCAAGGTCTTGCCGGCGAACTGGTCCTTCGCAGCGAGACGTTTACCGCATTGGCATTGAACTGGAATCGGCATCGAGGGTCACGCGTCGAATCGGTCTGGAAAAAAGCGGTCGGAGACTCACGCGATAGTATCGCAGGGTTTGGGCGACTTTCTAGCGTGGGAACGAACCAAGAAGGCAGTCTTCTCAGGTCGCGTCGTGCAATCGATCCACGAAATCCGGAAAAGCCGCACGAACCCGAGTCCAGTTCGGGATGGCCTCCGCCCCATTTGGGTCGCCGCGGAAAATTTCCGCCGCCGTCGTGATGCAACTTCCGAAGGCATCAATCAACGTTTCCTCGTCATGTCGATCGTAGTGCAAGCCATTGACCCGCGCGTCGGCGGCGTACTGACGAATACAGTCCTGGGCGGTTCTCAGAAACAAGCTGCGAAGGGTAATGAAGGTATCTTCGCTCAGAATCACGCCCTGGCTGGCCAGCGTTCGATACACGGTTGTCATGATGTCGATCGCCATCTTCATCAATCCGGCCTGTTTGTTTTCCAGCGACGCCGATTGGTGCTTGTGTTCGTAAAGCCGGCACAAGTCGACTTGGCAGATTCGTTTCAGCGAGGTGTTTCGGAATACCTCGGCCAACGTCCCGACTTCCAGCCCCCAATCGCTGGGAATTCGGTTCGACCGAGCCAGGTTTCGCGTCAGTGAAAACTCACCCGCCAACGGGTAGCGAAAATTGGCCAAAAAGTGAATGAAGCGGCTGGACGGAAAGATCTGCAGCAATGCCCGAACCAGCGGCGCGACCAGCAGACGCACGACGCGGCCGTGCATCCGGTCTGTCACGCGGGCGTAGTAAGCCTTGCAAAACTCAAAATCGAGCGCCGGATGGACCATGGGCAAACAAAGGCGTGCCAGCAGCAGGCGGTCGTAATCGACGATATCGCAGTCGTGCAGAACGAACGTGTCGATTGACGGATCGCCCAGCAAATATCCGAAAGCGGTCCAAACGCTGCGGCCTTTACCGGGCGTCGAAATCGGCAGCCCGGCGTCAATCAGCTCGGTGTAAAGCGATTGAACCTTGTCGCCATCGGTCCAGAGGACACGACAGCGGTCCCCGAGCGGAGCGACCTTTTGGACGGTTTCATCATAATCGGACTGATCCGGCGCCACTCCCAGGGAAACCACGATCGACTGGATGTAGTCGGCCTGCTGCAACTCGTTGACAATCCGGCCGAACGGCTCGGCCCGCATGTCGGACGCCGTCACGGGCAGCACGAGACCGATCTTGGATTGACGCGTGGCCGATCGCAGCATGTCCTCTAACTGTTCCAGCTTGCCGGTTTGCAGGTCATGAATCGTCGTGATCAGGTCGTGTTGATGAAAATCCGGCATCGTCTCTCGTCGGGGTTATCGGTAGGCAGGATTTGACTGCGGGACGTAAACGGAGCAAATCCGCCAGGGTGACTCCGTACCTCAAAGTAATCGGTGCACTGGGACGTCGAGTGGACTAAACTTTTTACCTTGGTTGATCACCTACCGTCGGCAACCATTTGACCACATCGCAGGCATCGGCATAGGCACGATGGCCGCCGCCTGTCCCAAATCCAATCCCCAAAACACGCAATGCTGTTCTACATCTGGGTCGCGGCCATGCTGGCGGCCATTATCGCTGTCCCGGTCGCCTACAAAATGTCACCCGAGTCGAACTCGGCCAGCGGAGAGGACGACAACGTCCTGGACGAGGCGGGCATGGAAGAATTTGGTGCCGTCGACGAAGCGGCCGACCCGAACGCCTTTGGCAATGAAGGCTTCGCCGCAGAACCAATGGCAGACGATGCCTTTGAAGAGTTTTCCTGAGTCTCAGTTCACCTGAGAAACCCGCGCCGGAACACGACTCAGTCGGTTCGTCCGGCGGCCCATAGCGTGCCTCGAACGACGACGCCAAGGAATGCGTCATCCTCGAAGGTCTTGTTTGAGTGACCGTAGGTCGTCCCGAAAACGCGTGCCTTGCCGAATTGGTTGGTCCACATCACGGGATGAGACTTCTCCGTTTTCTCGCTGGTGCTGGTCGCCAGTACGGTTGCGTTTGGCCAGACCTTTTCGATCACGTAGAGTTCATCGAATTCGATCGTGTGCCCGTCCGGAAAACCCTTCATGATCGGGTGTTCCTTCTCCGCAACCGCGACTTTGTACGAACTCTTATGTTCGTGCCTCCGACTGGTCACTCCCAGTAGCTTTCGCCAGTCATCAATCTCGGCGTCACGATAGGTGTGCATCGCACAGTGGATGACAACGGCGGGCAAACCGGCATGGTGAGGCCCGGTGATGCTGCGGATGTAATCCGCGTTCGAGGTTTTTGCAAAGCACTCGTTGTGGATGCAGACGTCGAATCCCTCGGCCCAGCTTTCATCCTTGTAGAAATCAATTTCGGCATCGGTGCCCTTGCCGCCTTCATTGACCACCGTCCAATCGGTTTCAACACCGGCGTCTTTGAATGCAAGCTGCAGTGTCTTGGTTTGGTAGTCGTAGTCGTGGCAGCAACCGCTGGTGATCAGGAGAATTCGGAGCGGCTCGGCGGCCGACACCGAGCTGAGGGGACCGGCCAACAGAACGCCCAAGCAAAGAGCGACCCAAGAACGACGATGCATCACAAGACTCCCAATCCAGATCAAAAAAAACGAACCCAAGACCAATGAAATGACCGGCTCTAGTGCTTCATCGGCGGCAACCTAAGTGTGAAAGTTGACGAAGCTTTAGAGCACGTCTTTCACATCAACCGCTTCCATCACCTTCGTGTTCCTTTCGACGGCGATCACGGTCGTTCGCTGGCGCAGGCCGTCGCGACTCTCTGCCGTGACGGGCAAGACTTGTCGCTTGTCCGGCAATTTCATGCGTACGGTGAAGGTGCCGTCGGGCTGCAATTTGACGGGGCGGCCACCCAGTGAAACCGATGAACCGGAGGAAGTTCGTCCAAACACAATCAGTTCCGCGTCGACTTCGAACGGCAGTTTGTTTTGGCGAAGCAACGATGGCTCCCCACCGGATTGCGGTGAGCCCTTGGACGGCATCGCACGGTGCAGACGCTCTTCAAAGACTTCCTTGAGGTCCGTGCCGTCGTTCTCATAGCCGCCACTCAGCGAGTAGATCCGCTCGTAATCATCAGCGATGTCGTGCCAATGTTCATCGAGGCGTTCGCATTCACCCGGGCTGGGCGTTTGAACGATGTTGCTGCGGCAGATCGCATGAAATTCGTCGTCGCTGGTGAGGTAGCCGAGCGCGACACGGAATCGCATTGGCGGCTCTTGGACATCGATGTACCAAGTATCCACGCCTCCGTGGATCGGGATGTCACGCTGGACGGTTTCTGCACTGTTGTTGGAAACGTCCTCCAATTGCATCACGCGCAAGACGGGCTTGGCCGTGTGCCAACGCTCGGACAGCGAAGACTCCGCGCGAGCCACACTCGCCCGGGTGACTTCCCAGGTCGCCTGCAGCCAGTACGAGTCACGCACCATCAATACAATGCGATCCTTGTGCGGGGTATTGCTGGTCGATCCCTTGCCTTTTTTGACCGCGGTTCCACCAACAAGAGTGCCCGTCGAGAGATCACGCAGCTGTTCGGCTTGCTCTTTCTGGCGTCGGAGCTGTGCTCGGATTCGTGCGGTCTTCGCAGAAACTTTCGGCGAGCGCATCTCGGGGAGCGGCCGATCGTTCAACGAGACATTCGCGCGACTCTTCGATTTGGTGGCTCGGCTTTTTGAAACGCCGCCCCGCGCCGGGGTGGATCGACTTCGGCCATTTGACCGAGTCGTTTCGGCGATTCGAGGTGTCGAACCACGGCGTTCGCCAGAACCGTTGCTAGTGGACTGGCTGCGACTGGACTTTGATTTCTTAGTGGCTTCAGGTTCGCTCGCCTTGGCTTTCGACTTGCGACGCAAACGACGCTGCGTTTTGCTGATCGCATCAACCAGCTCGTCCTTTCGCATTCCGTGCCAGCCTGCGATGCCGTAGTTCTTTGCCAGAGCTGCGAGTTCACGCCGTGTCTGTGATTTTAAGTCGGCGGTTGTGATCAAGGCATTCTCTCCGAATTGCAGGCAACTCTAGCGGTGGGACTCTCCACGTGATGGTTGAGATTGGCATCGAAAACGAGGCGATTTCTGCAAACCAGACGCGGCTGGGGCGGTAAACCGAAAGCAACCACCAGAGAGCGGGGTTTGGCGGGGTCGGGTCACCTTTCGGCGTCGATTAACGGTGCAATCGTCACCGCTCTAATTATGTCAAGCTTGCCGAAAAGTTCCAGCGCCCGGTGGAGACAAACCACCCTGCAAAACGGAGATTTGTCGTCAAACCGTCGGAATCACCCGCATGTGGTACCAGATTTTCTTTTCGATTTGTTCAGTTTTCGCTATGACCCTTGCACAGCCGGAGCGGGACTGAGACAGAATCCCAAAATGCGACACTCGGA
Organism: Planctomycetota bacterium; assembly: GCA_039821235.1. Taxonomy (GTDB): domain Bacteria; phylum Planctomycetota; class Planctomycetia; order Pirellulales; family Pirellulaceae; genus Stieleria. The sequence continues at coordinate 19,198 of JBCBOO010000022.1, forward strand.
GTGCGGCTGGTAAATCGGGCCAGGGATGCGACTATCCGTCGCTACGCCTATTCACTGGGATTGAGGCAATCAAACTCTCGCCGTTGTGACGTTGAGGTTTTCAATAAGCCTCCCCCGCCCGGTGAAACGACGGGATGATTCGGATGAGCGAGATGCCACCCAACCGACGCTTCCCGGGGAATCGCAAGCCATGGATGAGGCTGACCAGTTCCGGAATGGAGATTGCGATTTGCGCGATTGCCCTGGGGGTGGTTGGCCTTGGATTCGACTCGTGGCTGGATCTGGAAAAGCCCTACTGCTCCGCCGCAGGTGGGTTGGTCGGATTCAGCCTCGGCATGGTTCGGTTGATCCGGCTGGCAACGCAACTGAACAGCTCGCAGAGCGCACCGCTTGAGACCACTCAAGTAACCAAAAAGAACAAAGACCGACGCCCCTGAGCGGGCAATGCCCTTCACGTAGCTTTAGCCAAGTCCGTTGGACAAGTCTATCAAACAATCGATTGCATCTCCCGCCAAGGCGGCAGTGGAGAGACCGGCCGCGAGCCCCTTCCAGGCGGCTTTCGTGGGATTGGTGGCTGCATGGCCGATCGGGTTCTTGGCCGCTTGGTTTGTCGTGCCTCTCCTATGCTCGGTTCCAAGTGGAGCCATCGCGCTCCTTTCGATTGGTAGCGGTATGGTGGCCGTTTGCTCGCTTGTGCCTGGGCTGGCGACGGATTGGCTTGCAGGCAGGGTTCTTGGAGGCAAGGGTCTTGCCGGCCAGATTGCGGTGTCCGAAGGCGACTTGCTTCGTCGGGCCAGCCGGATCACGAGCGGGTTGTCGGCTGCGATGCTGATTCGCTTGGCTGGCACTGTTGCACTGATCGGCATGTGCAGTTATCAAATGCCCGCCGCGAAGCATGAGGCTGCCGGAGTCATTCTTGCCTGGTACCTCTATCTCACCGCGACCGAGGTCTCCATAATCGCGTCACGTTTGCCGCGGCTTGATGCACGGCCGCGATCCGATTCCGGCGTCGCTGTGCTGATGGGAAATTCTCCGAACAAAGAAGTCATTTGACCCGCGTTACCATGAATCCGATTTTGGCCTCCGCCGATCCGATCTCGCACGTCGTGCAGCACAATTTGCACCACGATCCGTTGTTTACGGTTTCGGTGGGTGGCCCGGACATGAACATCCCCGCGTTGTTCATAAAAAATGGCGAGTACAGCTTTTACATCACCAATCACCTTTCGATGACATTTTTCACTGCCATCGCGGTGATCTTGGTCTTCAGCTATGTCGCGCTGAAGATTCGCGTGAAGGGAGATGGCCTGGAGGCTTACCAGACCAAAGGCCGCGTCGCTCAACTCTTTGAAACCATTTGTTGGTTCATTCGTGACGAGGTGGTTCGGCCGAACCTTCACGGTCTGACGGATAAGTACATTCCCTACATCTGGTCCGTGTTCTTCTTCGTGTTGTTTGCGAATGTCTTGGGTCTGATTCCCTTTGGCTACGGGCTGCAACTTGCGACGATCAGCACCGATCATGCAGATCACTTGAAACACTGGGGCGGCACTGCGACGGGGAACCTGTCACTGAACGTCATGCTTGCGATGTGCAGCTTCATCGCCGTGATTTTTATCGGTATCCGCGAAACAGGCGCGAAGACGTTCTTCGGTCACTTCAACCCAATCGGTTGGGATGGCCCACCCGCGTTGTCGTATGGAATCGGCATACCGCTTTACTTGCTGGAATGGCTTGGTTTGGTGATCAAGAGCGTCGTCCTCGCGTTGAGGCACTTCGGGACAATGATGGCGGGCCACTTGGTTGTCGCTGCGATCGTCGGACTGGTCTTCACCGCAGCCGCTTTTTCACACTTCCTCGGATATGGCGTCGGCATTGCGGTGGTCATCGGCTGCACCGTTTTGACGCTGCTCGAGTTGTTCATCTGCATGTTGCAGGCGTTTATCTTCACCTTCTTGACCGTGCTCTTTATCTCGACCGTCGCACACGATCACAGCGACCACGGGGACGAACACGACCCGCTGAGTGATGAAGCACAGATGGACTTGGACAAAATTGGAGACCCGTCACGTTTGGCAGGTCTCGCAGACGCGTAAGAATTGAATCCGTTTTTTTAACTTTCCCCTTTTTGTTCGCTCAGGCTTTTCAGGAAGAGTCGAGCAACAAGAGTAATCTCCTAGGAGCGAACCGAAGATGTTTGAATTCGCAATGATGCTGGCCCAAGAGGCAACTTCTGATTATGGCAAGATGGGCGTAGGCCTTGGTATCGGCCTTGTCATTCTCGGTGCCGGATTCGGTATCGGAAAGATCGGTGCAGGCACCGTGGAAGCGATTGCCCGACAGCCAGAAGCCAGCGGTACCATCAGTACCCAAATGCTGATTTCGGCTGCTCTGATCGAAGGTGTGACCGTGATCGCACTCATCATCATGTACTTGCTGTAACAAAGTGGCAGACTGGCTTCTGTGCTTTGGATGGATCGACCGCGTCCGCGTGATTGCTTCCGCCGGAGCACCAGGTTTTTGTTTTACTTGAAGGTGAAATTGATGGTTTCCAAGCGTTTTGTTGGCATCGCGATTGCCACGTTCGTTTTGTTGTTTGGGATGTCCGGTGTTGCCCGGTTGGCGTCTGCCGACGAAGCTGCAACTGCGGCCACCGCGGACGCGGAAGGCGAACATGACCACAAAGGTGCTGGACATGAGGAAGGTGAGGAGCATGCCGCAATGCCTCCGATCCTGTCTTTTGATCCCGGTTCCGCGGTTGTCAACCTCGCGATCTTCCTGCTGACCTTTGGGATACTCGCCAAGTTCGTTTGGCCGGTCATTCTGGGTGGACTGCAGGCGAGAGAGGAGAAGATTCGCACGGACCTCGAAGACGCCAAGAGTGCTAACGAGCGTGCCGAAGCGAAGCTGGCTGAGTACGAGGCAAAGGTCGCCGAAGCAGCCACAGAAGCGCAAGCGGTGCTTGCTGAAGCTAGGCGTGATGCCGAAGCAAACGCAACGAAGATCGTCGACGAAGCGAAAGCGGATGCGAAGCGACAGGCGGATCGAGCACTCGCCGATATTGAGACGGCCAAGAAGGTTGCACTTTCCGAGATCGCGGATCAAACCTCTGCGATCGCCATGGGTGTTGCCAAACAGGTTGTCGGTCGCGAGCTCAAGGCGGACGACCACGCGGATTTGATCCGCAACGCGCTCGATCAAGTGCCGAGCAATAACTAAGGACTGCAACGAGACTTCGAATTCGACCCGATGGGCGGCGAGACGATGGAAACACCTGAAGAACCACGACACGAGTCGGTGATGGACACCGGGGCGGAGCAGCTGGGCAAGACCTACGCCCAGGCATTGCTCGGCGCGGCGTCCAAAGCTGGCTTGACCGACAAAGTGGTTGACCAACTCAACCAGTTGGTTGATCAGGTCCTCTCGCGCAATGAGGGTCTTGCCGCCGCGTTTGCTTCGCCGCGGATCGACGAAGAAGAAAAGTGCCGTGTCATCGATCGGCTGTTTGCCGATTCGTACGACCCCATGCTAGTTCGTTTTCTCAAGGTCATGGCCAGCCGCGGTCGTCTTGGGCAACTCGCTGCCGTACGCGAAGGCGTTTTAGCACTCTACGACGAACTTTCGGGTCAAGTGCTTGCGAAAGTGAGCACCGCGGTGCCTCTCGACGAGACGCTTCGCAGCAAGATCGCCGAGCGGCTTGGCCAAACGCTTGGCAAGAAAGTTCGCTTGCAGGAAGTCGTCGATGAGAGCTTGATCGGCGGCATGGTCGTCCGAGTCGGGGACACCGTTTTTGACAACAGTGTCTCAGGCAGACTCAACGCCGTCGCCAAACGCGCCCGCGACGGTTTTTCGAGCAGGCTGTCCGAAAAGTTTGAGCAGCTCTCCCAGTAGACCCAACACAATTCCAATCATTTGACGCATTAGATTGCCATGAAATTCAGTAGCGATGAAATCGCATCGGTCTTGCAACAAGAGATCGAAAACTTCGATAGCAAGATCGATGTCCGCGAAGTCGGGACCGTGTTGGAAGTCGGCGACGGAATCGCCCGAGTCTACGGTCTCTCCGGCGTCATGGCCGGCGAGATGGTCGAATTCCCCAACGGTGCGATCGGGTTGGCGTTCAACCTGGAAGAGAACAGTGTCGGTGTCATCATTCTCGGCGACTACCTGACCATCAAAGAAGGCGACGAAGTCAAGGCGCTCGGGACGCTGCTTAGTGTCCCCGCCGGCGACGCGGTTGTCGGCCGCGTTCTCGACCCGCTCGGCAACCCGCTCGACGGCAAAGGCCCGGTTCAGACCGATAGTACGCGCCCAGTTGAAATCATCGCGACCGGCGTTGCGGAGCGTCAACCTGTTACCGAGCCCATGCAAACCGGTATCAAGGCGATTGACGCCATGACACCCATTGGGCGTGGTCAACGCGAGCTGATCATTGGCGACCGAAAGACCGGGAAGACCGCCATCGCCATCGATGCCATTCTGAATCAGAAAGGCAAAGGCGTAAAATGCTTTTACATCGCCATCGGTCAGAAAGACAGCTCGGTCGCGAGTGTCGTCGACGTGCTCGAAAAGTATGGCGCGATGGAATACACGACGGTCATCACCGCCGGTGCCAGTTCGCCCGCACCCCTGCAGTACATGGCTCCCTATGCCGGCACCGCGATGGCAGAGTATTTTATGTTCGGAGGCGGACATGCTCTCGTGGTCTATGATGACTTGAGCAAGCAAGCAACCGCGTACCGACAAATGAGTTTGTTGATGCGTCGGCCACCCGGACGTGAAGCTTTCCCGGGAGACGTCTTTTATTGCCACAGTCGTTTGCTGGAACGTTCCTCCAAGCTGTCGGATGAGCTGGGCGGCGGATCCATCACCAGCCTTCCCATCATCGAAACGCTGGAAGGCGAAGTCTCCGCGTACATTCCGACGAACGTGATTTCGATCACTGACGGACAAATCTATGTCCAGCCGGACTTGTTCTTTTCCGGGGTTCGACCGGCGATGAACCCCGGGATCTCGGTCTCACGGGTCGGCGGTGCCGCTCAAATCAAGGCGATGAAGAAAGTCGCTGGCGGTTTGCGACTTGACCTTGCAGCATTCCGTGCCCTGGAAGCGTTCGCGCAACTCGGTACCGACCTTGACCCTGCGACCCAGGCTCAACTGGACCGCGGCTATCGAATGGTCGAACTGCTCAAGCAGCCCCAGTACCAACCCCTCTCGGTTGCCGAACAGGTCGTCAGCCTCTACGCCGGTACGAAGGGCTTCTTGGACGATGTCGAGATCAAACAAGTTCAACAGTGGGAAAAGGACTTTTTGCAGTTCGTCAACGACAAGCACGGCGGGCTGCTGACGGAGATGACCGAGTCGGGAGCTCTCAGCGACGAGATCGTCGAGAAAATCGAGTCGGTGATCGCTGATTTCAAGGCCGGATACAAGCCTGCCGAGTAGGTCAACGATAACGGCACCGGCCGGCACGTTTGCTGGTTCGTGTCTTATCAAACACTCTTCCGCGCCCCGCCGACGAGTAAACCGGGGCGTGAACCCGGACTTTCGAACTGACTGACAAACCTTTTGACGATTCATGGCCAACGCAAGAGCGCTCGACAAACGACGCAAGTCAATCAAGAACATCCGCAAGATCACGCGGACGATGGAGCTGATTGCAACTGCGCGTTACAAGAAAGCCATGGATCGCGCCCAAGCGGCCACGGCTTACACGGACCAGATCACAAAGATCGTCGGGCGTCTCGCCGCGGCAGGCCTGGACGTCAAGCATCCGTTGTTGGAACAACGCGAAGAGATTCGCAATGGTTCGGTCCTGGTACTGTCCAGCAACCGTGGACTCTGTGGCGGCTACAACGCATCAGTTCTCCGCGAAGCCGCTCCCCATATCCGGTCGCTGAAAGACAGTTTTCCGACGCAGGTCGACGTCAGCGGCAAACGCGGCGTCGACGGCCTCAGCTTCCGCGGCATTCAAGCGGGGCAACGATTCCTCAACTTTGAGGACCAGCCCAAGTACGACGAGGTCGAAGCGATCGCGGAGGGTTACCTCAACCGCTACATCACCGGTGAGCTCGATCGACTCGATGTCGTCTACACCAAGTTCATCAGCACTTCCAAGCAAGTCGCGACCGTCGAAACCTTGTTGCCCCTCGGTTCGATCGGCGACGATGCCGGTGAACTGGAAGCCGACACCGGAGTCGACTATGAGTTCCTGCCGTCGGCGGAAAGCATCTTGGAAGAGGTCGTGCCGACCAGTTTCAAAGTCCGCTTGTTCAAGTGCTTTCTCGATTCCGCCGTCAGCGAGCAGGTCGCTCGGATGGTTGCGATGAAGGGTGCAACCGAGAACGCGGGCGAGATGATCAAACAGCTTTCAATGACTTACAACCGCGCCCGTCAAAGTCAGATCACGGGCGAAATCATGGAAATCATCGGCGGCGTCGAAGCCTTGGAAGGCTAGACAGATCCACCGCAATTCCGCAACCTTCCTCATTCATTCACGTGACGGGTTTACCCGGCGAAACACCTCCACAGCACGTCATCCAATAAGAAAAGATCATGTCCACCGCAACGGAAAGTCAAGTCGTCGGCAAAGTCACGCAAGTCATCGGTTCGACGTTTGATGCTGAGTTCCCAGAAGGTCAGCTCCCCGAGATTTACAACGCCGTCGAGATCAAAAGCGAACACAAAGGCGTCTCCATCGACTTGACCGGTGAAGTGCAGCAGCACCTCGGTGGCGGTCGCGTTCGCGCGATCGCACTGGGTTCGACCGACGGTATGATGCGTGGCATGGATGTCGTCGACACGGGAAAGCCGGTTTCCGTGCCCGTCGGCAAGGAAACTCTCGGACGCGTCTTCAACGTTCTCGGCGAGCCGATCGATAAGCGCGGTGATGTGACCGCCGAAGACTATTGGCCCATTCACCGACAAGCTCCCCCGGTCAATGAACTTTCGACCAACACCGAGTTGTTCGAAACGGGAATCAAAGTCGTCGACCTTCTGACGCCTTTCGTTCGTGGTGGTAAGGCAGGTCTCTTCGGTGGTGCCGGACTCGGCAAGACTGTGATTCTGACCGAGTTGATCGCCCGTATCGCGAGCAGCCACGGCGGTTACTCGGTATTCGCCGGAGTCGGAGAACGCACCCGTGAAGGCACCGACCTTTGGTTGGAAATGCAAGACACGGAGATCGGTAAAACCGGTCGCAAGGTCATCGAACAAACCTGCATGGTGTTCGGCCAAATGAACGAGCCGCCTGGGTCGCGACTTCGCGTTGCCCTGTCGGCATTGACCATGGCGGAGTTTTTCCGCGACACGACCGGTGCGGACACGCTGTTGTTCGTCGACAACATCTTCCGCTTCTCGCAAGCGGGCTCGGAAGTTTCCGCGTTGCTCGGACGGATGCCTTCGGCGGTTGGTTACCAACCGACTCTGGCCACCGAGATGGGTGCCCTGCAAGAACGCATCACGTCGACGAAGAAAGGTGCGATCACGTCGGTGCAAGCCGTCTACGTTCCTGCGGATGACCCGACCGATCCCGCTCCAGCAACGGCGTTCGGTCAGCTCGACGCGTTCATTTATCTTGAGCGTTCGATTTCGGAAAAGGGGATCTACCCCGCGATCGACCCGTTGGCTTCGAACTCTCGGATTCTCGACCCGCAGTACGTGGGTGATCGACACTACGCGATTGCACGCCGCGTACAAACCATTTTGCAGCGGTATCGTGAACTCCAGGACATCATCGCCATCCTTGGTGTCGACGAATTGAGCGAAGACGACAAGACCGTCGTACACCGCGCACGACGAATCGAGCGTTTCCTTTCACAGCCCTTCTTGGTCGCCGAAGTCTTCATCGGAAAGCCCGGTGAAATCACGCCGCTGGAAGATACCATCCGCAGTTTTGAAGAAATCTGCGACGGGAAATGGGATCACTTGCCCGAGCAAGCCTTCATGTACGTCGGTTCGATCGAGCAGGCCGAAGAGCAAGCCAAGAAGATGGAGAAGAAATAGCCCATGGCGTTACGCTGCATCGTCGTTACCCCCGAACGAACCGAACTCGACTGCGAAGCTCAGGCGATCACATTGCCCATGTTTGATGGCGCAATGGGGATCTTGCCAGGTCGAGCACCCATGATCGGTCGACTCGGGTTTGGAACGCTCCAACTAGAGACGGCCGCCGGACCACAACGTTACTTCGTGGATGGTGGTTTCGCTCAAGTGGAAAAGAACGTGGTCAACCTGCTCACCGCTCGCTCGGTTTCCGTGGATCTCCTCGATGTGGGGGAAGCGGAAAAGTCGCTGGAAGAGGCATTGCAAATGCCGTCCAACTCGCCCGAGCTGGTTCAAATCAAAGAAACTGCGATACGCCGAGCCCGCGCCCAACTTCGTTCGGCGAAGTAGGCAAGCGTGTCAGGCCTGTCTCCAAGAGTGCCGTCCGCCGGCGATCGATTTACCGGTCGTTGCTTTGGAAGCGTGGAATACGAGACGGCCGATCGAGGTCGCTCGAAAGCGGTGCAACCAAGTAGAACGGTTGGTCCGTCACAATCTCGCGGCCGTTGCGAAGGAAAAGACGCAACCGGACACACCAACGCAATCGGATCAGTTTGCCAAGGTAGCTGAGCGGTGTCGCGGGCAGCAAACAGTTGAGCGATTGCTCGTCCGCCAGTCCGGATCGGCGAATCTGGTCCTCTTCCAAACGCTCGAAATGATGGACGTGCAACTCGGGATCGCCTTTCCCTTCGGTGTACCAGAGGATGGAAAGCTCGATCGCCGTCACCTGATCCAGCGTGACTCGGGAGACTTTCCAGTTTGCCTTCAGTTCTCGCCCGCCTTCATAGAGTCCGTCATCGTTGCACAACGACACACTCACCGCGGGCTGCGTCTCATTGGCAAGCCCGGTGGATGGACGACGACGGGAAAATTTCGGCAAAACGATGGCCAAGGGCGAGTTTCTCCTGAGACAACTATCTTCCAACGGATCGCATTGTTCTCACCAACGAACGAATGCATCACATTAGCGGGCAGGTCAACCGTGAATTGTTGCTCCCACGGACCCCGCGGGTCAACTCGAACATCACGTGCTGCACACAATTCCTGCGTGAAAACTTCGCATCTCTCGACACGGACATCTGTGCCTTGGCGATAAACCGTCTCTTCTTCGCAGACGGCGCGAACGTGAAGTCGGCGTAAACGGAGCCTTCCCCATTGTGAGACAAATACTCGGTACTTTCGACCGGGAACCAGTGGGTGGTCACTGATTTCGACGATTGTGGGCCCGATTCCGGCCGATTTTCGCAGCTGACTCAAAAAGTATCGAAACGACCAATACCCAATCGCCCCAAACGGCAAAAGCAAACCGGCCAGGATGTATCGCGGCTTGGCGTACCAGAATCCGAGGACTACCACCGCCAGCAGCACGAACCAAACGGAGTTCCAAAGAAACGCCAGGAGTGCCGGCCCCACCCACTCACCGCCCACTTTTTTCTTGGCCGCCAATCGATACGTGAGTCGCTCGCCCGGGCTGTCCATCAGTGCACTACCGCTGGGCACAGACGGCATTCGCTCGATTGCTTCCGTGTTGGGCACGATGACCTCAATCGAGGAGGCTCGTTTGGCAAGCGCGCTCCGGCGTTCGCTGCTTGCTCCCACGTGCAGCAATCGGTACAGCAATCCCCCTGAGCCGGAGAGCACCGCGATGATCCCGACAGCACCAAAGATCCAGATCCCGAGTCCGCCGCTTTCGAGTTCTTCTGGCGTCACGTCACCGACGGGCAGCGTCGTAAGATCTCCGAGCGGTGCCAGCTGTCCCCATGAGGCGAGACTGCTTAGCAGCACCAGCGAGAGCACAAAGATCCCGGTCAGGAACACGCCGCTATAGAAAGCGGTTTCCCAAAGGAGACTGCGCAGTTCCGTCCCGATAAATCGCTTCCCTCGTTTCTTACTCCAGGGGCGAGGAAAACGGGCCATGGTTCAGTCGGTGGATCGCAGCCGGTCGGGGCGGAAAACTAAGACACGAAACTGTGACATGAACCTCATGCGTTGGCTAGTGCTAAGCACTAACGCGGCAGTTTTGGTTGACGACTCGGTCGATAGAATCCGAGTGCTTCCAGTGCCGCGTAGACTTCGCCTAACGTCTTCTCACCGAAATTGTTGATCGCCAGCAAACGGTCGGGAGTGGCTTTGAGAAGATCGCGAACGGTTAGGATGCCAGTTTCTTCCAGGCAGTTCGTCGTCCGCACCGAAAGCCCCATCTCCGCGATGCTCAACTCAAGTCGTTCTTGACGCAAACGAGCGTCTTCATCGGCTTGACGTAATGGAATACGTGTACTCATTCCAAACTCCTTTCCGCAGGCAACGCAAAAACGAAGGTGCTCCCATCACGGGTTTGAGTGTGAAGGAAGCATCCGTGGTCCAAGGTGAATTGGCATGCCGGCATCAAGCAATCGAGTGCCGAACGCACGTCCACCCATCGATCCCGCAGAGCCTATGCGATTGGAGAATGCTCTGCAAAGAGTTGCTACCAAAAATGAGACAATTTCAGCGATTGGTTTTGCAAGCAATCGCGCCCATTCGAATCAGCAGTCCGCTTGCCAGCGCGACGGCAAGGCTTTGACTTCAGCGGACCATCATGATCGCGGGTGGATCACTTTGTTACGCGTAAACAAGACCAGCACGTCCGGCACCAACGACGAAGTGGCAGTTGCCCAACCGGGGTGCCTTAACGGTCGTCGCCTCTCCGAGCACGCTCCGGCATCGACCAAACAACTCAAGGGTTCGTTCGAACTGGATGCGTGCCAACGTTTTTCTCGGCGTTCGCCAGCAACGAATCCTCCGCCATCGGCTTTGGTTCGACGCAGTACTTGACCAATTCGGCGATCGTTTTGGGGCCGATCCCTTTGATCGCCAAGACATCATCAAAGCTCTCGAATCGGCCGAGACGGACCCTTGCTTGCACGATGCGACGGGCGGTGACTTCACCGACACCCGGAACAAGTTGAAGTTCCACCGCGGAGGCGGTGTTCAAATCCAAATCGAGGCGATAGTCGTCGTGCAACTCTCGCGAGCGACTCAGTGACCAAGTGCTACACACCAGCAGTACGCAAATGGCCGCAAGTGCGGTACTCGCAATCAGTCGCTGCGTGATCGGTGCCAGCAAGACGGGCGGAGCATCCGGTAGAGGGTCGGCCGCCGGAGAATCGCTCATGGTCGGGTTCCTTCGAAGACGAGAACGTGTCAGCATGCTGGGCGATTTCAGTGGCCTTCGCAACCACCGAAAAGGTGCCCGCATTCGACTTTTTGTGATTCACTGACTTCGATACTCCGCTGACTTGATGTCTAGCTGACTTCGAGAACACACCCGTAGAATCTCCATGAACGATTATGTGACCGTCACGGCCGACGAACTGTTAGAACGAGACACCCGTTTATTGGTAAGACTGGCGATCGCAGAAGACCTTCGTGACGCCGTCGATTGGACGAGCGTCTGCTTGATCGACGACACGCGAACCGGAGGCTGCCAAATCTCGCCGCGCTGCCGGGGTGTTGCCGCGGGGCTTGCAATCTTGCCGACCATCCTCGATGAATTCGAAGCCGACTTGGACTGCGAGGTCTTGGCCAAGGACGGGGGCGAGCTCGAGCCGGGACAGCCGATCGCACGCTTGACCGGTAACGCTCGCGACATCCTCACGGCCGAACGCGTCATTCTCAATTTGCTTTGTCGCCTGTGCGGTGTTGCGACGCAAACCAAGGCCTTTGTGGAGGCGATCGCAGGGACCCAAGCGGGCATTTACGACACACGGAAAACGACACCCGGAATGCGACTGTTGGAAAAATATGCTGTGGCTTGTGGAGGAGGCCGCAACCATCGCCGTGGTCTCTACGATGGTTTCTTGATCAAGGACAACCACCTGCAACTGGGTGGTGCGGCTGATCAGCCAGTGCCACCGTCACAAGCGGCCGCCAAAGCACTTCAGTGGCGTGGTGGACAATTCGAGCGTCTGCATGCGCCCGGCATCGTTGAAATCGAAGTCGACTCGCTCGAGCAGTTGCGTGATGTCCTGCCGGCATCGCCCGACATCGTTTTGATTGACAACTTCTCGCTGGATCAGATTCGTGACGCGGTGTCTTTGCGAGGAGAACTGAATCCGGCGGTCGAGCTTGAAGTGTCTGGGAACGTCAATCTCGATACGGTCGCTGAAATCGCTGCGACCGGTGTGGAACGTATCAGCAGCGGGGCGTTGACCCACCAAGCAACCTGGGTGGACTTGGGGTTGGACTGGTTTGACGCATCTGCGACCTAGGATTTCATCCTTCGTCCGTTTGCCGCACACGATCACTATCATGTCTCCCTCCGATTCGACGCGTTCTCCGATTTTTGGCGCTCGTCATTCATTGGAGTTGGTCAATCCAGTGCTCGACGCCTTGGCCATCGTCGGGGCGCTCTATGCGGTCAAATGGGTTGCCCGCGGAGGAATGGATGATGCCGGCGTGATTCTCGGGTTGGTCGCCGTTGTCGTTTTTCTGATTCTTTCTCGGCTGACCGGACTTTCACAAACGGGAACGCGTGGAAACGCGGACCGGGAAGTCGCCACCATCATGATGACTTGGGGCGTCACCGTGATGACGCTCGCCATGATTGGCTTTGCGACTCGTTATGGGCAAGTCTTCGCTCGCAGCGTGATGTTCACTTGGTGCATCCTCGCCCCGATCTCGATCGCACTGTTGAGGATGCTGGTACGAGTGATTCAGCAATCGGCTCTTGCGCGTGGCTACGGCGCACGCCAAGTCGCCATCGCGGGCCTCAACCATTTGGGTCGGCAAACGGCATCCAATATCGAATCGGAACCCGCGTATGGTTTCCGGCTCGCGGGCTTTTACGATGACCGCGACGAAGGACGTCCGGAACAAAGCCGGTCGGATCAAAAAGACCATGCGGAATTGCTACCCGAAGAACAGCACTCGCTGGAAGGGAATTTGGCAGATCTCGTCCAGCGATGTCGTGACGGCAAGGTCGACACGGTGCTGGTCACCCTGCCGATGCGTGCCGAAGACCGCATCCGCTACTTGTTGGACCAGCTGAGTGACACCACGGCATCGGTCTACATTGTGCCGGACTTTTTTGTCTTCGAGTTACTTCATTCACGGTGGACCAACCTTGGCGGACTGCCCGCGGTCAGTGTGTTTGAGAATCCGTTGTTCGGCGTCGATGGATTGATAAAACGCGTCGCAGATGTTGCGCTCGCCCTGATCGCGCTCTTTGCGGCCGGCATCCCGATGACCTTCATTGCCATCGCGATCAAGTTGACCAGCAAAGGACCGGTGTTCTTCCGACAAAAGCGTTATGGACTGGACGGCAAAGAAATTCTGGTGTGGAAGTTTCGATCGATGCGGACGTGCGACAATGGTCCGGTCGTCAAACAAGCGACCAAGGAGGACCCGCGAATCACGCCGCTGGGTAGGGTCCTGCGCCGGACGAGCTTGGATGAGCTGCCACAGCTCTTTAATGTTCTCGACGGCAACATGTTGTTGGTCGGTCCACGACCACACGCGTCGGCTCATAACGAACAATACCGTGGCCAAATTCACGGCTACATGCTTCGGCACAAAGTCAAACCGGGCATCACGGGTCTGGCTCAGGTCAACGGTTGTCGCGGCGAGACCGAGACCGTTGAAAAGATGGAACAGCGAATCAAATGGGACCACCAATACATTCGCAGTTGGTCACCTTGGCTGGATTTCAAGATCATGCTCAAGACGGTTTTCGTCGTCTTGAAGCAAGAGAGCGCCTACTGAAAAGGGCGCGCTCGGCGTTGGCCACCGTCGACTTTACACTCTCTGTTGCCAGCGCCTTTCTGAATCGGCCGCGAGTCGTTTTACCAGCCCATGACCATGTTGGACTCGATCATCTTCCGAGCCTGCTCGAGGTCGCTGCCGGTCTCCATTCGGTAGAGGCGGATGGCGTTGACCTTGTCGCCCGCAGATCGGTTCAAGCAATCGCGTGCTACCGTGCAGGGATCCAGCGAGGTGTTGGTCAACCCGAGAGCACCCTTGCTGATCACCCAAGTATCACGAGGACGTTTTGTCAGCCGCACGACGTCATCATGTGGATAGGCATCAGTGACCACTTCACGGGCGTCCGACTCGTCGTTCGCCCAGGTGATGATGATGTGGGAATTGGTTTCGATTTCGAACAGTGGCATTTCTCGACTCCGCGAGCTTGGGCGATTGGGGTGCCCGTGGGTGCTTCGTGCGGGATTTTATCGATTCACCCCTGAACCCTTCAGGCAGAGAAAACCGAATCCAACCGCACAAGCGGAAACGACGCCCCAGTGGTAGGTCGTCATCTGGCTGGTGTACGTCATGAGTTCGTTACGTACGTCCTGTACCCAAAGACTAATCGAGGCGACAAGGGGGGCATTCAGATCAGACCACATCGTTTCAACCCTGAGGGTAAAATTTGGTCGCGAAAACGCAAGCGGAACACGGGAAAACGAAACGCATTCCAACGAAAAACGCTAGGTTCAAGACGACCGTGGCGTCGCCAAAATTTCTGAAAACTTTGGTGCTGTCCGTGGTGCGTCGGAGGTTGGCGACCACAAAAAGGTTTGAAACGAAGAATTGGCGCGGACAGGATTAAAGATTCCCGAACAAATCGGCCGAACCATGGTCTTGCGGCGGGATCGAGCCTCGATATAATCCCGCACCTGACGAAGTCGGACGGCCTGTCCACTTCGGCGCGGTAGCTCAATTGGTTAGAGCCCCGGACTGTCGATCCGGAGGTTGCGGGTTCGAGTCCCGTCCGCGTCGCTTCTTAAATCCCCGCCTTCGCCGGGACACAGCCGAAACATTCGGCATGCTTAGCTGAACTCACAGGTAGCATTGGTTTTGGGTACTTACCCATTTCCCAGGATGCGAGAGAGTTCCAATGGCTGAAAAACTTCCCAATGATCGGAAGCACACGAGTGGCGATCGGGGTTGCACCCATTGGGTGCTGCGGGGTCCTTCAACGGATCCTGGCAACCTGAAACGAACGCCTCCACGTTGTAAGTGACGACACCGGCGCTTCGCATGGCGGATATGAGCGGCTGGCGTCTCGTCGTCCAGCAGCGTGCGTTTTACGACAGGCATGAGCTTTTCCGTGACCGTTTCTTTCGGGAGGCAGCGTGATGCGTCGAATGACGGCACCCGGATTACCGAGCCTGGCCACCGCTCTGGTTCGATCAACGGAGCAAACGGGCAATCATCCGTGCTCGGTTCCCAACGTGGCGGGGCTTCGAGCTTGGCATCAAAGTCACGAGAGGCCTGGTACTTCTCAACATTCCCGTGTGCATGGTCGTGGCGTGGAGGCTTGCGATAACGCTCGACGAGTTCGTTCTTCGGCTGATCGTCTTCCTGGTCATTTGGTCGGTGATCTACGCGCTGTCAGTGCGATGGATGCGTTATCAGCTGCCTGGGCTGCTCTCTCGCCAGCTTTTCGAGTCAATGACGTTGCGATAGTTGATACTGGCGGCTTGCTTGCCGACGAGACGATTCATTGTTTGAACCACGGTGCCTCCATGCATCACGGTGATGGTTTCGGCAGCGACTCGCACATCGACTTTCATTCCGATCAAGCGACTGGGCACCGAGTAAGTGTTGGCGCGAACGTTGATCGTACTCCTCTTGCTGACGCGAATGTCTTTGAGAACGTCGTCAGTGTCCAGTCGATGATCCGGCAGGGCACCGAGCGACGGTTGTTCTTCGGCAAAGCGTTTTGATCGACCCGCGTTGGCGTGATCGACGATTTCTTGAACGAACTCCATGTACTGGTCTCGGCTGGGGAAGTCACGGCTTCCTCGCAGCAGCAATGCTTGCTCGATACGAGACTTAAGATGACCGTTCTGTGATTCGACGTCTCCGTTTTCGTTGGCACAGCGGGCGTTGGTCTTCTGAGCTTTGCAGCGGTAGTGCTCCATCAGCGCCGCGTAGCGAGTGGTCAGCGCCCGACGGTCGGAGTGGTTGCGAACCGCGGCGCTGAGTGAGTCAGTACGATGCTGGGCGGGTACTCCGCCGAACTGCCAGAAGGCGTTTTGAATCCCCTCACTGAGTGCTTCGAACGATTCGGAGAAACACAGCGAGACCGACTCGAAGTTGCTGTAGGTCAGTACGCAGTGAAACAGAGTATGCTTGAAAACCTGGCCGGCGATCCTCACGCCGAGCGAGTTGCAAACGGTAAAGTCACTGGCGGCGAACTTGCCTGGATGATGATCTTGCGGGAAGAAGACGGGCTTGTCGGGGCCGTTGATCGCTCGCCACTTCGCGACGCGTCGCTCGAAGGTCCGTCGTGTGGAGTCGTCGAAACAGCCGGGATACCTCCGCTGCAAATCGTCGAAGAGTGTCTTGGCTCTCAGGCGTGGTTCGGCCTGAAGCATCTGCTCGATCTCATTCCACCTTGCCGTTTTCTTGTCCATCGAAGCCATCCTGGCAGCAGCGGCGAGTGACTTGCCGTTGGCCAGCCATCGCCTGAGTTCTGAAACTTGTCCATCCGTGACCATCGCAAACTCCACTTGTGGCAGGGGTTTGCGATGTTGCGACTATCTTCCCAAGCAATGGAATTCGAATTGTCGATTGAGCTGGGAAACACGGTCCCGTGAAACCCACCTCCCTCAGCTCAACAGGGGAATTCTAATTGTCGCCGAGAGGGAAAACTAATTGTCGCTAGACACAGGAACGCATGGTTATCCAGGGTTTCCATCCTTGACCTGCTCAACGAGCTCCTTCTGATCGCGAGTTTGGGATAATGCCGATAGTGCCGCACCTAGCCCAGCAAGTAACGCAACCTGAGCGTAAGGAGATGTGTCGAGTTCGAACATAGTCACGATCATTACCCACGATAGCGCCAATCCACCAAAGAGAGCTACCTGATTTCTTTGTTTTGCCATCGAATTCTCCAAGTATTGCAGAAGTTTGTGCTAAAGAAAGTTCTTAGATCGGTGAGTTGATACTCTGTGAATCTTCATCGCGAAAGGTTTGGAGGCAGCAACAAAACCAGCAGATCGTTGCATTCGATTACATAAGTGGAAAAATGAGGAAGACTTGCAAAATGCGCTGCAAGAGCGGAAAAATCGCCCTCGGTAAGGAAGGAAGGGAGCGTATTCGCAAGGATTCCTGGTTTCGATTGCAACGACGGTCGGATATTGTGAGTGGCCCATTGGAATGCTGGATTGGGCGCGCAGGTTCAAAACTTTTCTGGATAACGGTAAGCGCACGTAGACACCATTATTGGCGCGTGGCGTAGGCTGGTGGGTTTTCACTCACTCAGCCTGGAGGCTTCGATGGCTCGCTTGCCAGATCCCGCCGTTAACAAACGCTGGTCACGACTGATTCAGCAGCATGAACAATCGGACCTGACCATTTCTGATTTCTGCGACCTGCATGAAATCTCGACCGCGTCGTTCTACCAGTGGCGCCGAAAGATTCGAGATCAAGCTGACTCGCAAGGCGAGTTCCTCGCCGTCGAGCTCAGCGAGTTGCGAAGTTCGGCTCGCGATGTCAGGGTCCGGTTTCCCTGTGGCACCCAGATCGAACTGGATGCACGCGACACCGAGAGCTTGCGACTTGTGGTCGACCGACTCGCGCCACGCGATTTGGAGGTGCGCTGATGATCGCTCTTCCGACCACCAGCGGCATCTACCTCTACAGCCAACCGGCCGATATGCGAAAGGGATTTTCAGGACTTGCCGGAATCGTTCGCAACGAGCTCGGCAAGACACCCAACGACGGAAGCCTCTTTCTATTCATCAACCGCCGCAAGGACAAACTCAAAGCACTTTACTGGGACCGAGATGGAATGGCCATTTGGTACAAGAGTCTTGAGCGAGGTTCGTTTGAGATGATCAAGCGGGAGGGCCAAGCGAGCGTCAAGCTTGATGCCGCCGACCTGGCCATGCTGCTGGGCGGAATCTCGATCGAGAACGCGAAGCGCCGCAAACGTTACCAAGCCGCATGAACGTCGCCCGCTTCAACACGACCAAACAACACTTCAGAGCAATTTTTCTTCGAGCAAGAAAACTTGCTCTTTTTCGATGAGAGATGGCAATTTGCTCTTGCGCCATCGGAAGGACTTTTTAGCCTACATCGCATGGACGAACTTGAGCAAATCAAACGCGAAGTCGAGATGCTGCGGTCGAAGAATCGATCGCTGGCCGAAAGCAACCAATCGCTCGAGTCGACCAACCAATCGCTCACAAAGAACGTCGGGACACTTGCGACAACGAACGAGTCGCTTGTGCAGGATGCAAAGTCGCTCGCGGCGTCCAATGAGGAGCTCGCGAAAACCAACAGCGATCTGCGCAAGCAGCTGTCCAAGAAGCAAGATGAACTCGACGCGTTGATCCGGCGTCTCTTTGGTCGCGAAAGTGAACGGTTTGAAGACGACGATCAACTCAAGTTCGAATTCGCCAGTCAAGCAGAAATCGACGACGCCCGCGAAGGTATCCAGCAGGCGATCGAAGAAAACAAACGAGCCGACAAAAAGAACAAGCCGCCCAAGCGACGTCGTCGTGAAGAACGCTTTCCGGAATCCCTGCCGCGAAAGGAGATCGTGATCGACCTGACCGACGACGAGAAGGAGGGCTTGACCCGGATCGGCGAAGACGTCGTCGAATCGGCACACTACACGCGAGCCGAAGTCTACGTGCTTCGCAAAGTCTTCCCAAAGTACGTCCGCCGGGAAGGCCCGAGTGTGGGTGTCTTGCAGGCGCCGCGGCCGCCGGCGTTAATCGGAGGCGATCGCTACGATACATCGTTCGCCGCGGCGGTGATCGCAAACCGGCTCGGCTATCACCTGCCGATTTACCGCCAAGAAGACATGTTCGCCGAGTGCGGACTCTATCTTTCGCGAAGCACGCTGCTCAACCTTCAAGAGGCTGCCGAGCGCGTGCTTCGTCCGTTCGCTCAGTGGCTTGCCGATCTGGTTCGCACCGACAATTGCATCGGAAGCGATGACACGTCGATTCGCTTACTGTTGCCCGAAGAGATTCCCGAAGCAACCGATGACGACCCGAAGAGCGGACGCGTTCAAGAAGTTTTCGAAGCGGCAAAGTCCAAAGGACTGAAAAGCATCACCGCAAAGATGTGGGCGTACCGTGGCGTCTCGATCCCCGTCAACGTGTTCGACTTCACGGTGAGTCGGCATCGAGACGGTCCGGATCTGTTCTTGGTTGAAAGCGGATACAAGGGAACGTTGCTGGGAGATTGCTACGGCGCGAATACCGGAATCTACATGCGTTCAAACGGCTTGATTGTTCACGCCGCGTGCGTGGCTCATGCGCGTCGGAAGGCGGAGGCTGCGCTCGGTAACCATGAAGTGCATGCGAAACATCTGCTTGGTCTGTTTCGGTTGTTGTATGACATTGAGGATGAATCGCGTGGGATGTCGGCCGACGAACGCAGGTCGCTGCGTGCCCGTCGCTCGGCTCCGATCTGGGAGCAGTTGCGCGGCTACCTCGAGACCGAAATGACCGATGTGCTGAGTACTGACTCGATCAGCGATGCCCGCAACTACATGCTGAACCAGTGGCAAGGTCTGACCGCGCACCTGGAGGATGGCAATGTCCCTATCGATAACAACCAGTGTGAGCAGCTGATGAAACAGGTTGCTCTCGGCCGCAAGAACTGGTTGCACCTCGGCAGCCTTGCCTCGGGATATCGGACGGCGAGGTTGATGACGATCGTCAGCAGCGCGATCCGCAACGACCTCGACGTCGGGAGTTACCTGGAGGATGTATTGAACCAGTTGCTCTCCGGGAATCGAGACTACGAATCACTTCGACCGGATGCCTGGGCGCTGACTCACCCTGAATCAATCCGCGCTCACCGTCAACAGCAACGGGAGGAGCAGAACATCCGCCGCGAACGCGACCGACTCCGCCGCAGCCTCGCTCGCCTCGAAAAATAGTCGTCCGCGGGAATGGTCACCCCGGGCGCTTACGCCGCGTGAGCGACCTAGTGCGGCTAAATCGTCGTTTTCATCGGATTGCTCGATCATTCCCAACGCGCACCGATGGGCACGAAGGACAGAGCCATCGATGCACCACAGATCTCCGTAAATCTTCCGAAGTTTCTTTGCCCGTTGCTAGGGTCGACCGTAAACCCGGTCCCAAACTCCTCGCTATGGACATTATTTCTCTACAATCCAAAGGATGCCCACTAATCACACGGCGATAATCTGCCCAAGGTCGACTACCCCGTCGGGACCGCCTTGTCGGTAGGAGACGTCGGATTGCGTTCCATTCCCTATCTGTGAGATCATGTTGTGACATTTGGCTTCCTTGATTGAGTCACTTTGGTCGGTAACTCGGGTGGGTTGCCAAATGTGCTTTTCGCTACGGACGACCAATAACGAGACAGTGCCTAGCCATCTGGAAATAGGAGTGGCTAGTTTGCCCAAGAGTTAACACAATCTACTCTTGACGATACATCGATTCGAGGGTGTGCCGTTTCGCAGTACCGCGACTGACCGCGGATAAATCTTCAAACACTCAACTAGACCAGTCAATCTTGACAAGCGGGCAAAATGTTGTGAGCGACTAGCGCCAGTCTTCAAAGCGACCAATGAGCGGCCGACCTCGAACCATACAAGTCCCACACTACCTATATCAAACTGTTAATTTACTTGGTAGATCATGCAAAGTTCTTCGAAAAATGAAGAGAGTAGGAAACGGTCAGCGACGGACGATGTGTGGGTTCGCGCAGTAGTCGTGCAAACCCAAAATCATCAAGCTGCTCAGATTGGAGCGGCAAAGTTCTTTGCTGAACCTTTCATAACCAACTCATATGAGCTCCCATTAGCAAGATTGAAAGCAGTTGGGCTCCCTGTCGAGCAAATGCAAAAACGTTGTGAAGAGGCATACACCTCTTGGTCATCGAGACGGTTGCGGAGTGTATTGAATGCAATCGGTGATCAGGTGGTTGCTGACCACCAGGCATCGATCAACGAAAAGAAGGACACTTGTGATCTAACGCTGATCGTATTTCCCGAGTATTCGATTCTGCAGTCACAACTACCGCTTGTGCAAGAATTCACAATTCGACTTAGACAGAGTAGATTCCTTGACGATCATGCCTTGGTTGTCGTTGCAGGTAGCCACACAGTAAAGACCGAATCGAGCGACAATCTTGACTTCTATCGAAGCCTCGGTGCAAGCAAGGAAGAGATTGAAGGAGTCTCCGCGGTTCAGCTGCAGACTAAGAGTGTCTCGGTTATTTTCTCCTTCGATGAGAATACTGCAACATCGCAATCCGAGAATCAAGGGGTGACAACCAAGCTTCTTACAAAGCGAGTGCTTTCGCCTTTTGAACTGACGAACACACAAGACCATGTAGATCAGAAGCTTGAAGACAGATCGAGCATTTTACAAGTCTCGACACATGGTCGTGACGTGAGACTGAATCTCCTCATTTGTGCGGAGGCGATTCAAATGCGTGTTGAAGTTGACAGCAGTCAGTTCAACATTGCGATCGTGATTGCCTACAGCAGGAAGGAACCGTTCGAAAGCATCTTAACGCAGCTTAAGAACAACCGTCGCCTGACAATTTTTGTAAACGACGGTATCTACGGCGGGTCGGGTGTGTTCATTCCGCAAGGACGTAGAGGCGAGAGCTGGTGGTTCGATTCACCGCACGAAGGACAGCTCCCAACAGGCGATGGGGTGCTTGTTGCTGAGTTTTCACTTTTTAATTTGGCCGAGGTCTTT
>JBCBOO010000230.1:0-10867 GCA_039821235.1 Planctomycetota bacterium
AAGCCGAGACCATTGGTCACTTCCAATTGGTCGAAACTTTGGGGATGGGAGCATTTGGGCTGGTTCATAAGGCAAAGGACCAGGTCCTCGATCGATGGGTCGCGGTCAAGATTCCTCGGAAAGGCCAACTCACACCAAAAGAAGCGGAGGTGTTTCTCCGCGAGGCGCGAACCGCGGCTCAGTTGAGTCACCCCAATATCGTGAGCGTGTTCGAAGTCGGACGTGCGGACGAGAGTGTGTACATCGTTTCCGACTACATCCAAGGTGTCACGCTGCTGGACTTCATCAGCGGACGCCGGGTATCGGCTCGCGAAGCCGCCACGTTGGCTCAGCAAATCTGTCACGGGTTGGCTCACGCCCATCAGCACGGCGTCGTTCACCGAGACTTGAAACCAGCCAATATCATGCTGGACGGGAACAATGAACCACGGATCATGGACTTCGGTTTGGCCAAGCGGGACGTCGGCGAATTGACAATGACGGTGGAGGGCCAGGTGCTCGGATCGCCGGGCTACATGTCGCCGGAACAGGCACGTGGTGACTCGCATGCGGTTGACGGTCGGGCCGACATTTACGCAATGGGTGTCATCCTCTTCAAAATGTTGACCGGCGAGCTTCCGTTCCGAGGCAGCGCGCGAATGGTGATGCACCAGGTACTGACGGAAGAGGCTCCATCACCGCGTTTACTAAACAGCTCCATTCCCAAGGACCTGGAAACCATCTGCCTTCGATGCTTGGAAAAGGATCCGCGTAAACGCTTCAGCACTGCGGAAGCATTGGAAGCCGAGCTGCAGCGGTTTCTCGAGGGCAAGCCCATTCTCAGTCGCCGGATTGGCAATGTGGCGAGAACGTGGCGGTGGTGCAAACGCAATCCGAGTATCGCGATTTGGTCGGGTGTTGCGGTGGCATCGCTTTTGATTGGTACGCTGGTGTCGAGTGCCTTTGCGGTTCAGGCGGGTATCGAATCATCTCGCGCCGATGAGCGTGCATCGTACGCGATGCAGCAAGAGTCGGCGGCTCGCGAAAACGCATTGCTTGCTTCACAAAAAGCGACGGAAGCGACACACGCGGCAATGTACGCGCAAGCGGAATCAGCACTGATCCGAGGCCGCACGGCAGTGGCATTGCGTCTGAATCAAAGCGCTCTTTCCGATGGAGAACTTGACGCAAGTCAGTGGGACTTGGGATATCAGTCCAGCCGGATTTTGGAGGCCGCCGACTCGAAACGACGTCTCTTGGCGAATATCACCACTCGCTCCCGGGCGGCATGGGCTCGGTTGCTCACTCCCGGCACGTTGCTCTATCAAGAGTCGCAGTCGCCACACGAAGTCGTCTCTTACGAGCTGCACTCCGAGAGTGAAGTTGCCAGAATCAGAGTGCCTGACGTTTGGTCAATGGTGACGAAGTGTTTCGGAAATACAATCGTCGCGGTTCAGGGAGATGAACTGATTGTCATCGACGAACCTGATCATTTGACGATCACCTCGCGGATTCGTCTTGAGAAGAAGGTAGCTGTGATCGCCAGTGCGGCCGCATCAAAGCGCATCGCGATCCTGTATCAAGACGGAACGGCGTGCATCCGCGACGCGTCGACGCTTGAGTTGATTGCCGAGCGAAACTTGCCCGCGTCATCCTTTGCTCCCGGCACTCAAGTCGCCTTGTCTTCGCAAGGAAATCGATTGCTCGTCAAACTGAGTTTCACAAGGCGGATCATTTGGGATATCGAACGCGATTTAGACTTCAACGATGGGGGTGGCTTTGGGCATCTGACGGCGCTCTGTGATGACGATAACGACGAGGCGTACAGCATTTCGTTTGAAAGTAGTTTTATGTCAAAGCTGCGAGCCAAGTTGGCCAAGTGGAACTCCGACGGGATCCTCGTTAATACAGGTGTGGCACGCACGGTTGAGGGGATCTCGCTGACAGGCCCCTGCACGATTTTCGATGTCGGGAAAGGAGACGATTTTGAATCGCGCGAAGCTGCCGTCTTCTCGGACTCGGAATACAGCCTGTTTACACTCGGCTCCAGCATTGCACCAAGGACAGGGCTCTTCGCCGATCTCGTTCCGCAAGCCGAGGGACCGGTTCGGCTGATTGACCATCATCAAGACGGCTGGTTGATGGTCGTCCAGTCTGCTGAAAAGCTGTTCGTCGTGGAACCGGAACCGATCCAAGGCATCACAGACGTCTATCGCTCGCGCCGCACGTTTCTATCGGCCGGCCAGCAGCTTCCAACCTACGATTACGCGTTTGGGGGATCTAAGAAAGCTGCTTTTACGGTTCGTGATCGGAACAGGATTCATCGAACGGAGTACGCATCGGGAGCCACGGAATCGTTTTCGATCGAAGCTCCGGCATGCCCTTCCGAAAGCTTTTGGGTGGTCGCTCGAATCAGTGCATCCCCAGATGAGGCCTCTTTGAATTGTTTATGGCATCAGCTATCGAAGAGAGATCCAGAAGGCGCGGTCGAACGCGAGCTGGTAGCTTGCTATGACCTCGCCGGTAGCAAACCGAATGAATTCGTCAAAGTTCGATTTCTCGCCGATCCATGTGGCGACACAAAGACCCCAGGCGGGCGAGTATTACGGTTGTCGTCTGGGCCAGAGGGAAGGATAGTCCTGTGCCCCTTTTATGTTCCATCATCGCCCGAATGCAATGCGCTTCTTTACGAGACCACCGAGAGGCGTCTCGTAGCGAAAGTCACACACGGCGACTCCTGTGAACCGTCGCCTGATCGCTCTTTGTTTGCACTGTTCGATCGATCGCGAGCAGGCGAGATTCACGTGCATTCGACAACCGATGGCAGGCGCAAACAGACGATTGCCGTGACCGCTCCGGTGAGACGGCTTGCTTTTTCACCCGACAATCGATCGCTCTATGTTGGTTTTACTGATGATCGTTTTTGCCGGTACGACTTAGCGACTGGGAAAAAGCAAAATGAGGTTGCGAGCCGAATCGCGCCCGTACAGCTCTTAGAAGGATCCACGCTCTATTTTGGAGTTCGATACGAGAGCCCGACTCGCGGAGCGCTGATTCTTTCTGATCTTGATCATGGACAACCTCTTGAAGTCGTTATTCCTGCGATCTGGTACATGTGCCAGATGTTTGTTTCGGCGGACCAACTGAGCGTGGCAGTAATGGGGCCGAAGACGAGAGGACTTATCATTCGATCACTCGATCCGAATGAACTTGATAGCCAACTCAGTCGTGTATTGAAGCGTTCATATGCGTGGTCCCATAGCAGGCTGAGCGAGGACATGCGGCGGGCACGTACGGCCGAACTCACCAGGCGGGTCGAGTCCATTTTCGTGGATCAAGGGATCAATAAAGCGTTCGCGTATGCCGAGGAGTTGCAGCAGGCGGGATTGAACATCAACTTGGAACTGATGAAGCGAGACATGAATGTAAGGTTCCTTCGTTGGGAGGAGGCGCTGCAAGCAAGTGAAGCGACCGTTGACGTGAATCAACGGGCTCAACACGCAATGATCCTCTTTCGAACGGGCCGACTGCAGCAGTACCGCGAATGCCGCCAACAGATCTTGGACGAGATCACCACCCAACCGCCTGGCTGGAAACTGCACCAGACAATGATCGCGGTGCTGTTGATGCCTCTCGATCCAGAGAACCGGGCCAAGGTAGAGCAGTTGGCGGAATGGGCCAAAGACTGCCCCCAGCGATGGGAGCGAGCGATGTTTAAAAGCGCTCTCGCACGTCTCGGTAAACTAAGCAGTTGGAAGCCCAAGACGGAACTCGAGAAGAAACTACCGGCTCATCCGATGTCGCAGCGAGTGAACGAGTTTCGTGAGAACCCGACACCACAAACGCGTGCCAGGCTCAAAGAGCAAGTGGTCGCATTACAAAAAGCAATTGAACAGTCGAAGCTTTCCGGTAGGACGCCCTCGCCTCACTGGCACGACTATGTCGAGAGGGTTAGCTACTACGAAGAATCGAAGGCATTGCTGGACGGCGACGTGACCAAGGGTAAATGATTGAGTCTGGCTAGACGGCAGATTCGCCACAGCGTTTGACCATCGTCACCTCATTGCCGGCGTCATTGAAGATCAATTCATCGGCAAAGCTCTTCATGAGCACCAGTCCCTTACCAGACTCTGCGGAGAAGACTTCGGCCGGAGCGATCTCGGACACTTTCGCGGTGTCGAATCCGTTGCCTTGATCGCGGATGGTGATTCGGATTTCCTCGCGGCTGGCAACCGCGGTCACGAAAACACGTCGATCGGCGTAGGGCGTCTCTCCTTTGCGGCGTTCGATCAAGTCGGACGTGGCATCGTTGTAGATGATCGCATGGTGAGCGGGCGTCACCGAAGGTCCAAGCTGTAGATTGCCACGGTAGATCGCATTGACCAACGCGTGTTCGATCGCGACTCCCAATCGATTCATGTCGGCCCCGCCGATCAACTCCATGCCCGCGACGACTTGCATGAGTAATCCGACCAGTGGCGAGATCAACTCGCTTTCATTGGTGAGTTCGAATTCAAAAGTGTTCCGCCGCAGGGTTGAGAGAAGTTTCGTGTAACTCGCGTCGGTGCGAATCACGCCGAGGACGTCGACCAGTGTGTCGTTGAGCAGTTTGTGAAGGTGGATTTTCGGCACGTATCCGGCGGCACCTTTCTGCAATGCTTGGGCCGCGAGTTCTTCCGACCCACGTGCGGTGATCAAGATTGCCGGCACGTGGCCGAACTCGATCCGCATCGCTTCGACCAGTTCCAGCCCGTTGAGGGAGGGCATCTCCAGGTCGGTGACGACAATATCGATCGATTCGTCTTCAAGGAATTTGAGTGCCGCGTGCCCGTTGGCCGCGTGAAGGACCTCGTGTCGGTCTTCCTCCAAGACCATTCGGATTTCGATCGCTTGGGTCGGACTATCTTCTACCAAAAGTACTTTGGCCATGATTGCGGCGAGCTCGGGGCCCCGAAAAGGTGCTGTGGTGGGAGGAAATTGGTGACCCGGGACGAAGTTGCCTCACGCCCAATGGGAGGCATTGCGACCTAGGCGACGCCTAGTGTTGTTGAGATGGGCACCAGTGTGGGAGTTAGACGTATCGTAGCGTTTTTCTCACCACGATTGGCGGCCGAACGAGGATTCCATGACGACAAAAGGACCGGTCCTGTCGATGAAAGAGATTGTCCCCGGCGGAGGGAATGCCCCTAGAGAAGTGGGCGACAGGCACTAGCAGGACGACTATACTTCGGAGGCGTCGGTTTGTTACCTTCGCACGCGATTGGCATCGTAGGGTTTCATCCGACGAACGTCTTTCCGTCCCACCTTTGTGCCCACCACCTCGACTGACTCCGATCGCCCACCGGTCGCGCCCGCGACCCGCTTTCGGCGTAAATGTCGTCCACCGAATGACGCTTTCGTTCGACACCGAGCGATAGTGGAAGAGTTGGTTGCAACTCGGCCCGCGTTGCGGATCGAATGCGAGCGAAAACTCTTCCGGTCCCACACGCAAGAATTGCTATGAAGACCTCGCCCACCGATTCTCCGAATCTCGACGAGACACCTGCGATTGAGCGACAGAGACGTCGTCGTCCTGTTTCGCCATCCAGCCGCGGAATCATTCAAGCGTTCCAGGTGGTCGCCACCGCAATCGTCTTGCCGGTGCTGGGTTTTTCCATCTCGAGCTTCTTTTTCGGGTCCGGCGAAGTCGAGCATGAGGATGTGCTGCTGCACACGGTTGCCAGACAGCCAATGAAGGTCACCGTCATTGAACGGGGTAACCTGCAAAGCCAATCGAACCGTGAAATTCACTGCATGGTCGACGACGTACAACGCGACGGGATCAATGGAACACCGATCCTCTGGATTATCTCCAACGGCAGTAGTGTATCGAAGGGCGATCTGCTGGTCGAAATCGAGTCCGCGCCGATGCGAGAGGAGCTCGATCAACAGATCCTCGATACCGAAGACGCTCGTTCGTTGCAGATTCAGGCTGAAGCCAACTTCGACAACCAACTCGTTCAGAACGCTACCAGCAAAGCCGAAGCGGAGCTAAAGGTGCAGCTGGCGGAACTTGAGTTGGAGATGTTTACCGACAGTGAAAGCGGAACGCACAAGCTGGCCGTCGAAGAGATCAAGCGATCGATCGATGAGGTCAACAATCAGATCTTGGAAGCTCAGGCCACACTCGAGTTGCGACGGGACGACCGTCGCGGAGTGGATTCGCTGTACCGACTTGGATACGCCAACCGAAACGAACTCCGAAAGAGCGAACTGGCGTACCTTCAGGCAGAAGGCAAGTACGCCTCCCAACTGAATAAACTCCAGACGACGCTCGCCACGCTGCGTAAAAAAGAGCAGTACGAGAAGCAGATGGAGCTGTTGCGTTTGCAGGGTAAACTGCAAACTGCCGAGCGGGCACTCGAGCAGACGAGCCGGAACAACGAGGCCAAGCTCACGCAGGTGAAGGCCATCTTGCGGGCTCGTACCGAGTCCTTGAAGAAAGAGGAAGAGCGGCTGGCTCGCTACCAGGAACAACTGGAAGCCTGCAAGATTTACGCTCCCGAAGAGGGAATGGTTGCTTACGCGTCGATTCGGGGAGATGAAATCCGCGAGGGCATGCCGGCTCGATTTCGGCAGCACTTGATGTCCCTGCCATCGCTGGACCGGATGCAAGTTCAGACGGCCATTCACGAATCAGACCTGGATCAAATCAACATCGGCATGAAAGCATCGATCACCGTCGATGCCTTCCCGGACAAAGAGTTTGTCGGCACTGTTGAGTCCATTGCGGTTCTACCCGAGCAAAATGGATGGCTGGGAAGTAACACAAAGGTCTATTCGACCATCGTCACCATCGATGATGAAGTGCAACAGCTGAAACCGGGGATGACGGCCGTGACCGAAATTATGGTGGACGAAGCGGACGACGCCGTGGTGGTTCCGATCCAAGCCGTCGTTGAACGGGATGACCAGACTTGGGTACTGCAACACCTTGGCGGCCGATTGAAGCCGATCGCGATCGAAACCGGTTTGGAAAATGACTCCCTGGTGGAAGTCGTCTCCGGATTGGTCGGCAGCGAGCAGATCGCATTGAATCCCCGAGAGTTCATCGACGAAGTCTTGGGTAGTGAGTCCTGATCATGTTTTGGGCGACGCTTAAGCTTGCCATTCGCAATCTGCTCCTGCACAAGATGCGGAGCTCGCTCACGTTGCTGGGGACGATCCTGGGCGTCGCTTCGGTGATTGCAATGCTCTCCATCGGTGAGGGCAGTAAACAGGATGCGCTGGATCGCATACGCGGCCTGGGGGCGGACAATGTGATCGTGCGAACGTCACGACCGTCTCTCGAAGACAGTGATTCGGCGAGCGGGTCGCAGGCCTCGGGTGTCTCCGCGAGTCGTTACAAAGTCAACGCGTACGGTCTGACGTATGCCGATTTGCGTTCTCTCGAGAATCTGCCGACGAGTCGCACGGTTGTTCCAGTGATGGCGACCAGTCAAGATGTCTCGCACCAGCGACATCGAATTTCGCAGGCACGCATTCTTGCCACAACGCCACGGTTTTCTGGTGTCCGCGAAATCCGGCTGGAACGCGGTCGTTTTCTGCAGGAGCAGGATCTAGATGCCATGGCGAACGTGGCTGTGCTCACCGACGGTGCGGCACGAAAGCTGTTCGGATTCGCCGACCCTCTTGGGCAACCGATATTGATCGGCGGAACCGCTTTCCGGGTGATCGGTATTTTGGCGGCACGGGATAGCGGCATTGCTCGCGCCGGTGAGACGGAAGGGTCGGACGCGAATCAGGACATTTACATTCCGCTGGAGACGGGCCGCGCAAGGTTCGGTTTCCTGGTCCGTGAGGGTTCGCGTGGTAGTCGAGAGTTTGACCGAGTCGAGTTGACGGAGATCACTTTGTCGGTCGCCGGTAGCGAACAGCGCGAGGCCTCTGGACGCGTTGTGCCGACGGCAAACATGGTTCGAAGCCTGTTGGAGAAGAGCCATCCCGCAGGCGACGACTACCAAGTCCTCGTGCCACTTGAACTGATGGCGCAGGCGGAACACGAAAAGCGGATCTGGAACTTGGTTCTCGGGGCGATTGCGGGGATTTCGCTGCTCGTCGGTGGGATCGGCATCATGAACATCATGCTGGCGACGGTGACCGAAAGGACGAGAGAAATTGGCATTCGCCGCGCGATTGGAGCGAAACGGCGCGACATCATTCGCCAATTTCTTTTGGAGACAACCGTGTTGTCTGCCATGGGTGGAGTTCTGGGTGTGTTGCTGGGTGTCGCGATCCCAATCGGCGTCACGCTGTTGGTCGGCATGAAGACGTCGACCAGTGCCTCGTCGATTCTGCTGGCGTTCGGGATTTCGGTGATGACGGGAATCATCTTCGGAGTTTACCCGGCCTACAAAGCAGCCGCGATGAATCCGATCGAAGCGTTACGCAAGCAGTAATGCTGCGTGGTTGGGTGGCTTCACTCAGGCAGTCCCATTCAGGCGACTTTCTTGTTCTCGAGAGCCCCGAGCAATTCACTCGGATTCAGAGGTTTCGGGAACCAGCGATCGACACCAGCGGCCGTGCCGATGGAAACGCCATACTCTTCCGGCGAGCAACCACTGACCGCATAGATGGTCTTGTTCTGGAACGCTGCATTCGCACGCAGTCTCCGCACCGTTTCCCCACCGTTGCAGTGCGGCATTTGCATATCGACGAGCACCGCGGCGGGTAATTCGTGGGCATTGGTCAGTGACTCCAGTGCGCACTGTCCGTCGCGAAAGTCATCGACTTCGAAACCTCGCAGTCGTAGAAAGCCCGCGAGCATTTCTCGCTCGTTGTCGTCGTCTTCCACGACGGCGATTCGCGAGCCTTCGGGAAGACTGATTTTCGCCTTCGGTTTCTGCTTCGGAGAATTGAGCCATTGATTGGAGTCCAAACGCCCGAGCGCGTCCTGAAGATCCGAGAACATCGCTTCGGCTTCTTCGTTGAAACCTTTGTCGCAAAGTTCTCGATAGAGATGGACCGCAAGACTAATCTGGTGAAGCTCGTTTCGAATTTCGTGTCGAGCCCTGCGTGGGAGCGTCTCAATTTCATCAACCAGCGAAGAGGCTTCGGTAGGCTCCTCTTCTCCCCGCTGAATTCGGATTTCGGCGGGCGCGTCAATGCCGATGCGAGCTTGACCCGATCGAATGCGCAGGAAGTGAAGCGTGATTCCGAGATCTGGAAAGGTGACGCGATCACTTGGTCGGCGTGTGAGAACTAGCATCCGTGTGCCCCGGTCTAGGTGAGTAAATCAAACCACCAATCAGGAGTGTTATGGTCTAGCTCCTAAAAGTCAATTTGAAAGTCTTCGAATCTGGCCGGATTGTAGCATGTACTTGGTACCTTGGATTACGAGTTTGTTGGAACTTCTTCAAACGTGTCTGTCGTTTCGGAAGACTGCATTTGAAGCGAGATCTGTTTGACCAACTCATCGGGATCGACCGGCTTGACCAAGTGCAAGTTGAAACCCGCGTCGAGTGCTTGTTTCCGGTCGTCAGCACGCCCATACCCGGTGACGGCAATCAAGACCATATCTTCATGCTTACCGTCCAGTCGCACGCGCCGGGCAAACTCGTAACCATCCACATCCGGTAGTCCGATATCGACGATTGCAACTTGTGGTGGATTTTCACGCAGCAAGGCTAATCCACGCTGACCGGTCTCGGCCGAATCAACATGGAAGCCTCGCAACTGCAAGGTCCTTGCTAGCATTTTCCGGATTCCATCATTGTCTTCGACCAAGAGGATCGCCAAATCGGACGGCCGAGTTTCGACATCATCCCGTTTTTTTTCTGGGCGTTTATGTGTCAGCGGGAGACGAACCGTGAACTCGCTGCCGCACCCCGGGCCTGCGCTGTAAGCTTCCGCGGTCCCACCGTGCGCCATCGCGATCGCCCGGACGAGAGGCAAGCCCAGCCCCATTCCGCCCTGGGTGCGGTCAATGGTTTGGTCGGCTTGGACGAATGGTTCAAAAATCTGCGGTTGCAGTTCGGCCGCGATGCCCTGTCCTTCGTCGCGAACAGAAATCACCGCATTTTCTTGGTCGACGGAAATGCTGTACCAGATCGTGGAGTGCGAACCACTGTATTTGCACGCGTTGACCAGGAGATTGACTTGGGCTTGTTGCAGTCGGCTACGATCGCCGTAAACGAAAACGGCGTGATCGACGCAGCTGACTTGGAGAGACTGGTTCGCAGCGGCGATCTTGTGTTGGACGCAGTCAACGACCTCGTTGACCAAATCATTCAAATCAAGCGGTTCGTTCTGGAGGATCAGCTTTCCGTTAGTGAATCGGGACACCTCGAGCAGGTCATCGAGCAGGTGCGCGATGTGCCGGAGTTGGTGGTCGATCACATCGCGTGCTTCGGCTTTTGTGTCTTGGTCCAGTCCTTTCGAACACAGCAAACTGTTAGCGTTTAAAATCGCCGCGAATGGGTTGCGGAGTTCGTGTGAGAGCGTCCCGAGAAACTGATCACGTTGCAGGACGGCTTGACGGATCTTCTCAGCCGCCAGTTTCTGCTTGGTGATGTCGCGGGCGATGATCGACGCACCGTGGATTTCTTGGTGATGGTTTCGAATGGGAGAAACCGTTAACGCCACATTGACCATCGAACCGTCCTTGCGCCTTCGCACGGTTTCGATACGGTTGACCGCTTCATCTTTTTGAACATGTTCCATGTAGTCGGCGGCATGAACCACGTGTTCATCGGGGGCCAGCATCGACTCGTTGTTACCAATAATCTCTTCGGCTTCATAACCGAACAGTTTTTCCGCCCCATTGTTCCAGGTGCGGATCTTGCCATCCAAACCGACGCGGATGATGGCGTCGTCGGAGTGTTCAACGATCTCGCTGAGTTCGAGTAGT
>JBCBOO010000231.1:0-10848 GCA_039821235.1 Planctomycetota bacterium
CGACCTCTGATTCTGATTCAGCGATATCGATGCGGTTAGGGTCGGTGACAAACGCTCCGGCAATCATTCCGTCACTGAATTCGGCGACGTCTTCCAAGCGAAGGTCGCACTCTCCCTTGGGTGCACGCAGCCTGCCGCGTGACAACAACTGACAGAGCCTTCCGTAGGCGGCGCGATCGGTCGGCCACAACACCATGGAACTGGCATCTGTCGGGTGGACTTCGGCACCAACCAGGTAACGAAAGCCCGGCACGTGAACCGGTTCCGCCGTGTCGACTTCCATTGCCTCGCCGGAACGTACATCTCGAGCGGCACCGAAGCCGCGAACGACACCGGCAAGCGTTTCGGAATCCGTCAGCGCGAGCCCCTCGTAGCCCAACGCGGCGGCTCGGAAAACGAGTTCATCGGGATGGGATGCACCATGTAGGAAAGTAAAGTTGCTTTTGCAGTGCAGTTCGACGTATCGCATGCCCAAAGGATACCGATCGCTAAGACCCGTGGAAGTGAGCAGATCCAGGTGTGCGGATCAATCGCATCGCTGAGTCAAACCGGCACGACCGGCATCTGCCGACTTCCGAAGAACACGGTCAAATCTTTCATCTCTCGCGCCGATGAACAGGTTGTCAGGCGGTATCCCTTCCCAATCCAGGACGGTGCCGTCTTCCGACTCCACCTCTCAAGTTCATCCACTCTTCAATGATGTCGAGGCCAACATGCTGGTCCTATCCCGACACCGAGACGAAAGCATCATGATTGGCGACGACGTCGTTGTCACGATCGTCGATATCCGAGGCGACAAAGTTCGCCTGGGCATCGAAGCTCCCCAGTCGATCCCGGTACACCGCCAAGAAGTTTACGACGCGATTCAGCGCGAGAATCGCCGATCATCTCAAACGAGCGCCTCAGCCGCGAAGGACGTCAAGCCGCCGCGCGGCTAGCAAGCGAACGCCCGTCAAACGAGAAGCCTACCCTACTGCTCGATTGACGGATTGTCGTCCAAATCGCCTTCGGTGATGATCGTGAATCCCTTTTCATTGAGTGTCTCCATCGCCATCTCGATATTCTCGACCATGATGGCAACGGCGGGAGAACCGAGGGGACGCACGATCAACGGATAGGTCTGAATGATATTCAATTCGGCCTGCAGCAGCGCTGTGCACACACGCAGCAGCGGTTGTGGGCCTTCGGGCAATTGAACTCCAATCAGATCGGTTTCGATCAATGCCAGGCCGCTGCGTTCAAGGATTTCCCGTCCGCGATCCGCATCGTTCACTAAAAATCGAACGAAGGAACACTCCGCCGCGTCATTGATCGACAAAGCGCAGATGCGAATCCCCGTACCTTCGAAACGACGGACGACCTCCAAGAGTTGTCCAACGCGGTTCTCCAGGAAAATCGTGAACTGACGCAGTGCCGGAAAATTTCGGCCTCGCATCGTTTCGAATTTGGTGCCCGCTCCGCCACCTTTATCTGATTCCATTGCAGTCTCTTTTTCTTACTCCAATCGGCCCGTTCAATCGCGAAGCCCGACGTCGTGTCGCCGCAGTTTAAGCCTTGGAGTTCAGTGTGAACAGCAACCTGATTCAGTACGTTCACCCGTTCCGGGTGGCCTACCACGAAACGGATGGACAACGGCGGGTCCACCACTCGAATTACCTCAAGTACTTTGAGGATGCCCGCGTCGAAATGCTCCGAGCCGCCGGTATTCGATATCGTGACCTGGAAGACCAAGGCGCGATGCTGGTGGTCACCAAGATGAATGTCGACTACCACGCCGCGGCGGAGTTTGACGACTGGCTTCAAATCGTCGTCAAGACCACGGAAATCCGCAAAGTTCGCCTCACGCACCAATATCGCGTCACTCGCGAAGAAACCCTGATCGCGACGGCCGAGTCAGTGATTGCATGCGTCAATCTCGACGGTCGCCCCAAAAAGCTCCCGTCTGACTTTCTTTCGTTGGACCTTTCCCCCGAATGAGGCAGAAGCGGCTGGAAACCGGGCACTTCTCCCGTACAATAGTGTGTACGTCGATCGCCGCGATCTGAGCTTGCACGCGAGCGACGCCCCGCCACCCTACCCCAAACCTGTACAGTATCTACGTGCCGACGTCGTTATGACGTTATTGCACCCTAAATTCTGTTCCGTTTGGCCCCGCCCCTAATTGAACCACGAGTTGCCAGTGTTTGATCGGAAGATCGTCACCCTGCGCCGCGCCACGTTCGGCCTCTTCGCCGGATGGACGATTCTCCTCGGTTCACCCGTGTCCGCAGATGAAAATACCGACCCGGATCAAACACCCGCGACCGCTTCGCAAACCGAGAAAAATCGACTGGCGAAATGGCAACGCGAAGGCTGGCCGCTGATCCAAGCGTTCTGTTACGACTGCCACAACGAAGACCTGCAAGAGGCGGGACTGGACCTCAGCCCGTTTGAAACGCTGGACAATCTGTCTGCCAGCGAAATCAAACGCGTGATCGAAATGGTTCAGTTCGGTGCGATGCCGCCGGAAGACTACGATGTGCCGGAGACCGAGGAGCGGAAACAGCTGGTCGTCTCGCTGGAACAAACGTTGTATTCGGCATCCTGCGATTTGACTCCCAAGGCGGGCAAGGTCACCGCGCGACGACTCAACCGGCACGAATACAATAACTCGATCCGTGATCTGTTTGGAGTCGACCTAAAACCCGCCGACACATTTCCATCCGATGAGGTCGGCGCCGGCTTTGACAACAACGGGGATGTGCTCTCGCTCAGCCCGATGTTGATTGAAAAGTACTTGGATGCGGCCGAAAACGTCTCGGAAAAAGTGATCATTGATCCGGCCGATCTTCCCAAAGTCAACTTGGATGTTCCCGGCGATCAATTGACCGTTTACGGAGACTTCATGGTCGGCAGTTTTTCCGGACGGTTTGTCAACGAAGGCGGCTTTGCCTGGCTGGATCTCGAGATTCCCGTCGAAGGCGATTACTCCATCTCCGTTCGCGGCGGCAACACGCTCGAAGAAATGACCGAACGAGCGGTGGCCGTCTGCGATGAGTCGGGCAAGCTGCTCGATGTCCTCGAGTACAAGTACTTCGGTGGCGGAGGACGAGCCGACCACGAGAGTTTGCGTCTACCGTTTGACCAGGGAAAGCACCGACTGTTCTTTGTGCCGATTTTTAACGAGGGACTCGAACTCGAACGCGGCACAACCGTGTTCAACACTGTCACGGAAATGGATCCCGAAAAGGTCGCCGAGATCCTGAAGAATCAGGGAGAGTTCGTCGCCCCAACGCGTCGTTTCGACCGCGAGAAGTACGGGTTCATGTTTCGTGCTATCGACGTCAACGGACCAAAACAGCCGCCACGTCGACTGTATCCGCCCAAGCAATTCGAACTGGTCCGGCACGTCGCCCCACAGAAACGTGGGCGTTACCGTGACGTGGAAACAACCGCGATCAAGAATCTGCTGCCGTTGATGCGACGGATGTTCCGGCAACCGGTCACCGAAGAAGACGCCCGACCCTACGCTTCCCTGGTCGAGCAGACCACCAGCGATGGACAGTCCTTCCATCGTGGCATGCAAGTCGCTATCTCGGCGTTGCTTGTCAGCCCACGTTTCCTTTTCCGCGTTGAAACCCCCGCGCCGGAATCAAAGCCGAACGAGTTTGGCGACTTACCACTTTCGCAGCATCAACTGGCAACTCGCCTGAGTTACTTTCTGTGGAGCAGCACACCAGATGACGGCTTGCTCGATTTGGCCGACCGCCAGCAGCTGAAAGGCGATACACTTCGCGGGCAGGTCACGCGGATGATTCGAGACCGACGATCCGATGCGTTGGCGGCCGACTTTGCATCTCAGTGGCTTGGCCTTCGAAATCTCACGTCACACGACGCCGATGAAGAACGGTTTCCGTCGTTCGACAAGCAACTCAAAGACTCGATGACTCGCGAGACTCAGTTGTTGTTCATGCACATCCTGCGTGAAAATCTCTCGATACGCGAATTCCTGACGGCGGACTATTCGTTCTTGGACAGCAAGCTTGCAGCCCACTACGGTTTGACGCTCGATCACAAGGGTTTCCAGCGGGTCGATCTGAGCAAACAACCGAGACGTGGTCTGCTCTCCCACGCGAGCGTGCTGACCCTCACTAGCATGCCGACTCGGACGAGCCCGGTGCTGCGTGGCAAATGGATTCTCGAAAATATCCTTGGAATCAAAGCGCCCGATCCACCCGCCGGTGTGCCCGAGCTGGAAGAGGACAAAGTCGCCGATGCAAACGCGTCTTTCCGTGAACAGTTGGAACTGCACCGAGAAAGCTCCACCTGTGCTTCCTGCCACCGCGTGATGGACCAGCTCGGGTTTGGTCTCGATGACTTTGATGCCATTGGTCAGTACCGCACACATGATGGCGAGTTTGCGATCGATGCCAGCGGGGCGCTGCCGGACGGCCGTTCCTTCGTCGGCGGTGTTCAATTGAGTCAAGTGCTCGGCAAGACCGAACTGGATGCGTTCGGAGAAACACTGGTCAAGCGACTTCTCACTTTCGCACTTGGCCGAGAGCTGACGCCCGATGATCGTTGCACCGTTGACGAAATTGTCGGCAAAACGAAATCCCAAGGTTTTCGATTGTCGGACATCGTGATGGAGATCGTTCTCAGTCGGCAATTCCAATTCCAGACCCTTGACGCCGGTGACGCTTCACTGGCATTCCACTCCAAATAGGTGACGCAATGACGAAGGCGATCATGGATCGACGAATGGTGCTCCGAGGTGCCGCGGCAGCCCTCGGTCTGCCGTTGCTGGAAGCGATGACACCGATGAGTCAGAGTGCTTTCGCTGGAACGGAAACGATACAAACACCGGTGCGGATGGCTTGTGTCTTCTTTCCCAACGGTGTCATCGTCCCCAAGTGGAAGCCTCAACGCGGCGAGTCGGGTGACCCGCGCGACTGGGCCTTGTCGGAAACGCTCCAACCACTCGCGCCTTGGAAAGACAAGCTGAATGTCATCGATAACCTGGCGCACGACAACGGACGTGCCCATCGCGACGGCGCGGGTGACCATGCCCGCGGCGGTTCGACGTTTTTGACGGCCGCGAGGCCACTCAAAACCAGTGGAAACATCCGCCTGGGCGTTTCGGTTGACCAAGTCGCAGCATCGCAATTGGCCGGAGAGACTCGATTACCGTCGATCGAACTCGGACTCGAAGGCAGCCGCAACGCGGGCAGCTGTGATTCCGGATACAGCTGCGCCTACAGCAGCAATATTTCATGGCGGAACGAATCCCAACCGATGCCCAAAGAGACCATTCCTCGACTCGCATTCGAACGGATGTTTGGTAGCGGTGATTCTGCGGATCGCCGCGAACGAAACCGCGTCCGGCGAAGCATTTTGGACGTCGTCCGAGGAGACGCCAGAAAGCTTATGAAGGGCTTAGGGGAAAGCGACCTTCGAAAAATGGACGAGTACTTCACCGGCGTTCGTGAAATCGAACAACGAATCGAACGCATCGAGCAAGAAGACTCCGCCGCCCTACCGGATCTCGAAGTCCCCTACGGGCGCCCGGAAGCTTTCCGCGAACACGCTCGCCTCATGTACGATTTGATGGCAGTGGGCTTCCAAACCGATACCACCCGCGTCGCAACGTTCATGTTGGACACCGCAGGCGGAAATCGCCGCTACACCGAGCTTGGGATCAGTGACTCCCACCACGGAATGAGCCATCACCGGCACAAGAAAGATCTCATCGAAAATCTCACAAAGATTGATCGTTATCTCGTCGAGCAATTCGGGTATTTCTTGAAGAAGCTCGATAGCACACGAGACGCTGCCGGTTCACTGCTCGATCAATCAATGGTCCTCTACGGCAGCGGCATCAGCGACGGAAACAAACACCGTCACAGCGACCTCCCCATCGTCTTGGCGGGATCAGCCGGTGGACAAATCGAAACCGGACGCTACCTCGATGCGGGAGAAGAATGCCCAATGGCAAACCTCTTCCTCACCTTGCTGGACTTGATGGGCACGCCAGCCGAATCGATCGGCGACAGCACCGGCCGGCTCGCAGTTTAGGGTTGGAATCGTAGTGCCGCAGACTGTTTTGCGATTCTCCTACGCAACAGCATCAAGCTGCTCGACTTCGTCAGTCAGCCCCAGGCCTTCCGCAACGCGACGCAGTTTTTCCATCGAGCGGTTGAATAACTGAACCGTTCGAGTCGTACTCAGACCGATATCTTTGGCGATCCGACTGAACGACTGCCCATTGTGATCACGTTCGATTCCGAATCGCGACTTCACGATGAATTGGTCTCGAGACTCGAGCTCTGAAATCAAGAGTTTCGCGGACTCGAGTGCCTCGGCCGCCTCTCGCTCGGCGTCTAAGGAGTCGACGTGTTCCTGTTCGGCGAGTTCCGCGAAACCCTCACCGACCGAAGCAAACGTTTGCTGGTACCGACGGTGTTTCTGTAGCAGCGTCAGCATGGCACGACCAACAGCCTGATAGGCATAGGTACTGAATCGTAATCCACGCCGAAAATCAAACAGCTCGACCGATCGCATCAGCGCCGTGTTTCCGATCGCAACAAATTCATCCAACTCGATCGCGGTGGATTCGGAGTAGCGTTTCGCCAGCGCGACGACAAGCCGCAGGTTAGATTCAACAAGCAAGTTGCGTGTGCGTTCGATGGCACTTCGAATCCCTTCGAGCTCTTCTTCCAGTTCAAGCCGTTTGGCGGCGAGTTCTTGACGTGATCCAGCAGCGCGGGGAGGCTCCTCGAGTTGGTCAACCAGCGTTGCCTCACAGAATTTCAAGTAATTGAATCGTTGAAAGTAATGCTGCTCTTCCTGGGCGACCAACAGCGGCGTTGCGTACAGGTGCGCGAAGTAGGATGGCAAGTCACCGGGTTTTGACGAAGCCCTTCTCCGCTGAGCCTCAACCTGAGGTGGAGCAAGCAGTCGCTCCGCCACCTCATCGCTCAAAAAACCGTTCCAAAAAAAGTAGCGCCCCGATCGGGTCGGCGGCGTCTCGTTCACATTCATTTCCAGCTCACCGTCGGGACCGGCCGCCATCGAACCGGTGGCTGAGCCATTCCTTGCTGAGGTTTCGTTCCGCTGGGAAGACTGCATGATCATGGGGACAACCTCGAAAGGGCCGAATAGGGGCGTTGGCCGTTCAATTGGAGCGGGCGGGAGAAACGAAGGAGGGACGGACACGGTCAAAGTCTTGCTGGCGATCGATGGCTCGTGCCACAGACCTTGCCGCTCGCTCCGCCACGCGGGAAATGCATGCGGCCATGGATTCATCCTTGTCGGTGATCACAACATCCCGGGCCCGTTTCAAGCGGACCGTCAGTCGACAAGACTTGTCGACTCCACCGCGTGGTCCGTTCTCGTCGCCGACAACCAATTCCAAACGTGAAACTCGGTTGTCAAATCGAGAAAGGGCGAACCGCAAACGACGTTCTGCGAGCTCTTGAAGAGCTCCATCAAGCAAGTCGTCCCGATCAGTGATAGTGATCAACATGAAAACCCTCGGCGTCGAAAGGTGACAAACAACGTTTGACTGTTAGACAATACGGCTGCTGCGTATACTTTGACAAATAGAAAAGCTTTCACGAACTCATTGAAAAAACAAAAGCGAGATCCCGTGGCTGACTGGCTGAATTACCACCACCTGCTTTATTTCTGGACGGTCGCAAAAGAAGGCAGCATTACGCTCGCGGCTGAAAAGCTGCACCTTTCCCAGCCCACTCTCAGCACCCAGGTGGGCAAGCTTGAAAAGTCGCTCGGCGTCAAGTTGTTTGACCGCAAAGGCCGAAATCTTGTGCTGACCGATACCGGACAGATCGTCTATCGGTACGCGGATTAGATTTTTTCACTCGGCCGCGAATTGCGTGACGCCGTTCGCGGTCGCCCGTCGACCGATTCGATCAACTTGTTCGTCGGTGTCCCGGACGTCATGCCCAAATTGATCGTTTACCGATTGCTCAAGCCGGCGCTCGAGATGGAAGAATCTGTCAAGCTGGTTTGCCACGAAGGCAAGCTCAACGAGTTGCTCAGTGACCTCGCCCTTCACCGCTTGGACATCGTTTTAGCCGATGCTCCGCTCACGCCACACGTCAGCGTTCGCGCGTTCAACCACCTGTTGGGACAATGCAGCGTCACGGTCTTTGGAACACCCCACTTGGCCAAAAAGTACCGACCGGGTTTTCCAAAATCGCTCAACGGAGCCCCAATGCTATTGCCGACCCAAGTCACGACACTGCGACGTTCACTGGAGCAGTGGTTTGACAGCCAGGAAATCCATCCGGTCGTCCGCCATGAGTTTGATGATAGCGCAGTCCTGAAAGTCTTCGGCCAAGAAGGCGAGGGCTTGGTCGTGGTCCCTTCGGCAATGGAGAACGAAGTCGAAAAGCAATACTCGATGAAGCCGATCGGCAGAATCACCGATGTCGTGGAGCGGTTCTACGCGATTTCGATTGAGCGTCGACTCAAGCACCCCGCCGTCGTCGCGATCTCCCAGGCCGCCAAAGAAGACCTGTTCAAGGCCCAGGAATAGCGTTCAGGCCGGGGCAGCTTGTTGCGATCCGATCCGCCAACGGCGATACTAGGCGACTCTTCTCCCTAACACTTCCCCACCACGAGTCCTGTCATGGATCGTCGAAAATTCCTTGCCGGAACAGCGGTTGCCGCTTCCACGCTTTCCGCCGTGAATCAAGCCTACGCCGCACCGCGGATCGAAAAACGACGTGTCGGCTTGATTGGATGCGGCTGGTACGGAAAGTGTGATCTGCTGCAGTTGCTCAACGTCGAGCCGGTGGAAGTCGTCTCTCTCTGCGATGTCGACTCGCGCATGCTGCAGGAGTGTGCGGACTTGATCCAATCACGGCAACCCTCCAAACAACGCCCCCGGACCTACGCCGACTACACCGAGCTGCTTGCCGAAAAGGATTTGGACATCGTCTTGGTCGACACGCCGGATCATTGGCACGCCCTTCCGATGATTGCTGCCGTCGAATCCGGCGCGGACGTGTATGTTCAAAAGCCGACGGGAGTCGATGTCCTTGAAAGCAAGGCCATGTTAGACGCGGCACGACGTACCGGACGAGTCGTTCAGGTCGGGACACAACGCCGAAGCACGCCGCACCTGATCGATGCCAAGAAACAGGTCGTTGAAGCCGGATTGCTCGGTGACATTGCGCATGCTGAAATTTGCTGCTACTACCACATGCGGGCGAGAAAGAACCCGCCGAACTCGACGCCACCCGCCCACTTCGATTACGAAGCCTGGACGGGCCCGGCACCGATGCGTCCCTACAACGAACTCGTGCACCCTCGTTCGTGGCGAGCCTTCATGGAGTACGGCAACGGCATCGTCGGCGACATGTGCGTTCACATGCTGGACTTGGTGCGTTGGCAGCTCGACTTGGGCTGGCCCAAACGCATCAGCAGCAGCGGTGGAATTCTCGTCGACCCGAACTCCATCGCCAACATTACCGATACCCAAACAGCCTGCTACGAGTTTGATGATCTCAACGTCACCTGGGCGCACCGCAGCTGGGGTTCTGCACCGGACCCCGAATGGCCGTGGGCCGCGACCATCTATGGAGACAAGGGAACGCTCAAGCTGGATGTGCACAAATGGGAATTCACGCCCACTCGCGGCGGAAAGAAGTTAACCGGCACAAAAGTGATTGAAACGGACCAATTCCCGACCGACCTTTCGGACGTCAAGGACTGGCGACTCGAGTTGCATGTCGCATCCGCCATCCGTGGTCACATGAAGGATTTTCTGTCGGCGATCGACAATCGATCCAAGCCTATCGCAGATATCGAACAAGGACATATCTCGAGCGCGTCGTGCATCTTGGCAAACAAAGCAATGGAGCTGGGGCGGACACTTGAGTTTGACCCAGACACTCACACCCTTGTTGGTGACGAAGAAGCGACCGATCAGTTAAAACGCCCCTATCGCAAACCCTACATTCACCCCTCGGAGTCGGTGCGATCCGCACACCGCAAGAACATGAAACTACTGCCCGCGGTCGACGCCTTTGTGAAAGATGCGATCGCCAGAATCCCCTCGATCAGCCCGTCACGAAAGAGTTTTCTGAATGAAATCGCGTCCGAAATAAGTCAACGCACGAAAAACGAGTTGCCAATCCGGCTCCTTTTTCTATGCACGCATAATTCGAGACGCAGCCATCTTGGCCAAGTTTTCTGCCAGTTGGCTTGCGAATACTACGGGCATCCGAACATCGAAACCTATTCAGGCGGTACAGAAGTGACGGCGTGCCATCCGCATACGGTCGAAGCGTTTGGCAGAGCCGGCTTCGAGACCCAAAGCGACGGACAAGTGACGAATCCGCATTACCGTCTACGCTATGCCGAGGATCGCCCGCCGGTGGTGGCATTCTCAAAACGGTTTGATGAGTCGCCCAACCCAAGTGAGTCAATCATTGCCATGGTGTGCTGTGACCATGCCGATAAGGCTTGCCCCGTCATCCCGGGAGCCGAGAAGCGTTTTCCACTGCACTACTCCGACCCGAAGATCGCGGACGGGACGGACAGAGAAGCACAAACGTACGACGAGCGAGCCAAGGAAATCGCAACCGAGATGTTTGCAATTCTAAAGGCCTGCTAAAGGTCACACGTTCCGCCACAACAACGCGGCGCCCCACACGACTCTCCACTCGCCATCGGTAGAGAATCGGTCCCACCGTTCGTGCTCGGCGCCGCGGGTGCACTGATCAATTTGGTCAACGCGTCACCCCCACACTCGGGACACTCTAGCTTCTCGTCCGAATTGCGGACCAGGATTTCCACGGACGTTTCGCATCCCTCACACTCGTATTTGAATACGAGTGT
>JBCBOO010000232.1:0-10821 GCA_039821235.1 Planctomycetota bacterium
GGCTGGCTCGTTCGATCGTGATTGTCAGCACCTCGGATCAACCGCCGCTTGCCCGCATTCGTGCGAGTGAATTCGCGGTGGCCATTGCGAGTTGGTTTCGCGATCAGGGGATGAATATCCTCTTTATGCTGGACAGTTTGACCCGGCTTGCCCACGCTCAACGTGAACTCGGATTGCTGCTAGGGGAACCTCCCACCTCTCGCGGTTACACGCCGAGTGTGTTTCAAAAAATGGCCCAGTTGTTGGAGCAACTCGGGACCAGCGAGCGTGGTTCGATCACCGGTTTGCTGACGGTCTTGGTCGATGGAGACGACATGAACGAACCGGTTGCGGACGCCGCGCGTGCGATTTTGGATGGTCACATCGTTCTCGACCGCCGGCTCGCACACCAGGGGCATTTTCCAGCCGTGAATGTTCTCAGCAGTGCTAGCCGGCTGTTCAAGGAAGTGACCGAGCCGGGGCATCAAACCGATGCGACCTCCGTCCGGCGCGTGATGGCGCATTACAAAGAAGTCGAAGATCTCATTCAAATCGGCGCTTACCAAAAGGGTGCGATGGCCGAGTCGGACCGGGCAATCGAAGCCCGCCCCGCGGTCCTGAAGTTCTTGCAACAAGGAATGAATGAACCGAGTTCGTTTGATCAAACACGCAAGCTCCTTCAGATGCTTGGAAAGCGAGCCGGGAGTAAACGATGAGTCAAACGCACTTGAAATGGAAACGCATGCGTCGGGTGCACGGTCTGGAATCAGGTCGTCTGACGGCGTTGGTTGCAGAAGTCGTTCGCATTGATACTTACCGGAACCGTCTGGCCGATCATCGTGCATCTCTGCTAAGCATGCGGGACGCGTC
Source organism: Planctomycetota bacterium (assembly GCA_039821235.1). GTDB lineage: Bacteria > Planctomycetota > Planctomycetia > Pirellulales > Pirellulaceae > Stieleria. The sequence goes on from JBCBOO010000232.1 coordinate 850, forward strand.
ATTGAGTAACGAAAATTTGTCGACGATCGAGTTGCGATGTCAAAACAACCGTTGGATCGATCAAATCAATGAGCAGGTCATCACGATCGATCGAAAAGACGCAGAATTGCAGCAGCTTCGTGAACAAGCTGAGAAACGTGTGATGGACCAGCGGACCAAGGTCCGTGGACTCGAAATTTTGGTCGACCAGCTCAAACATGAAATTCGATTGGAAGACGAATCCGAACAAATGTTGATTGCGGATGAGTCGGCTCTCCAGGATTTTCAAGGAAGTAAATCATGAAAGCGATCCTAACCGCCATGATCACCTGCGCGGTGATTTTCGGACTTTCCGCCGGCGCCACCACTTTCCTGATCAAACCCGAGGAGGAGGACGTAGAAGCCTCGGGTGACGAGACGGCGACGGCCGACGAAGGTGCCGGACTGGTCGAAGAAGTCGAAGGCGCCGAACTCACGGACGCTCCGATGCCGGTTTCCTTTCGGCCCGATGCAAGTGTCTCCATCGAAGCCGTCTTGCAAATGAGCGATTCGATCAAGCGAATGGAACAGGAACTTGCGTCGCGCGAAGAGAAAGTTAAACGCGATGAAATGCGCGTGAAACTCATGTTCGATGATCTTGCGACCGAACAGTCGGAGCTTCGAGCACTGAGCCAGGGGATTGATAGCAAGCTGGAACTCGCAAATCGACTCAAGGGTGATGTCGAGGCAAAGCTGATGGAGTTGGAGGATCGTCGGATCGAGGTCGAGCAGCTTTCGAAACAGGCGAACACAACGTCAACCGCGAACAATCAGTCCATTGATGACCGCGTCGACGATGTGAGTAGCTGGTTTGCAAATCTGGAACCCGAGCAAGCAGCCTCCTACCTGCGGGAATTCGCCAATAACGGAAAGATGAGCTTTGCGGCGGCGTTAATGCAGAAAATGCCCGACCGCCAAAAATCAAAAATCCTGGGTGCAATGAACGACCCGGTTTTGATAGACCAATTAATTGAAGCACTCCAGGACTAGTGCTTCGTCTCAATTTAATTTTAGGGTCGCAAAGATAGTTGCTCGGCTCTCCGAGCCGAGTCCTCACGGCTCGGAGAGCCGTGCTACAAAATCACCAACCCTATTTTCAATCTGTGACGCAGCACTAGCGGCTGTTGATCGTTAAACCCGAAGCGTCAACACCGATTCCGCAATCGAAGGGGCAAGTCGATGGAAATGGAACAGGTCGTCTTACTGGGACGTGAATTTTTTGCGATGGCGTTGCTGTTGACCGCACCGGTGGTCGTTGTGAGTTTGATCGTCGGTCTGCTGATTTCGATCGGTCAAACCGTCACCAGCGTTCAAGAACAAACGCTGACATTCGCGCCCCGCATCGTTTGCGTCGTGTTTGCGATCATGTTTCTCGCAAACTGGTACTTGGTCACACTGCAGAACTACACGCTCAGCCTCTTTACCCAGATGGTTGAGTTCGTGAAATGATGACCGATGTGACGCTGTTCCTGCTGGTGATCGCGCGCGTTTCTGTGTTCATCGGTTTCTTTCCGATTTTCGCCCAGCGGCAACTTCCCGCACAGGTGAAGGTCGGACTGGCGGTCGCCCTGTCGCTTTTCTGGATGGGCGATGCGAGAAGCGGTTTCACGGCCGAACAGTTGTCGTCGATCACGAGTTGGTGGTTCGTACTGTTGCTGCTAAAGGAACTGTTCATCGGTCTCGTTCTGTCATTTGTGTTGGGGTTGTTCTTTTATCCCGCCAAGATTGCCGGCAGCTACGTTGCACAAGAGCTCGGCTTGTCACTTGCAGCGATCAGTGATCCGGGCAGCCAGGATTCTTCGACACTGGTTTCACGGGTTTTCGAAGCGTTTGCAATCCTACTGTTCTTCACGCTGAACCTGCATCATTTCGTTATCCTCAGCCTTCATCTTTCCTTTCAAAAAACGATGACAAAGATCGGTTTCACCGAGTTGCCAACCGAGGAATTGGTGACGTCGATCAACCGTGTCAGCAACTACGGGCTGCTCGAAATTGCTCCGCTGCTGGTCGTCTTGATGCTCGTCACATTGGTGCTGGGTTTTCTCAACCGCGCGGCGCCCGCGATGAACCTGTTTTCCGTTGGGATGACGCTTCGGGTCGGATTGGGTGGATTTCTTTTGTTCGTTTTCAGCCCGATCATTTTTGGAGCGATGGAGATCTACTTTTATCGCGTGCAAGAAGATGTCGAGTTCCTGCTTCGCTCGTTTCAGTCATAGCGAATAGCGGCAATCCAAAATGGCTGAACAGCAAGATCGCGATCAGAGGACCGAGGATGCAACGCCACAGCGGTTGCAGAAGGCTCGCGATGACGGCCAAATCGGGTTCAGCAGCGAACTCGTTGGAGGTGTGATCTTAACCACCGTGGCGATGTTCTACTGGTTCATGGGGGGGTGGTTTTTTGGAACGCTTGGCGATTCGATTGTCACCGGGGTAACGGATTTCGAAGAACCCGTTGTCGATCCGCGGATGATGATTCGTCGGCTGTCCGATGAGACACTTCGGGTGGGCGCGGTGGTGCTCGCCGTGATCGCCCCGCTGGGGATCTTGGCGGCGATGACGGGGCTGCTGCAGACCAATTTCAACATCAGCTTTAAGCCGCTGGAATTGAAGCTGGACCGGATGAGTATCTTCCAAGGGTTCAAGAAGATCTTCTCGATGCAAAGCGTCGTTCGCGGCGGTCTTTCGATTGCCAAGGCATCGGTGATCACGGTGATCGCGATTCTTGTCGCTCGTTCTCGTTTCGAACAAATCGCTGTCTCCGGATTCGGCTCCTTCAAGGAGCTGATGTTCTTCCTTGGCGAGTTGCTGGCCTATTGCTCCGTGGCCATCGCCGCGACGATCGCGATCCTTGCGCTTGCGGACCTTGCCTTTCAAAAGTGGAAGCACTTGCAAGACATGAAAATGTCCAAGAAGGACATCAAAGAGGAAAACAAGTCGAACGAAGGCGATCCGATGGTTCGCGCTCGCATGAAGCAGTTGCAGAATGAAATGGGACGTCAAAGCATGCTTGCCAAGGTGCCCGAGGCAACCGTGGTCGTCACCAACCCGACCCACTTCGCGGTCGCGATTCAGTATGACCGTGCGAAAATGGACGCACCGATTGTGATCGCCAAAGGCGGCGACCATCTGGCAAAGCGGATCATCAAGATCGCCAAGGAGTCCGGCGTCCCGGTCGTTGAACGCAAGCCAGTGGCAAGGTTCCTGTTCAAGAACTGCGAACTCGGGCAACCGATCCCACTGGAACTCTACCAAGCCGTCGCCGAGATCCTCAACTTCGTCCAGAAAATGCGTTCGGTCGCATAGTATTTCTGGTTTTTCTGTGACGTTTGATGGGTACTCTCGTCCCTAACGGTTGAGCCGCGAGGACATTCGCGGCCTTCTCGTCTTCTCAGCTCGTTAGGTGATACCCATGGCACGCTTCTTGAATCACTTGGTCGGAAGGTCTCGCACTCGCAATCCTAAGAACGCAAAGTGCAGCCAGCGAAAACGTCGGTTGCGTAGCGAAGCTTTGGAATCAAGGCAGATGCTGGCGGCTAACATCTTTCACAACGAAGCGTTTCCGGAAGATGTGAACGAGGACGGCATTGTAAGCGCGTCGGACGCCTTGATGATCATCAACGAGATCAACCGGCAGGGCCAGCGCGATCTGTCGGCGGCGGATTTTGAGGAACGCCGAGGCCCCGGCCGAATGACCGACGTCAATAACGACGGCCGCGATTCGCCGCTGGATGCATTGCGTGTGATGAACCGAATTGCGAGAGGGCAGGGAGATCGCGGCGGTGATCAAGATCCGGGCGACTCGGTCGAGGTAAGGTCGATCGATGGGAGCGGAAACAACCTTGAGAACCCAGAACTCGGTAGCACGGACACCGAGCTCTTGCGGGTGGCAGAAAACGATTATGCCGATGGGATCAGTGAACCTTCAGGCGAAAATCGCCCCAGTGCTCGCGAGATTAGCAACACACTATTCGCTGTTGGGGAGGAGGAGACGTTCAGCGAACGGGGGCTGAGTTCCTTCGTGTTTGCTTGGGGACAGTTCCTTGATCATGATATCGATCTCTCCCTGGAGTCTGAATCGGAAGACAGTTCCTTTGATATCGAAGTCCCCACGGGGGATCCATTGTTTGATCCATTCGGAACCGGCGAAGCAACCATTCACCTTACTCGTTCCGCATTCGCCGATGGAACGGGGACGTCCATCGATAACCCGGCCGAACAAGTCAACGCCATCACGACCTGGGTCGACGGTTCCCAGGTTTATGGAAGTGACGAGGAGACCGCGGACGCGCTGCGTGAATTCGTGGGTGGACGATTGCTGATCACCGATGATGGTCTGCTTCCCACGGATGAGAACGGAGGACTGTTGGCCGGTGATATTCGTGCCGCGGAAAACGTTGTGCTGACGTCCATGCACGCCCTGTTCGTGCGTGAACACAACCGAATTGCAGACGAGCTCGCCGCTAGTGACGCCGATTTGACGGACGAGGAACTCTACCAGCAGGCTCGCACACAGGTCATCGCGCAGTTGCAGTCCATCACGTACAACGAATTTCTGCCGGCTCTCTTGGGTGAAGAGGCGCTCAGTCGTTACGAAGGCTATGACTCCAGCGTCGACGCTTCGATCGCCAATGAGTTTTCCACAGCCGCATTCCGGTTCGGACATTCGACCCTCAATGACGAATTTCGATTGGTCGGCAATGATGGAGTCGACTTACAGGAACCGATCTCGCTAGCCAACGCCTTTTTCCAGCCGGAGTTGCTGGAGGACACGGGGATCGATCCCTTCTTGAAATATGCGTCGTCAACGCTTTCCCAAGAAGTGGATTTGGAAGTCGTCGATAGCTTGCGAAACTTCCTGTTCGGACCACCCGGCGCCGGAGGACTGGACTTGGTCTCGCTGAACATTCAACGTGGGCGTGACCATGGATTGGCGGACTACAACGCGACTCGTGAAGCGTACGGCTTGAGTGCTGCGGAGTCCTTCTCGGATATCACCAGCGACGTCGACGTGCAGGCGAAGTTGGAAACGCTTTACGGAGACGTTGACAACATCGATCTCTGGGTGGGGATTCTGGCGGAAGACCACACCAGTGACGGTTCACTGGGTGAGACGGCTAGTACGATCATTGCGGATCAGTTTGAGAGATTGCGTGATGGTGATCGCTTCTACTACGAAAACGTGATGACTCGCGATCAAATTCGCGAAGTCGAACAATCGACACTTTCAGAGATCATTTCCCGCAACACGAATGTAGACGGACTTCAGGAAGATGTCTTCTTCTTCCGGCCGACGATTTCTGGAACGGTGACCGCCGAAAATGCGGGTTCCGGCCAGGGAAGAACAGCCGAGTTGGACCCGTTGGTTGACGGCACGTTCCCACTTGCAGATGAGGAACTCGAACTGCTAGCCCTGGATCAAGGTCGCGGAGGAAACAACAATTCGGGTGTTGATCGCGATCAGCGCGACGGAGGACGTGGTCAACGTGACATCGGGGTCGAAGGGGTTGCGCTTGAGTTGATCGACAGCGAAGGGAATGTCGTGGCAGAAACGGAGACGGATCGTTCGGGAAGATTCACTTTCGATCAGGTGAGCCAGTCGGGCGAGTATGCCGTTCGAATTGTTGCGACCACTGGAATGGACGTCTTGGGCTCGGAGACTTGGGACGTGTTGGTCAACAACAGCGATTTGGATTCGGAGTCGGTTGACTTTCGAGTGGTTGTGTCGTGACCAAGACTAAGTCCTAAGCGGGTTGTTGATGCAAGTGCGATTAGCGTGGACGATCGCCTTGGGAAGGGCGACCTGGCCTTCGGCTATCCCGATCACCCCTGCGTTGATCGCGCCCGAAGGACTGGTTGCCCGGCGGCGGGCCTTGCTGCTCAAGCTGTTGCCTTTGTTCTTGCGTCAAGATCTTTGAGAGCTCGTCATCAACCGTTTTTTGCAACGCGTCGAGCTTCTCCTGTTGAGCCTCGCTCAAATTGAGCGACCGTCGGAGGAAGGAAGGAAGAATCTCACCCGGTTTTGGAGGACTGCCGGGGCCAGCTCCTTGGGCTCCAAAACCACCACCATCACCACGTCCGCCGCCAAATCGGTCACCGCCGCGACCCGGAGGTCCAAAGCCGCGACCATTGGGAGGTCCTCCAAATTCGCGTCCACCATCCATCGCTCCGCCGGGACGCCCGCCCATTGGCGGTCCATGTCGGAAGTCATCGGACGGAGTGCCTCGGTAGTTGCGTGGAACGACGGGCCACTCTTCGGTCAAGAAATAGGCGTAGGTTCCGTTCGGGAAATCGGGCGTGACAGTGAACCGTCCGTTGCATTCGTCAAGGTCACCGCTGCCGGCCACATAGACGTAGTCTTGTACAAACGTGCCGTCGTATGTTCCGTCTGGCGAGTCGCCTCCGGGACGATTTCCCTTGCGAAGTTGATAACTGGAACGCAGTTTCGTTGACTTCGAAATCGATTCCTTTGGATCGGTGTAACCATAGACGGCGTAGATTGGAAATCCGTCGGCAGCCCATCCGATCAGCGGTGAGTGTTCCGAGGGTTTGAGATTTACATGATCCAAAAGGCCGGTCGGAAGTCCGTGGTAGTGATATTTACCGGTGGGTTGCACGTGCGCATGCGAAACATCAATCCCAAGCGCGATGGCTCCCGACAGAGGTTCGTATTGCCATCCGGGGTTTCCTTCGTAGAACTCCGCAGCGCCGGGGTCAAAAGGTACACCATTGACCGCGATGCCAAATTCGCCACGTAACGGCGAGACTTGACCGGCCATTTTGGGTTCGGCTGGAACCCGGTACTCATGTCGTTGTGCGGAAATGACATTCGGGTTTCCTCGATTTGGGAATTGTCCGGTGGGGTGATTTGGGATCCCGTTGGACCGAATGACTCTCTGTCCGTCGACGATCTCGATTTCGACTTTGCTCTCCGTCGGCGGGGATGCAGTGGCCGGCAGCGGGTTAAGCGTGCCTTTTTCGGTGACGCGATGAGTGCGACCGCGGGGCGGCTGTGCGAATACAAGTGCGCCAGCTCCGATCAACCCGGCGACGAAGAGGGTGGTCAATTTGCGATTCAAGATTCGTATTCCTTGCCGCGAACAATGGAAGATAAGCTGTTTGTGAACTGACGGAGGGCTGAATTCCGAAAACGGATTGTTGCCTCTCCAGCAGTATGCGAATTCCAGCATCGAAGGGGGCCAAAAAAAGATTGCTGCACTATGCTTGGTCCAAGGTCGGCGGCGATAGGCTACGCTTGGAGAGGATCACCGTCACCGCAGGAACGCCGATTGGCTGACCTGTTTGCGGATTCGAATGGAATAAGAAGGCTCAATGAACGATGAAGTGACACGCGTCCTGGGGGCGATCGAATCCGGTGACGAAGAAGCCACCAGCGAGTTGTTGCCGCTGGTGTATCAGGAGCTACGCCGCCTTGCAGGACAGAAAATGTCGGCCGAAAAGGCCTCGCACACCCTTCAACCGACTGCACTGGTGCACGAAGTTTTTTTGCGGCTCGTCGGCGGAGAGTCTCAGCAATCGTGGAAGGGCCGTGCACACTTTTTTGGAGCCGCGGCGGAATCGATGCGTCGAATCTTGATCGAGTCGGCGCGAAAGCGAAACGCGGAGAAGCGTGGCGGGCAATGGCAGCGAAACGAACTGGATCACATCGACGCGTCGATCGACCCCGATGATTCCGAAACGTTGCTCGCGCTCGACGAGGCTCTCATCGCGCTGGAGAAACAAGACGTCGATCTGGCCAAGCTGGTCGAACTCAGGTACTTCGCCGGAATGACGGTGGATCAAACAGCCGAACTGATGAATGTTTCGCCACGAACGGTCAAACGTAACTGGGCGTTCGCGAGGGCTTGGCTGAAACGGTTTATGGAGGCGGAGTAAAACGACATGGACCTCGCATCCGAAAAATCGATCTTCCTCAACGCGATCGAATTGACCGACGAAGTCGAACGCGAACAGTACGTGCGCGAGGCTTGTGGGCAGGACGAGGGCCTACGCGCCGGAGTCGAGGCTTTGCTGCGAGCGGATCAGGAAGATGAAAATCCACTTGATCAACCTCCCTCGGAAGTCGCATCCGTGGCGGGCCAGAACACCAATCGATCCGCCCAGGTCGGCAGCTCGATCGGACCCTACCGCTTGATGGAAAAAATCGGCGAGGGAGGTTTCGGCTTGGTCTTCCTGGCCAGACAAGAATCGCCCGTTCGCCGCGACGTGGCTTTGAAAATCATCAAGCCGGGGATGGGAACGAAGGAGATTCTGGCTCGTTTCGAAGCGGAACGACAAGCTGTCGCGATGATGGACCATCCGAATATCGCGAGTGTCTTCGATGCCGGAGTGACCGAATCTTCAGAACCTTACTTTGTGATGGAATTGGTTCGCGGCGTGCCGGTGACGGACTTCGTTGCCGCGCATGAGTTGTCCATCAAAGAACGACTCGCGCTTTTTCTGGATGTATGCGCGGCCGTTCATCATGCACACCAAAAAGGCGTCATCCATCGTGACTTAAAGCCCTCCAATGTGATGGTCACACTTCACGACGATCGGCCCGTCGTGAAAGTGATCGACTTTGGTGTGGCGAAAGCGATCGGACAATCGTTGACCGAGAAAACGATCTACACGCGTTTCTTCTCGATGATCGGGACGCCGATGTACATGAGTCCGGAGCAGGCGGAGCTCAGTGGATTGGACGTCGATACTCGAAGCGATCTGTATTCATTGGGCGTTATCTTGTACGAACTCTTAACCGGTGAAACGCCGTTCGATCGCAAGCAGCTGGACACCGCCGGATTGGATGAACTGCGACGGATCATTCGCGAAGTCCAGCCGGAACGCCCCAGCCGAAGGGTCTCGACGGTCGGTGATGCGAAGACAACCGTTCGAGGGAAGCGTCAGCTGAATCCCAGTCAAGTCTCCATTGCCATTCGTGGCGATGTCGACTGGATTGTGATGAAAGCCCTGGAGAAGGATCGTCGACGACGTTATGACTCCGCTGCCGCGATGGCGGACGACATTCGTCGACACCTTGCCGGCAAGCCGATCCAGGCGAGGCCTCCGAGTCCCGCATATTTGATTTCCAAGTTTGCTCGCCGGAACCGGGTCGCACTCGTCACCGGAGCGGTTCTGCTGACCAGCTGGCTCGTTGGGACCGGAGTGAGCGTCTGGCAATGGAGGCAAGCTGTCACGCAGCGCGATCAAAAAGACGCCGCACTTCAAAAAGTGGAACGATTTGCTGACACCCTCGTCCAGGCAAATTCCTTAGTTGCGAGTGCCCAGTTGCACGCGGATTCCGGACGCTGGCAAATGGCACAACGTGATTTTGATGATGCCGTTTCCCGCCAACCCAAGTACTTCTTGCCGTGGTCACAACGGGCGCAGTTCTTTATCGAACTGAATTTGTGGGAGGAAGCCGCAGAGGATGTGAAAACCGCATTCGAACTCGGCGCTAACGTTGATTCACCTCAGGCTTGGGGCGCCGCGATCTTGTTGGAGTGGACGGGAAAGGAAAAAGCCGCCCTTCAGTTCCATCAGATGATTCAGCAACGGATACTGGAAAGTGAAGGGAGTGTCGGATGGGACACGGTTCGAAACACGCTGCCTTCGGAAAAGGCGTACGCGCCGGACCTACGTAATCGAATTGCCGCGATTGCCGAAGAGAGGCTTCTTGAGTCCGAACTGCCTGGGCGCGAGCCACCAGGGGATCCAGGACTGGACTTTCGTAAGCCGCCGAGACGTCGGTCGGAAGACGGACGTTTTGGGCCGCAGCGTCCCGGGGAAGGAAGACGCGACGACTGGGACAGGTTTGATCGGCCACCTCCCGAGCGTTCCAATCGCGAACGTCCCGACGGGCGAGAGATGCAAGATCCGCCGGCTCAGGGATCGATGAATCAAGGGCCGATGAATCAGCGGCCGGGAAGTGGGAGGCCTGGCGGCCGAAGCCCCGGG
>JBCBOO010000233.1:0-10785 GCA_039821235.1 Planctomycetota bacterium
CGGCTTCGGCGGCAACGATCTGGGTCTCAATCGAATGCTCGGATTGAATGACCTGAATTTTCAGAGCCCCGAGTTCGGCGGGGCTTAGCTCCAATTGAATCGTGCGGCCGTCTTGCTGGAGACTTGTCTCGGCAGCGCGACGAATCATATCCGCGGCGGAACGAATGCTGTCTTCAGCTGGAGACTCGACCTGAAGCCCTTCCAGTGCCAGTGTTTCTTCCATGATCAAGGAAGAATCCTCGAGAGATGATGCTGCCGTGTCTTGTACCAAATCTTGAGAAAGCGTCACGCCAAAGGAAGTTGCCTCGGGCGAGAGGTAGCTAACGGGCTCTGCGATCCGAGTGGTGGTCACGGCCTGGGGCGTTTCTTCCTTGATTCCGAAGGCGTCAGCGATGTCGGTTCCCACGATGTCACTTCGATCCATTGTCTCTTCCGCCTGGTTCCCTTCCCGTATTTCTCGGCTGTCGCGTTCCGGTTCCAACGCGTCTGGTATGTCCTGAGAAAGAGAAGACTCCTGCACCGAACGATCTTCACCTTCGGGAGTCGGTTTTGACTGTCCGCCGTCGTCTGCGTCATTGGAATGTGCCGTGTCACCAAACTCTGATGACTGCCCATCGCCTTGCGTGCCGAACTGACTCTGCCCAGCGTCAACCTGATCGCTCGACGCAGAGGTTTCCGTCGAGCCGACTTGACGTGGCTGCGTCGCTTCATCGATGCCGCTTGCAACCGAGTCAATTTGCTCTGCCACTTCCACCTGCAGCGTTTCATCAATGAAATTCGTTTCCGCCAGATCAACGAATGAACTGGCGGGATCTAACTCCGGCAACGATTCAGGCTGACTAGGAACGTCGGCTCGCACTGGCTCATTCGTCCGACGGCTATCTGGCCTGGCCTGAATGGGAGAGTCGCCGTTGACAGCAGATGGCGCTAAAACAGACTGGCGCTCCGCGTCATCGATCGCGTTTAATTCCGCTGCGACTGGTTGCGAGGGCGCATTTTTTGTCGGCTCGTTCAAAGGTTGGGGTCGCGAAATGTCTGACGTCACATGCTCCGCACCGGCGACGAGCGGTTCGGCTTGGACTTGGACAGGCACCGAAGCGGCCGTTGTAGGTGCACCAACGAGCTGCCCATTGATGCCGTTTGCCTGATGCAACGGCTGTGACGAGGACGCCAAAATCGAATTCGCTTGAAGGTGTTCGAGCGTAAGTTGCGCCCCTTCACCCTCAGGCAGCTCGGCGAACTTCGGGCTCAATTCCGCTGCGAAACTACCGTCGTTTGATTGGCTGGCAACAGAAACGGAAGCGGCGAATTCGGATGGAATCGTGTCGCCCCCGACGGATTCAAGCAGCAGTGCCGAAACCGTGGTCGTGCCCAACGCGGATGCCGTTTGCGGATCACTCGAGACTCCCGACGCGAGTTCATCGAGCGAACTTACTTCGGCGAGGCTTTGGCTTTCAAGAATGCTGTCGGAAAGGAATCGATCATCTCCGTCCAGCTCGGTCAAGGACGAGTCAGTGCTTCCAATAGCCAACGTGTCACCAACCGATTCAGACCCGGTTTCAGCGAGCGCCGGGTGCTGCGTCTGAAAAAGAAACGCCCCAAGAGCGTCAATGGGCTGCGCGAAGAGCTCCTCGCCGGGTTGGGCGTCGGAATCCGTCGGAGCGATGATCGCTTCGCCATCCGTTTCCGCGGTCGGAGTGAGTTCGTCAAGGAGCGCCTTGAGCGAACCATCGAGAGCAGAGGTGACCGGTTCCACTTCGGCCACGGGCAAAGTCAGCGCCTCGACCTCGCCGTCGGTTTGTGATGGCCCGGAACTTGGCACATGCGATTGACTGTCCAAAAGTTGCTGAACAATCAACTCGAAAGAAACGTCCGGCGCCTCTGCAATCCCGCCTGACTTCGAACTGCCTTGTCGCGAGGGGCTCGTACTCGCACCGACAATTCCGCTATCAAGTCCATCCGCGGACGAGGGTCCGAATCCGGGGAAAAGTAAGAAGGGGTTAGACATCCTGTCTGCGAAGCCTGTTGAGAGAAAACTGGTGGGGCGATCAACGCGTGCCTTCGCTCTATTGGCAAACTCCGTGCCAATTGCTCGGTGAGTAGTTGCCGACATTCAAACGATGCGACAAAAACCGTGATCGCTGGAGACGGACTTTTCAAGAATTGCTCAAGTCGCCCCACGGCAATTCTTTCATCCCCAGAAGGAAAGAATTGCTGCAAGCAAATCGCATCCGTGCAAGCTCTTGAAGATTCCTAGTACTGCGTCTCAACACATTCTGGGGTCGCAAAGATAGTTGATCGGCTCTCCGAGCCGAGTGCTCACAGCGCGGAGAGCCGTGCTACAGAATCACCAGCCCTATTTTCAAGCTGTGACGCAGCACTAGCTGGTGCTGCGTCTCAATATAATTTTGGGGTCGCAAAGATGGTTGCTCGACCCTCCGAGCCGAGACCTCACGGCTCGGAGAGCGTGCTACGAGACCGCGTTGAAACGCTCGACCGCTAACTCCATCAACACGCTTGAAATCTCGCGTGTGGTGCCGATAAAGTCAGGTTCAATCCGCTCGATCGCGTTCTTCGGCATGGAGTCGTATTGCGCATCTTCCGGGCACTGAACGATGCAGTAACCGCCTGCTTGCTGGATCGCCTCTAGTCCATCGATACCATCGGAGAGCATGCCAGAGAGAATCACTCCGACCGCGTTCTTTCCAACAGTGTCCGCGACCGACTTGAAGAGATCGTCGATTCGGTGCACACGTGCGTAGTTGGACGTGTTGACGCGAACATCGAATCCGCCATCATCCACTTCGATGGTCTCATTGGGTTTTCCAACGTAAATGGTCGTGCATTCCAGCGCCTGATCATCAACCGGTTCATGCACCCGGACACGTGCGCGATCTGCGAGAATCTTTGCCAGGTCGTTGCTTTCGTGCGGAAGACGGTGATTGGCAACAATCATCGTGCCTTTGAACCATGCCGGCAAATACTCGACCAGTAACGCGATCTCCTTGAACCCGCCAGCCGAAGCTCCGACAACGATGATCATCTCAGGCACGGACTTCTTTTTTGATTCGCGTGTCTCACTCTTCATTGCCATTCAAGCCCTTGTATTGCCATTAAGTTCTCGAATCCACCGCAAGAAAATCGCGTCTCGCGACGTTGCGGAGACAATTGCCCAACCTCCGAAAAACAGAAACGCCGCACCAAGGAATTCTACCAGTGTGGGAATGCAGGTAGTCCCAGGTCCCCACGACCATCGGGTTCCCGTATTCGTCCGAATAACGACGCTCAAAACCAGACGCTGCGGAAGATGACGACAAGCGAAGATCTGGTACGCTGCAATAGAGACGCCAGCGGTCTCGAGCGACAGCCCGAAACGACTCTGATTCGCAACTTTAAATCAACACGGGATCATTTGTGGCTTCCAATGTGATCCCTGCCGATCTTCTGCCGCGATCTGGCCGTTTGTCGACTCCGGCGAATCGGTCCGCCTTCCATCTTCCAGAACCCGACTCCTCCACCCAATCCGAACGCCCAAAATGAGTCTCCCACTTTGGCAGGTTGATGCATTCAGTGACGGCCCCTTCACCGGAAACCCCGCTGCGGTCTGTGTTTTACACGAGTATCCAGAGGCAAGCTGGATGCAAAGTGTTGCCGCCGAGATGAATCTGTCAGAAACCTCGTTCGTCGTCCCGAGCGAAGGCATCGGGAACTTTCAATTGCGATGGTTCACTCCCGGGACCGAAGTGGACCTTTGCGGTCATGCGACCCTTGCCGCCGTCCATGTCCTCTACGAATCCGGTCGCGTGCCAAGCGAATCAGCCATTCATTTTCAGACACGAAGTGGTGAACTGGTTTGCCAACGTGACGCAGCTCGGATCGTGCTCGACTTTCCCCAAACCGCTGTCACCAGCGATGTGCCTGAGCCACTTGCCGAACAGACTCTCCAAGCACTCGGCTGTGCAACGGGAAACGTGCTGCAAACGAAATTCGATTTAGTTGTCGTGCTCGACGACGCGCAGAGTGTTCGCGAGCTTCGCCCCCACTTTCAACAGGTTGCCAAAATTGAGACCCGCGGGGTCGCCGTGACGGCTCCATCGGACTGCGCCGAATACGACTTCATTTCACGATTCTTCGCGCCTTCGTGCGGCATCAACGAGGACCCCGTGACGGGCTCGGCCCACTGTGGTCTTGCGCCCTTCTGGTCACAGTCGTTGCAAACAACTCGCTTGGTCGGCTACCAGGCTTCCCCACGCGGTGGATTCGTTCACTGCGAAGTGGGTGAGCATCGGGTGAAGCTCTCGGGACAAGCTCTTACGATTCTCGAGGGACATTTACTCGCCACTCCGATTGCCTAAAAAGCAGCGGAGAACACGGAAGTCGAAAATGTCAATTGCCTCGAACAAAACCGCTGCGATGGTTCGTCGTTACGACGGACTAGACTCACTCGCCAGCACGCAGCAACACGGACTTTCCGAAGACGTCGCGGAAAAACAAAGATTGCTGCCGCATCGCCACCTGCTCCAGCGAAACGTCACGCACACCGGGCACGTGGATGGTCAGCCGCTTGTCATCGACAATGCAATCGATGTCACGGATTCGACTGGTTCGCGTATCGTCCAGAGCCGTTGCCAGTCTCAAAATCGCAGCCAGCTTGTTTACCGTCACGCGTGTATCGCGATTCAGAGACATGTAATCCGAATGCGAGTTTTGCGGCGTCGCACGACGGTAGTAGCGGGCCACCAAGCCGACCTCCAACAATTCCGCTCTCGACAGGCCGAACAACTCGCTGTTGCGAATGATGTAGAGCGCGTGTTTGTGGTGGCTGCGGACATTGATCTGCAAACCGATTTCGTGCAACAACGCGGCGACGTGCAGGATCACTTCGTGACGACTATCAAGCTGATGTTGCGGACGCAGTTGGTCATACAACTTGCGGGCCAGCTCGGCCACGCTTCGGGCATGCATCTCATCAAAATTGAATCGACGTCCAAGCGATAACGCCGAACGCACAATTTGATTGCGAAACTCAGCCGTCCAGCTGCCGCCCACCGCGATGTCTTTGAGCAAGCCGTCACGCAAGTTGGTGTCACTGACGAACACGCGTTCGACGTCAAAGTGCTTGGCCACCATGCTGTAAGCCAGCAAGGCCGGACCTAACGTTTGGGCCTCGATGAAAGTGGTGCCAAACTGCTTGACCAACTCGTCTTCACCGAGGTCCATTACGCGATCAGTCAATTCACCGAGATCTTGCGTCGATATCTCGACCAGTTCTTCGGACTTCCAGTTTCCGCTGACCAGCCGGGACGCCAATCGGATGTCGCCACCGATGGCGACGAGGTTCAGCTGGGATTCTCCGCTGACCGTATCGGACAACGATTTGATCGCTCGATTGATCTGGTTTTCCAAGAGGGCTCGGCGTCGCGTGATCGCCGCACGTGCTTGCTGGACCGTTCGCAACATTCGCAATGAACCCAGGCGAACGGAATAGCTGGCGAGCACGTTGCCGCTCCGCACGATCAATGCTTCGGTGCTGCCGCCACCGACTTCCAGAACAAGTGCTTTGCCGTTCGCCAAGTGTTCGTGGGAGAGCAACTGCGGCGTGATGCCCATGTAGGTGATGCGATTGACTTCGGCGGAATCAATCGGCTCGACTTGCAACCCGGTGGCGGTGAACACCCGGTCCGTAAACTGGAGTCGGTTGGTCGCTTCTTGAACGGCACTGGTCGCAACGATGCGAACATCCTTTGGCTGGCGAATGCCATACTCGCGCAAAACGCGTTGGTAGTCGCGCAAGACGGAGACCACGCGTTCAATGTTCTTGCGAGATAGCTTTCGAGTATCAAAGGTATCATTGCCCAGCTGCACCGGTTGGACCAATCGATCCAGCGTGCGTATCTTTCCTCCGCCGCGAATCTCGGCCACGGCCATGCGAATGGCGGACGCCCCGATGTCGATCACGGCAACCGTCCGACTGGGTTCATTCACACGCGTTTCGGGTCCCGAAGTCGGTGCCTTCTCTGCGATGGAATCAGACATCGTAGTCTTCGTCATCCTCCTCTTCACGATCAGGGTGCATCGGATCATCTGGATCAAAAAACAGATCCGCGAGCCCGAGGGGAACGACATCTCCACCCAACGTACGGCTCCTCCGTTTCGACAACGCCTCCAAGTCCAATGCCTCATCCCCCAAGCACCGCATCAGTGCTTCTTGCCACGCTTCGTCGCGGCTAACGGGATGATTCGGGTCTTGCGCGATACGCTTGAGTGCGAACCGCAGCAGATTGATTCCGTCACGCGGCGAGAATTCGAGTTTCAGCTGATGCGAACGCTGTAAAAACTCGACCGTCATCGCCAGCATTTCGGGTTCGGCGAACGGCAAGTGATACTGCAAGATCGCCATTTCATCTTGCTTGTTCGGAAACCCGACCGGCAAAGTCGGCTGCAGGCGGCTCATGATGTAGTCGGGAATCTCGAACGTCGATTCGTCTTGGTTCATCGTCACCGCAGCACGAAACTCTTGGTGGGCGGGAATCGTGATCCCGGCCACGATCGACTCGACGTACCGTCGATTGTCGAACAAAGGCGCAAGCGACGCCCACGACTTCTCATTCATCCGATTGCCTTCGTCGAGCACGCAGACACCGCCTCGCAACATTGCCGTGACCAACGACGAGGCGTGGTAGGCAATCGCACCATTTTGGCTCAGCACCGGAGTGACCAAGAGGTCCTCGGGCCGCGTATCAGCGGTGCACTGATAGATGTAGAGCGGTCGCCCCTGGGCCTGGGCGGCTGCGATAGCCAGTTGTGTTTTACCAACCCCGGGCGCGCCAACGAGTCGAGGCGTGAGCGGCAAATCCACTTCGTCTAACGAGATCCAACAGGCAAGCAGTTGTTGCAAAATCTCTTGTTGGCCGATCCAGCGTCCCGCATCGACATGCGGTTTGGCAAGTTTCAGCCGCACGCCGTCAATTTCGACATGGGTGTCACTCGTCTCTTGGGACGGGTCCGTTTTCGACTCGCTGGGCTTGTGCATCGCTGCCGCTAAATTTGGGTAGGAATTCGAAAACAGGTCATCAGTGGAATTGCACTCGGAGGCGTTTCAAAGCTGAGTGACTGAACCATTCGCTACTCATCTTCGATCTCCGTATAAAACTCGGCGGTCTTCGCGGCCCCACCCTCGGCGAGTCGCTTGTCTTCTTCTCGGACCGCTTTCACGATCGCATCGATGTAGCCGTGGATCGAATGGTCTGAAAAGTGATCGATTTTCCATCGCCGCAGTGAACGGAGGAAACCCTGCCATTTGTCACGTCGCTTTGAAACAACGCCCAATTTCCGAATCCGACCGTTACGGTCCAAGTAGACTTCGTTTCCCGAGTGACGGTAACCAAGAAACGCCGGTGGAACACGTGTCACGATGTCGTTGTTGTGCACGTACCGGTAGTGATTCAGTTTAACGTGATTGATGTATCGTTTGTCGCCGACACGCGGGCTGCCGAAGCTAAACAATTCATTCGGATTGCTGGGGATATGCGATAGAAAACATCGCCCCGCGCAAATTGTTGCCATCGCACCACCCAACGAATGGCCACAAAAGTACAACCCGTGTTCGTTGTCCAGTAGCGCCGTCTCGATCATGGGCCATAAATCATCGACCTCCTGCTTGAATCCTCGGTGGACTCGCCCGACCGTCTCCGCCACCACACTTGCCGCATCGGCGTCGGCCTTGATGTCATTCCATTCGTTGGGCTCCGTTCCTCGACACGCAATCACACAGTCATGTTCGTTACGAAATCGATACGCCTGTGAACCATCCCGATCGTAGAACGTGACGTCCGAAAAGCCCGCCATCGCGGCCGCAGCGGTTGCCTCCAATTCGTCGTTGTAAGCGATCATCGCCAGTTCGGCGAACAACAACGAACGCCTCAGGAACGTCATTTCCGCAATGGGTGAATTGACGTCCGAATGAACGACAATGGGAACCTCACCCTTTTCCTTCACATAACCTTCTCCGATTCGAATCGAAGAGGTCGCTTCGTTGGCTGGCTCGAGTTGATTACTCCGTGATTCCGACACGTAATCCTCCCCCCGAAGAACGTTCCGGTCTCATCCGCGATACTGGTAAACAGGAACACCAGCCTAAGGATTTTACCGCAGGACGACTAGCTGACGAACCGCGGGAGAGGGCTCGCGTCTACGCTTCGATCGTGGGGACGGCGATTTCACTGACGATTTCTTCCAAGACACGCTCGGTGGTCATTTTCCGCAACCGGCTTTCCGGACGCAGAATCAACCGGTGATTCATCACCGGCGCCAAAACCCGTTTGATGTCGTCGGGGCTGACAAATCCGCGTCCACGAATGGCAGCCATCGCCTGGCCGCAACGGAAGAGGGCGATCGTCGCACGAGGACTGCCGCCGAGCGCAAGATCAGGGTGTTTGCGCGTCTGATCGATGATCTGCAAAAAGTACTGCCGAACACGAGGATCGACGTGCACTTTGCGGATTTCTGCCTGGGCCGCGATCAACTCCTCCGCCTTCGCAACCGGCTGCAGCGCGTCGACCGGATGCGTGTGTTGCAGCAAATCCAACATCCGCATTTCTTCGTCCATCGTTGGATAGCCCAGGCTGAATCGCATCAGAAAACGGTCCAGCTGGGCTTCCGGTAATGGGAAAGTGCCTTCGTGGTCCACGGGGTTTTGTGTCGCGATGACCAAAAACGGCTTGGTCAACTCGTGGGTCGTTCCGTCAACCGTCACGCAAGCTTCCGCCATCGCCTCCAGTAACGACGCTTGCGTTCGAGGTGTCGCGCGATTGATTTCGTCCGCCAACAGGATCTGAGTGAAAACCGGCCCGGCGCGAAACTCAAATTCCGCGTTTTTCTGGTTGAAGATCGACGTTCCAGTGACATCCGTCGGCAGCAAGTCCGGCGTACATTGCACACGCTTGAAATCGCATCCAACGGTGCGAGCCAATGCCCTCGCAAGCATCGTTTTCGCGACACCCGGCACATCTTCCAAAAGGACGTGCCCTCCACTCAGCCAAGCCACCAACGACAGCACGAGTTGCTTGCGTTTACCGACGATCGCATTCTCAACATTGGTGATCACCCGCTTCGCAAACTCGGACACCGCTGCAACGTCGGCTGGCGATTCCACTGGCGGCGCGGACGGCGGAGGGGCGGCAGCGGGCGAAGCTTCACTCATCGATGACCTGAATCACTGGAAGGCGGTTTTCGGCGAACAACCGTATTGTAATCGATTCATTCGGACCGCAGTTTGCAGCGTCCTCGGCCGCAGACGTCGGTAACCGCTGGGGATGTCTCTTTGCCGTCTACAATGGGGCGTGTTCGTCTTGACCGGCTGATCCACCCCATCCATCGTGCTTCATGAAAATCTCCGCGATTCCACAGCTCTATCGCAATCTCCGCCGCTGGCGTGAGATCCTGGCGGTATTGCGGCGCTACGGTCTCGCGGATGTCTTGAGTCAGCACCGGCGGGCTCCGTTTCGAAAACTCTTCAAGGATCACCGTGGCACGCCGCTAGCGGAGTACACGCGCGAGCAACGGATCCGAATGGCTCTCACCGACCTTGGCCCCACCTTCATCAAACTGGGGCAGATTCTCGCTGCTCGTCCCGATCTGGTGGGCATCACGCTAAGCGAGGAACTGAAGGGCCTGCGTGCGAATGTTCGCCCCGACAGTATCGAAACCGTCCGCACCACGCTGTCGCGCGAACTGGGTGCGGATTACGAATCGCAATTCCAACACATTGAAAGCGAGCCCCTGGCGACGGCTTCGATCGGCCAAGTCCATCGCGCCACGATGAACGACGGCCAGAAAGTCGTCATCAAAGTCCAGCGAGCCGGCATCGAAAAAACGATCAAGCAAGACATCGAAGTGCTAGGCGGACTTGCAACACTCGCCGAACGCGTCGAGTCCTTACGTGCCTGGCGGCCCGACGACGTGGTTCGCCAACTCGCGCCCATGATCACGCGCGAGCTGGACTTTAGTCGTGAACGTCAATCGCTGGAACACTTCGCCATCTGGCTGAGCCGCCGTCAATCCAAGGTCGTTGTTCCCAAACCAGTCACCGCGCTGTGTACGCGTCGCGTCCTGGTCATGGATGAACTGATTGGAAAACCGCTCGCCGCCTGCTTGCGTGACCCAGTCGATGAGCCTCCCGAGCCGGACTCGCCCAAAGATCCAACCACGACGACAACCGATGATGAATCGATCGAACACTCCAGTGTCGGCATCGACCAAATCACCCTGACGGCAGAGCGTCGAGAACAAATTAGCGAGACCATCGCCGAAATCTATGTGGCGATGATTTTTGACGAAGGCCTTTTCCACGCCGATCCGCACACCGGCAACCTGTTCTGTCTCCAAGATGGCTCACTCGGGATTCTCGATTTCGGTATGACCGGCCGCATTGACGAGTCGCTGCGGGAAAACATCGAGGACATGATCATCGCAATTTCTTCGGGCGATCAAAACCGTTTGATTCGATTGATGCGACGCGTCGGAGAAACACCACCAGACCTCGATGAGTCGGCCCTGGCGATCGATGTCGCCGACTTCATCGGAACTTACGGGCAACAATCGCTCAACCAGTTTGATCTGGCCGGCGCACTTTCGGCGCTGACCGAAGTGCTCCACAGCCATTCGATCAAGCTCCCGAATCAATCCGCGCTCCTGCTCAAGATGATGATTTCGTTGGAGGGAACGCTCAGCGAACTCGGAGCCCGTTTCGACTCGTTGAAGGTCGTCGAGTCGTTTGCGAAGAAG
>JBCBOO010000234.1:0-10759 GCA_039821235.1 Planctomycetota bacterium
TTGGTCATGCTGAACAATGCTCAGTGGATTTCAGAAAAGAAAAATTGTCAAAGCGGACTGCCGCTTCCGCCGACTCACCGCTGTGGCAATCCAAGCACGCAGAGTTGATGATCGCATGGATCTCATCCGCCTCACTCGCGGGCAAACGGTCCTGTCCCAAAGAGACCATCGCACTGAAACAAAACCCAGCAACAACGAGAACGAGCGCCCAACGCCGAGGTCGAAAAGAGACAAAGTTCTGCAAAGTGATCTCACGTTCTTGTCGGGGAAATTTCCGATCCGTCTCCGGCCTGCCCATAGTTTAACAAGAAGCTGCCCCACTTATTGTTCCACCGATGCGAAGGCACTTTCTCCCGGCATGGCTCTCAAAGACTCAGCTTGCAGCCTGATCGGCACTGCGATGGCGACGCGAACGGGACTTCGCCTCACCGCGACTCAAAGTCGAGAACCCTTTTTCTGTTGCCTTTGCTGATGGTAACGACACCGTCCTGGTAATCGGCGTTTAGGAATGGGCTATCAAATACCTTGTCAGGTGTGTAGTCGACCGGTCGGCCGTTGATTGTTGGCATTTGCTGGTAACTAGTGTCGAAGGTAAGCACGTCGCCGTAAATGGTTTCGTAGCGAAATGTTGTATCCTGAAGGTTCGGCTGGCGATCACTCACCAGCGATTTGAATTCTGCAAAGTCTGCTAGCTCGTCCTTCGCCATCACCTCCAATACGACCGGTGCGTACTCGTCGTCGGGCAGCACCATATAGCCCGGCGGTGACCGGTATTTACTGCCTTCTTCTTTCGTTCCTTCCAGAACCTGCTGCACGATTTGGAAGTCCCCGCGGCCGACACGAATCGCCGCGTAGGCTGCTGGGGCTTCGACGAACACGATTCCTTCTTCGCGTACAGGCTTGCTCAAACCCTGGGCCGACATCCACACCATCATCTCGGCCGCGCCTTTGTTAGTCTTGAGCTTCTGCGTAATCAAGCTTCCCTTGCTCTGTACCGACCAAAACTGATTGAAGGCGACGCGGTTGTCGCTGGCGCGGGGGACCGGAACGATGCGCGGATCGTGTTCGCCGCGAAAGATCACTCCCTGCCAGCGACTTTGGCTGCTGATCTTCACCCAATCCGATAGTGGACGGGCCTCAGTCATCGGCGTGCCCAAAATAAACGCAGGATCGCAGTAGCTATATCGCAGAATGCCGCCGCGGTCGGTGTTAAGTTTGTTCGGAAACTGATCCGGGCGATCCATATGGGGCGTGGTGTCTCCCTGCTCGCCGAGACCTGGCACTCGTTGACGAATCTCGTAAGTGCCGCGGCCTTCTGTGTCGCGAGCAATATCTACCACGACCGCAGGCGGACGATAGCGGCTCAGCATGGCGCCAACATCGTGGCCGTAGAGTTCCGGCGGCTGGCCGATGTCGAAATAGAACCAAGCCAATGGGGCGTTGCCGTGCTTTCGGTTCTGCGTGAATGCGTTGTTACCCTTGATCCGCGAACCGCCGCCGCCCATATGTCCCCTGATCTGTTCTTCTGACCAATAAGCGAAATACAGATCGAGCAACATGCCGGCATGCCTGCTGACCTCGGGGTCGCCAAAGTCGTAGAAATTGTAAAAACCTTTGATCAACGTCGAGTTGTAGCCATCGCTTCGCATCTCAACGCAAATTCCCCGACGAGCGCGCTCGCGACAGTATTCAACGAAGTACTCATTCCAGGCGCGATAGTGCTCTGACAAAGTCGCACCATCATCGCATCGCTTGTTTCGATACTCTGGAAGGTCTTTGGCATACTTCGAAAAATGCCAATGGCACGTGAAGTCCATCGAGTGATGATTCTCCGACGAGTAGATATGCCACGTCTTCGAATCCTCGAACTCGGCCTTCCCCAGCCAGGAGCACTTTTTGGTGTAACTCCACATGTACTCCAGCAAGATTGCTTCGGTCTCGCTAGTGATCCGGCCAGGATGCACGTTGGCACGAGGGCCATACATTTCCAGCAACCGCAGCACGATTTCGGCGTGCCAATGAAAACTGTCGCGGTCGGTAATGGTGAGCGGATTGTCGAGGTAAAACTGAGCGTTTTCCACGAGCGCCGCATTCGCTTCGTCGAGCCTCTCGTCGAGATAAAGACAACGAGCCGCGAACGCCATGATAGAGTACGAATAAGCGCGAACATAAGCCCCACGCCCTTTACTGAGTGGCGGCTGCTTCCTCGCCCGCTCGAGCGGTTTGCCCGCTTCGGCCCTGAACACTGCATCCACTCGGTCCTCGAATCCAGCCAACACTTCCTCAGGTGTAGGCGTCGCAGCCACCGACGTAGCCGCAGAATAGAAGAGAGCAAACACAATGAGCGTGATCCGTACTCTTCCTCGCATCATTAATCTTCCTCTGATCTGTTCAGAATTGGTTCGATCCGGTGTTGAAGTCGAACGATCGCGTGTTTTTGTGCAGCAATCGTCTAGTGGAGCTGAGGTACCAACTGACTTCAGCCTCCCTTCAGTCTATCCACCACTTCGACGCACAGACCGAAAGTTTCGGATCGGATTGAGCGGAAAGTGGCCCGACTACTCGCTCCTTTCCGTTGCGAGTTTCTCCAGAATTCGATGAGCCGTTTCGTGACCGCTGTTTTGGTTTTGGCCGGTCACCAAATTACGATCGATTGTGGTGTGGGTTGCGAAGAAGTCGCGCCAAGCATGTTGGGCCTCGTAGATCGCCCCGATTTCGCGTAACTCGGTTTCAGGATGCTTCGGAGTAACCGTGATGCCAAAGGCCTCGATCTGGCCATTGGTCACCCCCGTGACGCGACGACCTTTTACCAATGGGTTTCCATCCTGATCCTTGGCGCTGACCAAACCGAGGGCACCGTGACAGACTGACCCGAGGATTTTACCCTCCGCATTCGCCTTCGTGATCACTTCGGCCAAGTCATCACTTTGTGCCAAGTCGTAGGCCGCCCCCCAGCCGCCCGCCATGAAAATCACGTCGTATTCGCTGGGATTGACTTCTGATATTGGCTTTGATTCCTTGAGTTTTCGCATTGCCTCCTCGTCAGACATAAAGCGACGATCGTCAGCTGATGCCACGGGCCAGGACCATGACCAAGGCTGAATTGGAATTTCGCCGCCTTTGATCGACGCCATATCAACGTCCAAGCCTGCATCAATAAACGCGTAGTAGGGCACGGTGAATTCCGAGCCAAAGGCGCCGGTGTCCTTGTCGCCCATTTTGTCGTGGCTGGTACACACGATCAGGGCACGTCTGCCTTTCAAATCGAAATCGGGAATCGTGTAGTGTGGATGTAGACCCATCGCAGTCAAAATTTTGGGCAGGAAGAAATAGGTGCCTATAGCGAAGACGAGTAGGCCAGCAACTGTGTAGAGGATCCACGTCATTTTGGAGCTCAGTTTTAGGTAGTTTTTTAATCCACGAAGGGCTGCGGCGAAAACGAAAAGAACAACAAGTGTGTAAATGGTCCAAGTCATTTTGATGCCCTCTCAAGTAGTCGGCTGGGAGCCGATTGGGGTGCTGATGGAGCGTCGCCAGAGTTTTCTTGCGATGCGAAAGGTGCCGAAGAACGCGAAGCCCAGGACAACCGCGAGGGCAGCGAGATAATGCCAGTACTTCTTGGCTGATTTGGCTGCGATGTTCTTGAATAGTTGTTTGAACGCGGAGTCCTCAGGCCCCAGTTCGAATACGCCGACCTTTTCGGAGTAAGCTTGGTACTCCGCCTTCAGTTCTTCAAACAGATCGGCGTTTTCGTCAGACAGATCGGTGGTTTCGCCGGGGTCGACGGACAAGTCGTAGAGCCGCCACTTGCTATCGCCGAGCGGAGCCGCAAGCCGCGTAATTTTCCAGTTCCCACGATAGAGCGCCGCGTTGCCACTGACTTCGAACGCAAAAATCTCGTTGTCTGTGTAGCTCGTTTCAGCCTCGCCTTTCAGCACTGGCAGTACACTGCGCCCATAAAAGTCGTCGGCTTCATAGTCGACACCAGCGGCGTCCAGCAACGTCGGAACCAAATCGGTCACATGGGTCGGAGCGTGGCGGATGTCCGAGGCTGCGATCCCCGGCCCAGCCGCGATCAATGGCACCCGCAAGCCGCCTTCGCTGCCATAGAACTTATAGAGATGAAACGGAGCGGAAGAGACCGAAGCCCATTCGGGGCCGATCGCCGTCAGGCTGTGTTGCTGTCCGAGGTTCTCAAAAGAGGTGTCGAAGCCCTCGATCAGTTTGATGCCTTCCAACATGACGGTCTCGAACGCTCCCTGAAACTCCGTCTCGGCGGATTCGGCCCCGTTGTCGGAGGTAACGATGACGATGGTGTTTTCCAACACGCCCGTGTTCTTGAGGTGTTCCAGCAGTCGTCCGATATTGTGATCTGCCGCCTCCAGCATTCCGGCGTTGACCTGCATCTCCCGCGCAGAGACGACTTTGTCTTCCGCAGACAGATCGTCCCAAGTCCTGTGAGTCGGCGGCGGCGGTGAGAGTTTTGTCGTGGCTGGCACGAGCCCCAGTTCGATCGCGCGC
Source organism: Planctomycetota bacterium (assembly GCA_039821235.1). Taxonomy (GTDB): domain Bacteria; phylum Planctomycetota; class Planctomycetia; order Pirellulales; family Pirellulaceae; genus Stieleria. Next base: position 4,522 of record JBCBOO010000234.1, read on the forward strand.
TGAAGTTTTTCCTCTCGCAACTCATCCCAGCCCGCATCGAACTCGCCGTTGTAGCTGTCGATGAAAGACGTCGGCGCTTGGACGGGAATATGGACAGCCTGGAGCGACAAGAACCCAAAGAAGGGTTTGTTTGCATCACGGGCATCGACATACTCGATCAGCTTGTCGACCAGCGAGCGCGATGAGTAATAGTCATCCGGTAGCGTTACCGGCTCACCATCTTCAAACCAGCTCACATCGTCGTAACCCGGCAGGTAGGGCTTTGCGTCGTAGTTGCTGCCGCCAGTGGCATCCATCACGTAGGAACGATCAAAGCCGAACCTGTTGGGCAGATTCGCACCGGTCTTGCCGATCCCCCATTTGCCCGTGACAAAAGTCTGGTAGCCAGCCTTTGACAGCAGCGAAGCAATGGTTTTTTGATCGTCCTTCCATTTCATTGAATACCCAGGATATTTTCGCATCTCCGGCGTAACGGTTTCGACCAGAGTGCCCATGCCGACCTGGTGGTTGTCCATTCCTGTCATCAACATCGCACGACTGGGGCCACAGAAAGGCGATGAATAGAAGCGTGAAAATTTCGTTCCCTGCCGCGCGAGGGCATCGATGTTTGGCGTGCGGGCGTAGCCTCCATAGACGCCGAAATCGGTGAAGCCCACATCGTCGAACAGAACCAGTAGAAGATTGGGGCGGCTGTCCTGAGCAATGGCGGGCACCGTGGCGGAAGCCGACACAGCAATGGCGAATACGAAAGTGCGGAATAGTCGATGCACGAAAGCACCTTGCTCGGAAGATATCTGGTCACAGTCTGTCGACGACCTAACTGAGACTAAGCATGGAAGAAGCGGCCCCATGCTTGAAGCTCACCCGAGGCCAAAGAGCATTCTCTTTTGGCCACCTGCAACTCACGGCACGGAGAGCATCCAACAAGCTCTGCTTCTGCTGCGATCAGGTTCTCAGAAAGATGGCCAGCCCAGCCGTGACTCAAACAGATACGAACAGCGCCGCTCGAAACTCGTCGTCCCGATTGGGGTAGGCGCAGATTCAATACTCAAGCATCACTTGCGTTTCGGGATTTGAGTCACCGTTGGGGTCCTTCACGATTCCGGCTGGCATGGAGACTTGGACGATCGGCAGTTGGGTCTCGACCAGCAACTGATGGTAATTGTCATTGTCGTTGATGTCGGCAATGGACTCGGGTGTCAGCGGAGTGACTTGGTCATCGTCTTCGACGTAGACGGTGTAAAACTGAAACAGGTCTTCTTCGGCAATCTTCTTGTCGACAGGCGTGATGCCTCCCTGCCAGGCGACTTGGACTACTTGCGAATTGTCATCCGACTGTTCTGCGAGATCGCCTTTGACGATTTGTGCGAAGAACATTCGAGGGCCTTCGTCCAATGGAATCACGTTTTTGGTGGAAGCATTTTTCAAGTTTCTTGCGATTGATGGAGCCGATGCATCTTCATGTTTGGCCTTGGTTTGAAGGTCTCCGACAATCTTGACTTCAACGGGCGGATTACTTCCACCGGTTCCGAATTCCCCAATAAGCAACACTGTGCGATTCTCGCCTTCCTCATCGGCTGGTATGAGTCGGGCAGACAGTGAAAGGGCGAGAGGTTCATGCGGCTGCCCCGCTTTTTCGACCGGGCCCGCGGAAAATGAGTCCCAAGGCCGCCACGGCCAACACGATTTCGGCGATCAGGTAGAAGATCAGCAACGGTCCGGGCCAACCGTCGAGTACAAGGCTCAGCCCCCGGCCCGACGCGATACCGGTCACGAAAACGAAGACGCTCCAAAGGGCGGCGATCCGTAGGTTGGGCTGCAAAATGCCCGCCAACCAGAAGCAGATCATGCCGAGATAAAGCCCCATGACCGCCCGGAAAACATGTTGTGTGGGAAGCTCTGGGTCGCTGATGCCGTAGAGCAAGGGCAAGCTTGTTTCCGGAACCACCCCATAGGACAAGGCCACCGGCACCAGGCCAAGGCCCATCACCAAAAGAAACAACCGCCTCGCGTGATCAATCGACATCTGCGTGCTCCATGCCTTGTACAATGCGGATGGCCCCGATAGGAACACGTTTTTCACCTTCGCTGTTGATAACGAGAAAGTCTTCCGCGTCGAGCGTGCTGGCGTCGATTTCGTCTTTGAAGTTAAGAGGCATTCCATCCATCTTGTAGGCTCCTCGAACGACAGCGTTGACTCTTCGTGGTAAGCCATTATCGAGCCCAAAAAATGCACAGTCGATGGCATCTTCCTTCTCAGAAGTGACGTTGTTTGTCGTTTCTGATTTGCTGGTGGCAGAGGCTTCATCAGCTTTTTTCGAATCTGCGCTGTGGCTCACTACGCCAACAAGAGAAGCAGCGAAGATAATGAACAGCTTGTAAACGGGATGCATAGAAGTTTGCATATGTGTTCACGTTCCGAGTTTTCTTGACGGTTTGGTCCAGCTTAAAAAATGAGAGTGAACGATACGCACCTGTCGATGAAGCTCATTCAAGGCCAAAGACGATTCAATTCCGGCCACGTTCGGTTCGCAACCGGCGCACTTCACGAAACTCGGTGGGGCTGGAACCAGTCCACCGTTTGAAGCTCCGCGCGAAATTGGAGGGCGCCTCGTATCCGAGTTCGTAGGCGATGTCCTGAACCGATCGGGCGGTGTAGATGAGCAACTAAAGAGAATGGCTTTCCTGTCGTCGTCGTTTTCAATGGCATTGATGAACCATTGGTAGCGGAAGATCGTCCGGTTGCACTGACACGAAACCGTGGCGACGATTGTCGGGGTCTCGCAGGCTTGTAATTCGATCCGCTTCTTTGCCAGCCATTCGGTCTGACGATCAGCATGTCGTGGGTGGATTGGATTAAAAAAATAGAGCACCCGCATACGAATGCGGGTGCTCGAATCAGAACATCGACTGAAGGAAAAATTGGGCCAATTGCAGACTACTGCTGACTACTGCTGACTGTTTTCAGGAGTTGGCTCGGCGTTGCCGTCGTCGCCTGATTCATCTTCCTGAGTCAGCCGGACCAGCCCACGTTCGGTCTGTTCCTCTTTCCCTTTGTGAACCAGTACCGTCAGCACGTCCTGCGTCAGATTATAAAGTCCACACTCGGCCAGCACGTCTTCTTTCCCTTCGATACGAAATGCAACTCGCTGTGTCTCTTTGTCAAGAGCCCCTTTGATCGGAAGCACTTCATCGGTCAGGTCAAGACTCAGGTTGCCGCGAACACTACCGTCCCGGTTGATTGCCAACTGCAATGTGGTGTCGGACTTGGTTTGTCCTTCGGTTACGACGGCAAAAACGCCTAGAGGCATCCAGTCACCTTGCGCATCATCCGGCGTGGATTCGTCGTCTGCTTTGCCGACATCGGAAACGGCAGCTTCGTCGTCATGCTGATCAGCAATCTCAACAGCTTGCTCGTAATATTCTTCTTCGGATGCAAGAACTTCCGAGCCAACGTAGACGTTCCCGTTTTCGACATAGATTCCACCATCATTTCCGTAGTCATAGGAAACCGGTTCCTGAGCACATCCCGTGTATCCAGACGCGTAACCATAGGACGGAGTCATCCACCAGGCTGCCGCAGTCATTCCTGCTACGTACCAGGCGCCTGGATAGCGGGCATACCAGCCGGGATGATAGTAAGTGTTGTAGCCGCGGAACCCGGTTCGGACGGCGTAGGCCTGGTTGTAGTTGGTTATTATTCCGTTGTAGCCAGACGCATGGACACTACTTGCATAGCCAAATCCACCGGGCCCCTTGTAGTAGCGAGCCCCCTGCACCTGGGTGGACCGATTGCCATAAGCATCCGTCCGACGAGTTCCGCCTACCCTCGCACCGCCCTGATTTCCGTAGCGGTCCCGGTACTCAGCCTGAGCACCGCGTTGAACCACTGTGTTCTGGCCGTCTGTCGCGCCCCGTGCTCCACGTGCAACGTAGCCACCTGAACCATCGACATTGGATTGGCCTCTTACCATTCCGGCGCTTCCCACAACATTCTGGCCATCGGTTGCGATTCGGCCTCCAGCGGCGCCGCCACGCACATTGCCTTGCGAATCACGGCTTGCTCCGGCGACTCCGCGAGAAACGCCCACGCTATTGCCATCGGTGGCGACTCTTGTGCCGCTTCGAACGGCCCCCGCAGAGCCGTCCACATTCGTGCCGGCTGCGACTTTTCCTTTCCCCGCAACGGCGTTGGTGCCGTCCGTCGCACCGCCGGCGCCTTTTCCGATGACACGTTGATTTCCTTGCGAATCCGTAATGACAACGCCGGCACCGGCTCCACCGTAGTTCACGCCGTCCTTCGATCCGCTGCCTTGTCCCTTGAACGTATCAACGGAATAGTTCTCACCCTCGAAACTGCGACCTCCCGAATCGTTGGGGGTGCCAGCCGACGCAGCTCTTGAGCGACCATCGCCCGTCGTGCGAGCTCCTGATTGTCCAGCGGGCATATTGAGAAAGTCATTCAGCTGGCTTTTGGAAGCACCGCGGAAGTCGTTCGCGGTCCGCTGCTGAATCCCTTGCGACCGCGAGAACCCCTGCCCCTGAGCATTCTGAAATCTTTGGCCTTGCGGTCGTTGTACACTGGACCGCCCCGACAGGTTGCCGGACATCGAGGGTCGCTGAATTTGCCCCGAATTCATGGGGCGTTGAATCGAACCTGCGTTGCCTTTTCCCTGAATCGCACTTCCGGGACGCTGGTAGTTTGGTGCAGGTCGATTAAAAGTCGGCATCGAAGAAGGTCGACTCATGCCGCCACTATAGTTGCGTGCCCCACCCGAAAATCCACTGCCGCCAGAGCTTCGCGCGCCACCAGCACCACCGGAAAAACTGCGACCACCGCCGCCTGAGAAGCTTCGTCCGCCTCCGCGTCGCTGGGCAGTGACGTCCTCTGCCAGCGTAAAGCTGACCATCAGAAACGCTACTGCGATTGTCAAATATTTCATTTGCTTTGCTCCGCTTGTTGCGCGATTGGCTGATTCATGCTGAATCGAGTTGGCTCTTTCAGAACCATTATCGAGGGCATATCTTCAAGTTGCACTCCATCAATGGTTCGATTCACAGAAGTGAATGAAAAACGGTCATTAGTAATATTCGAATAGATGTTGGTTGCCTTTGCCAAACCGCCATCTCCCAACTGATACTCAGCATCAACCGACCAGGTCTTCGAATCGATTGCTTCCCAGAATCCATTGCCGAAACCTCCATCTGAATCAAAAATCCACGAACGAATTTTTCCAAGTCGGACATCCCAAAGGATTACCTGGGTTCCTTTTTTGATCACCTTGCCGTTGTCGGAAACGGAAAATGATCGGCGAAGGGCGTGCCCCCCTTCCGTCCAGTTGCAACTTGTTTCAATCTTGAGTCCGTCCGAGGATTGGTCTTGCCAATCGCCAACTAGCCACGAAAGTGATTCAAGCGGATGCGTTTGAACTTCGGGTTCAACGGACGATGAAGTTTCACGAACGGCACTGATTTTCCATTTTCCGTTTTCCTTGACGTGAACGACGGAATAGGAAGTCCGGCTATCGGCTTGATTGGGCATGGAGTTGACGACAACGCCGTCCTCAATGGCAACGTTCGCGCTGACCATCCCAATGGAGAGGTTTCGAAGGGACACCGTCAGTTCGGGTGGCTCCGCTGCAAAGCTCCTCGCGAGAGCCGCCGCGATGTTTTTCGTGCCTTTCACGCGAATTCCGTCATCGCCGATCCATTCGCCGTTTTCGCTCCAATAGCTGGCAGCGGCGTCTGCATCGCGTTCGTTGATGGCAAGCAGGTATCCGGCAATCGAATCCTGAATCGCGAGTTTGTCGGGCCGAGTGGGCGGAGAATTCTCAACTGACACCTGAGCGGCGATAGCCACGGGGTCTGCCAGAAAGTAGATCGCAAACAGAACGATTGCGACAAGGGTTTGACGTAACATGGAGATACCTTGTCCTCAGAGAGCAGTTGGCGGCAGGGTGTGTTAAAGGATCAACTTCCGATCTAACGTCGAAGATTGAAAGTGCAAAGAAAAACCAGTCAAACACCATACCCGGGCGGCCTGTTGTTGCGGATAAATGATGTGATGACAGACTTTTTTCCAGTGGATCTCACGTCCTGGGCAATCGTCCCCGGTTTCGTGATTTCAGGAGACGGCGAACGCTACCTGTATCGACGGGGGCAAGAGCAGCTTGTAAACGGGATGCATAGAAGTTTGCATATGTGTTCACGTTCCGATTTTTCTTGACGGTTTGGTCCA
>JBCBOO010000235.1:0-10609 GCA_039821235.1 Planctomycetota bacterium
ACACTTCCCCATCCTTGGCCCCGTGGTAATTGGGAGAGTGTGAGAACCTCCATTTTCTACGCGGGCCTTTTTTATGGCTACCTCAATTCGCGGGTGATATCCGTTCGCCTAAAGTGCAGCGTCGTAGTACCTCGCGCACGTTTTGCGCAGATCGTTCAATACCCATGGGCGTTCCTCGCCACTTTCCATGTCACGCTTCGGCTTGACGCCCGCCAAGTCGCACAGAATCTAAAACTGTTGATCTGGTCGAGAGGTTCCGCCATCAAATACCGCGGTATCAAGCTGAGCCGAATCTGGCCTTATGCTCTTCAGGCGGGTCACTTGAGCCCTTTCATCGGAGGCCAAGCATTAGCGACCTTGATTCAAGAAACTCTCTGTATGTGGCCACCGATCGATATAGAAATCCCTCCAACCAAGATTGCTGGGCGACTCGATCAGCTTGATCGTACTGGACAGCGATTCTGGACCCACTAGTTCGGAGTTGACGAGTATCAGACGCTGTATCCCAGAAATCTGATTAGCAACCGTACTCGTCACTGTCGCATCATGCAAAGTGAGTCGTTTTAGGGTGCTCATTTGCGTTAACGGAGCAAAATCCTTACCGACTCCTGTTACTACGAGCTGGTCGAGAGATTGCAGCCGAGTAATCGCTCCAATGTTCTCGAGTCGGTTGCACAGCAGATCCAGCCTTTCAAGCGAAGGTAGGTTGTGCGCCCAATCGTCTGGGTTCAACACATCCGCGACGAGTTCAACACGCTCCAGGCTGGGAAGGTCGGTGAGATCGGGGACTTCCGGCATCGCGGCGGCAATCAATGTCAATTCTTTCAAATTGGTGAGCTCACTCAGCCCGGCTAGGTCTCCAATTTTGTCTCCAACCAGGGTCAGCTCTGTTGTCGCGGTCAAGTCCGTCAGCCCGGCGGGCAACTCCAGGCGTGCCGCCTTCGATGCGACGGTGATCTCCAGTTCATCCAAGTGCTTGAACTTGCTCAGTTTTTGAATCGGAAGACTGTCCTCAGGTCTCAGACGCACATTGATCCGCTTAACACGCGGAGCCAATTGCTCGCCGAACGGACTCCATTCAGGGATCTTAAGATGATTCTTTTCAGTCGTTCTGAACTCGAAAACTGTCGGACGCCCTCGCCCCTTACGGATCGCGATGATGTCGCGGAACTGCTCCTGATAACGGCTCCAGCTAAGGATCAACGGATAGCCCGCCGCGGCGACCGCGATCAGCAACAGCCCCACCAGAACCAACGCCACGGTAGGTGTCTTTCGAGCGTCGCTTGATTTTGGTTCTGACATATTTATCCCAATGCAGTTGGCTTGAGCTTCCCGAACAGACGCTACGGTCCTTGGTCAACTACTTCGCAGCTTCGGGTCGAACGTTGGTTGCGCAGGCAAAATCACCGATGAAGGCTTGCGTCACCTGAGTGGTCTTGCAAGTCTCAACGAACTATGACTCGTGTCAACGGCAGTTGGCGATGATGGCCTCATCAGAATCAGCATGCCGGGGAGCCGCCCTCCGCGACTTTTTGGAAAACATGGGTGTTCCCACGTCGGAGAACCGCTGCAAAATGGACATAACTAGCAAGCGTGCCAACGGCAATGCATCCGCCCTAATGCGACTCCACGCAATTGCGGCCAACCTGCGTAGGGTGGACAACTCTCTGTTCCGAGCGGATCGGTCAAGCTTCTGGCGGTACAGACGACCGATGTGAGCTGGGATTTCGACGCGAGGAGGTGTTGACCGATCGCAATCCCGGTTTGGGCTTCGAGCTGGCGGACGATGCAGCCGAGGCGGCTTAGACGCTGGATCGCCCCCTTCAGTTCGATCCAGTTCAATCGTGTTTGGACTTTGCGATGTTGTGGTTTCTGGTGAGTTCAGGCGAACTTAGGCCCTTGGCCGTGGCCAGGTCGTAGGTTTTTAGCGCGTCTGAATATCTTTCTTGCTTGGTTTGGATGGCGATCAGAGCGACGTACGCGGCGGTGAAATTGGGATCTGCTTGAATGGCTTGGCGGACGTAGGTTTCAGCGAGTTCGGGGTTGCCAATGTCTAGGCATGCCAAACCCATGTTGAATTTGGGCCATGCGAAGTTGGGCTGCAGGCCGAGGCAGACGCCGTAGTGAATGAAGGCTTCTTGGTGCTTGCCGAGTTTCTGCAACGTAAACGCGTAGCGGTAGTGCCACCAAAACCGCTGCGGTTGATTTGCGGCAAGGTTGCGGAGGGAATGGGCGTACCACTGTGCCGCTGTCGCGTCGTCTTGATTCATTGTTGCCACGACGCCGTGCAAGTAAGATTCGTAGGGGGCGGCCGCTGTTTCGGGGTCGAAGGGTTGCGGGCGGATTGCCTGAGTGTCTGCGATGGTTTGGAAGAGTGACAAGCTTTGGTGTTGTTCCGGCAAACGGTCGAGAACTTGTTGGACTTGCTGACAAGTGGGAGTGTTTTGACTGGCCGATTGGTACATCGAAACGAGCATCAGCTCGGTGATGCCCTCGGCGACTTGATCTTGTTGAGTTGGGGATAGATCAGCGAAGGGTGAGCGCTGCTGCCAATCCGATGCCGTCATCACGTTGTAAGCTCGCAGGCTGTCTTCGATCAGGTCACCCAAATCAGACGGCTGGTTTTGGTGAACTCTGCGGAGGCTGATTTCTCCGAACAACGATGTGAAGCGTTCGGCTTCCAGACTGGAGATACGTCGTGACGCACTGGCGACTGTTCGTGATACTCTGTTGTAACGATCCGAATTCAACCAAGCGGCTAGCCCGACTTGTCGCAGCTGAGCTCTCGCTTGCCCGAGAGACTCCGAAGCGCTGGTCAGCTGTCGGTCGAAAAGGTGCTGCTCGGTTTGTTGGGCCATTTCATCGCAGCGATCGAGTTGTCGTTGATCGGCGACGTAGCCGTAGGCAAGCGAGGCGACCAGCAACGATGCTGCGACGGTCAAACCAGCCCACCAATTTCGGTGCCGTTGGACGCGGCGTCGCGTTCGCTCGATGAAACTCGGATTGGTTGCGAAGGTATTGTTTCGGTCGCTGAGCCAATTGGTGAGATCCGTTTCTAGTTCGGCCGCGGTCTGATAACGATCATCGGTGTTTGGTTGAAGTGCTTTGTCGACCACGGCGGCGAGTGATGGCGTGACCCCTGGCAGGTTGGCGATGCTGGGTGGCGCGGAGCGAATGCGTGAAGCGAGCAATTGGTTGGCTGCCGCATCCTGGTTGCTAGATTCCGTGACGGACCAGACCTTTTGGCCGGTAAGGGACTCGAGAAGCACGACGCCCAACGAGTACACGTCGGACCGAATGTCGACGCGCTGGTCTGCTGCCGAATCGTTTAAGCAAACCGCCTGTAGTTGCTCGGGTGACATGTAGTTGACCGTTCCGCCGGCCGTGAATCGTCCCGCGCGGTCGGACGAGGTTGCAACGTTGAAGTCACTCAACATCGGGTTGCCCAATTCGTCGATCAAGATGTTCGCCGGCTTGATGTCGCGATGGAGCACACCACGGCTATGGGCGTGCTTGAGCGATGTGGCAACGTCGCGAATCATTCGCACGGCTTCGGTCACATCAAACGCTTTGTGCGAGTCTCGAGTTGTTGCTTTTCGAATCCAGTCAGCGAGGGAGAGGCCATCGACGAACTGCATCGCCAAAAACTTCTTCCCACGCGTCGTTTGTTCGCGATAGACATGGACAATGCCGGGATGGTTGAGCCTAGCGAGCACTTGGCCTTCACTGCCCTGGTCCGTTGTCACCTTCAATGCGCACTGCCGGTCAAGCGTCAGATCGTTGGCCAGATAGACGCGCCCGAAGGTACCCTCGCCAATGAAGCGGAGAACTTCAAAATCGAGTAGTCGATCCCCCGGTTGAAGTGCATCCAGATCAAGGTCGCTGGACGCTTCTGACAATGATTTGGCGTCCGAAGTTGTTTGAACGAATCGCTCGGCCATTTCTGGGTAGTCGTTGACCCAGGCGTCTGCCCAATTCGATCCTTCGTTGGCGACCAGCCAAGGCTCGGCAGCATCCAGGATTCTCCAAGCATCTTCGCAAGACGCCAATTCGGGGTGCTGATCAAAATAGACGCGAGGCGAGATCGGTTGGCCGATCTTGGTTCGACGGGCAATGTCAGCGATGATCGTCGGGACAAGATGACGAGCAGGATCGAATGCTGGGTTTCGCGCAAAGAAATCGCCAACGGACATCGTCGGTGTCGCGGCAACATCGCCACGAAAACGATCCAGTATTTGGTCGTCACTCAATCTCGTCGCGTCGTCGTCGTGATTCACTTTCACTGAACTCACCAACTTACATGCTCAATTTCACGATGATGGGACGCGTCTCGTCAAGCACTTCATCGACAGCCCAACCGGCGGCGTGCCCCCAGATCAAACCTGCATGCTTCTTTTCGCGAAGCGCTGATTTCATTTTGCGGAGCCCCGACCGACTTAGCAATTTGTGGTTGTATGCATAAAAGCTAGTTCCGAAAACAGTCACTCCAATCGCCGTCGCCGTCATCCAATTCGTGCTGTCCAGTGCGAAGCCATAGGCGTGTTGTGAACTCAATGAAAGTGCTGCATCTTTCGGGGCAGAATCAACCACTAAAGCATCGAAGATGTCAAACGCCTCAAACCCGTGCAGACGCCCGACAGGGGAGCCGACATATAACTCCGTCGCGGCGTCAAAATTGGTGTAGCCGGTCTCAGAGATCGAAAGCTCGAGTCGCGTTTTCTCCGCCAATTGACTCCATTGCTCGGATGCTTGTGAAAACGCTTGTAGGTGTGCGCCCGCGTCGCGCGCAGAAACAGATGGGGAATGCCACGGGAGTGCGCTGCGACCAACGCCGTTTGACTGGCGCTGTAGTAGTATGTTCAGACCCAGCGTTCGCATGCCTTCGGTCATGGTGGCTGCATTCTGGTATCCAGTCGAACTTGCGGCGTAGTCTGGGACACGAAGCGGACCGTGATCCACCTGCACCATGCCAATTCCAAATGCATCGACCGCGGCCGAACTCGGTGCGGCGATTGCTTCAAACATCACACGTTCGGGAGTCGAAACTTCCGCATCCGCCGCAAGCGATTGGGATTCGCCAGTGGTGGAATACAAAGCGATGCTATCGGTGGTTTCAACGCCCTCGGACTCAAACGCAATGGAAACCGACGAGGTGGGCGATTCAACAAGAATAGATGTTTGCAAAACTTCTTGTGCGACAATCCCATCGGATTCAGCTGTCGTCGCTCCCACCGAAAACGGCAAGCTCACCTCGGTTTCGATCGGAGTGATGGGCACGAGGTCCCCGGCGATGAAAACCTCTGGCAATGCAATTTCTGTTGTGATGAGCTCAGCCTCTTCAAGGAAGAGACCTTCTGAGCCAAGGCCTGGAGCATTACCGCCACCAAAACTAGAATCGTCAAAACCAAGAGCGTCATACTCCGCTTCGATAACACTGTGAGCAAAAATATCACTGTGATCAAAAGCGGGTTCGACCACGTTCCATTCTGCGAAGTCATAAAAGTCAAGCGAATCAGCCTCGTAAAACGTTTCGTCGCCAATGAACGAGAGTTCGTTTAGGAGCTGTTCGTCATGAAACGCGATATCAGCAAACGCAAAGTTCTCCTGTGCGGCCAATCCCGCGTACCCTTGATCGGAGAATGCTGAGTCAAATGATTCGATTTCGCTTTCTATCCAAAAGCCTTCATACGCTTGAGCGTAGTGCAGAAAGCCGAAAGCCATATCAGCGGCCAGCGGGATGCGATGTTCCAATCGTTCTAGGCGAAGCCGAGTGCGTTTGCGATTGCGTTGGTGCGGTTTTAGAGTTCGTTTTTTCATCGCTTTGCTCACCTTGTCTCTACGACGCAGCACTCTCCTTCATCCGTGTCAGTTTGCTGTAAAGCGCCGGACGCGTAATCCCAAGAATCTCGCAGGCTTTCGTTTTGTTCCCGCCCGTGATCTTTAAGACGCGTGTGATATGCGTTTGTTCCAATTGCGACAACGACATGACTTCGCCGTGCCCCGAAACCGGCATCGCGGTCGCCACAATGCCCAAGTCGCCGGCCTCGATCACGTCGCCGGTCGCCAGCACCGTCGCCCGTTCGATCGCGTTGCGGAGTTCTCGAACGTTGCCGGGCCAAGTGTGTGACTGAAGCAGCTCCGTCGCTTCATCAGACAATCGCAAGATCGGCGCACCCCGTTTGCGAGCGAAGAGCTCCAGGAAATGTTCCGCCAAGTGCAAGACGTCGTCGCCGCGTTCTCGCAGCGGTGGCACCTTGAGTTCCAAGACACGCAGCCGATACCAAAGGTCTTCGCGAAACGTTCCCGCACGGACCATTTTTGCCAAGTCGCGATGCGTTGCCGCCACGATGCGAACGTCGACATCAACCGGCTTGGTTCCGCCAACTCTTTGGAACGATTGCCCCTCCAATACTCGCAGTAGTTTGGCTTGGCAGTTCGGACTCAACTCGCCAACTTCGTCCAGGAAGATCGTTCCGCCGTTAGCCGCCTCGAACCGACCTTTGCGAAGCGAGTCCGCGCCCGTAAACGCTCCTTTTTCATGGCCGAACAATTCGCTTTCTAAAAGTGAGTCCGTGAACGCGGCGCAGTTCGCTTCGACGAGCGGCCCGTCGCTGCGGCCGCTCAATTCGTGGATCATTTGCGAAACCACTTCTTTGCCGGTTCCGCTTTCGCCAAGGACCAACACCGTCACGTCGGCGGCGGAAACACGAGCAATTTGAGTTCGCAAATCACGGAGGGGTTGGCACTCGCCGATGAAGGTTGCTTTCGTGTCTTTCAATCTTTGTCGCAGATTCGCATTGGATGCCGCGATGCGTTCGCGTTGTTGCAGACTCTCGATTGCCAGACCGATGTGCTGGCCAACGGAAATCAAGAACTCCAAATCAGCAACTTCAAACGCACGATCCTCATCCGGATGAAAGCACTCGATCGCTCCGATCGGATGATCGCGACCAGGAATGGGAACGCCTAGGATGGTTCCCTTTTCGACCGAATCATCGGGGCCACGCGGATTCAGGTTCTCGTTGACGTCGATCAAGACAGCTTCGTCTTTCTCGATCACCCAACCGGCCAACATGTTCGCAGTGTCCTGTTCGGTTTGTCCGGAACCGGCGACAAAGACTCGCATGCGCCCGGACGCCGTTCGCAAACAGATCCGCGACTCACGAGCGCCGATGACCTGTTGCACGGCCGTGATGGCGTAACGCAGTAACGATTCGACGTCGGTCGACTGGTAAATTTCTTTGGACAGGCGATACAGGAATCCAAGCTTGCGGACCGGGCCAGATGTCGAATCGGCTCCGATTGGGTCGTCCGCAATGCGGCGTTTTTCGGCACCCAGGATACGACGTACACGAGTGTGATCGCCCAGGACGGCGGGTTGCAACGAATTCGCAGCCGCGTGATCGACACAGAACACCATCATGATGTCGCCAATCCGAATCAGGTCCCCGGCGCAAAGCACAGTGCGCTGCAGCGGCCGCGAATTGACGAGCGTTCCGTTCAGACTTTCGCAGTCCTCGATCATCCACTGACTGCCACTCGCGTCCGCGTTCTTCTCGGGATCCAGAATCAGCATGGCGTGAACGCGAGAAGCCTGATCGCTATCAAGCCTGATTTCGCATTCCCGTCCGCGACCGATCCGCCAATGCTGCATACCTTCATCCAGGTCCACCGTACGACCGGGAGTGACTCCGTTGAGAAAGGTTAGCTGGGCCAAGGATTCTTGAGTTGGAAAAGACGGATGGAAGATCCCTGAGCGCCAAGAAAAATTGCGCGTCTCAAAATGCCGTGCAACCAGATTACTCAAGACGGCGACAGGACGCAGTGTTTTGTTCGGTATTCACCGCCTCTGAACCGTCGGCCCCCTGACATCTGCGTGAACTCTCCGCTCGTGTCAGCACTCGCCGTAAACATCGTTTGCGCAAGGGATCTTTACAAATCACGTGTTTCGCTGCATTGGACGGATGCAATCCAGAAACGCTAAACCCCTATCCAGGAACGACTTGTGGAGTGGCTTTGCCGCCCCGCTGATCGTTTGGCACTGCCGGTGCTTCAGGGGACCGCTCAGTTACTTTCAGTTCCCTGTTGATATGGAGAAAATACATGTCAAAACGACTCTCCGGTGTCCGGCCGAAAAATCGGAACCTCACTGTCCAAGGTCTCGAACGCCGGCGGCTCCTTGCAGCCGACTTCGGACTTGAATTCGCGTCCCTAGAAACTGGCCAACCAGGTCGCGAGGCCTTTGCCGAATTCGCCTTCGCCTCCCAGCAATCGCCATTTTCTGGGCAATCGCCGATTGATTTTGCTCAGGGCGGCCAGATGGCAGCCATGCACGAGGCCCCTGGAATGCCAGGGCTCGCGTTCGGCAATGACATGCTGGGTGGCGGATTCTGGATGGACAATGCCAGTTCGATCAACATGGGCGGCTTCGCCGACGTCATGGGATTTGAAGTCGCCGAGGTTGAAGTCATCGAGGCGTTTCCTGGCGGTGAGTTTCCGGGGGACGACTTTGAACTGATGCACTTTGAAGCCCTGGATGAAGGCGACTTTTCCCTTGGCAATTGGACCGATGTGACGGTCACCGAGATGGGCGACTTCGACGCGATGGATCTGACCGACAGTCATTCGCCTTTCAATTCAGCGCAGTTCGAGCTTGACCTCTTGGATGCAGATGGCAACTGGCTCGCGGCCAGCGACGTCTCGGAGCTAGACGAAGCCTTTGTTGAAATTGTGAGCGTTGGCGATGGTGAGGTAATGAGCGAGGAAGACTTCGCCGCCTTGGTGGAGTCCGGAGGCGTTCAGGTTATCGACACTACCGACCCGAGCGAAGCCACCGCTGAAGTTGATGTCGATGCAGAGGCGATGAGCGAGGAAGCGTTCGCTGCCTGGATGGAGTCCGGAGAGGTTGAGGGCATCGAAGTCTCGGAGCCAGGCGACGTCTCTGTTGAAATTGTGAGCGCTGGCGATGGTGAGGTCATGAGCGAGGAAGATTTCGCCGCTTGGGTGGAGTCTGGAGGCGTTCAGGTTATCGACACTACAGACCCAAGCGAATCCACCGCTGAAGTGGATGGCGATGCAGAGGCGATGAGCGAGGAAG
This sequence comes from Planctomycetota bacterium, assembly GCA_039821235.1. Taxonomy (GTDB): domain Bacteria; phylum Planctomycetota; class Planctomycetia; order Pirellulales; family Pirellulaceae; genus Stieleria. The sequence goes on from JBCBOO010000235.1 coordinate 9,098, forward strand.
AGTTCGCTGCCTGGATGGAGTCTGGAGAGGTTGAGGGCATCGACGTTTCGGAGCTAGGCGACGTCTCTGTTGAAATTGTGAGCGCTGGCGATGGTGAGGTCATGAGCGAGGAAGACTTCGCCGCTTGGGTGGAGTCTGGAGGCGTTCAGGTTATCGACACTACCGACCAGAGCGAAACCACCGCTGAAGTTGATGGCGATGCAGAGGCGATGAGCGAGGAAGATTTCGCTACCTGGATGGAGTCCGGAGACGCTGAGGCCATCGACGTCTCGGGGCTAGACGAGGGCTCTGTTGAAGTTGTGAGCGCTGGCGATGCTGAGGTAATGAGCGAGGAAGACTTCGCCGCTTGGGTGGAGTCCGGAGGCGTTCAGGTGATCGACACTACCAACCCAAGCGAAGCCACCGCTGAAGTTGATGGTGATGCAGAGGCGATGAGCGAGGAAGATTTCGCTGCCTGGATGGAGTCCGGAGAGGTTGAGGGCATCGAAGTCTCGGAGCCAGGCGAAGTCTCTGTTGAAATTGTGACCGCTGGCGATGGCGAGGTAATGAGCGAGGAAGACTTCGCCGCTTTGGTGGAGTCCGGAGGCGTTCAGGTTATCGACACTACCGACCCAAGCGAAACCAACGCTGAAGTTGATGGTGATGCAGAGGCGATGAGCGAGGTAGCGTTCGCTGCCTTGATGGAGTCCGGAGACACCGTCGCGGTCGACTTCATTGATGCGACTGAATCCGTGCTGGACACAATTTCGGTCGGCAATGATGAGTTGGACCGTATCGTAGATATGGAAACGATAAAGATTGTGAACTCCATGCTCGGCTCAACGCTGAACGAGTGGGTCACCGCCGAGCCTAGCGAGTTCAGCATCGATTCACTCTTTGCGGACCTCGGCAATTCGTCAGGCGATGAAGATGACTGGTTCTTAGGAGCATCGCTCGAAGATCAAAGCTTCTTCGGAGCGTTTGGCAATCTCGCCTAGTTGTTCCGATTCGGCAAGCCGTGGTCCTGCCCCGATCGCGGCTCGCCTCTTTTCATTTGATCAAGTTCGGTTACCCACCCAAAGTATCTTTCCGTCAGTCCAAAGACCGGCCAAGTGTCTTGGTTCGACGGGAATTGGAATTTCTTGATCGGTGAGCAGCACAGTGTGGCGGCTTCTTGCCGGTAAGATCGGGCATCGTGCCCGAAGGTTTTTCGCATTGCTGAAACATCGAAGGGAAGAGGGCAGCTCGGGAATGAAGCTTACCGCCGGTTCGCTGATCGGCTACTGGAGATTTACAACCGTGCCAAGCGGATGGAAGACTGAAGGACGCGACGAGGTTCGTCCGTGTCGCCGAACTGGACGATGAACTACTGAAGCTGTGTGCGAAGCGATGGTTCGACGAGGATACCGAGGGCGACGAAGTCGAGAACGACTACCGTCGTCTGTGCAACGAGATCATGCGATTGATGCTTGGGCAAGAGTTGTTCGTCTTCGTGACAGAGCCATCGGCCGATGGAAACAACAACGCGGCCGA
>JBCBOO010000236.1:0-10570 GCA_039821235.1 Planctomycetota bacterium
TTCTCTTATCGTGGCCTGTTCGATTGGATTGGTGTTTAGCCTTTGGAACACTTTCACGGCCGTCCACCGAGTCGTACCCTCGCTTGTCTTTCTGGCCGGGAACGCGGCCATCTTCGGCGCCGGCTTCTACACGCTGTTTCGATGGAGACTTCGAGAAACCAGTCGAGCTACGCTGATTATCGGGCTGCTACTTGTTCCGCTGAGCATCCTGACTGGCATCTCCATCTCGGGCGTCGACCAAACGGCGGTACCACTCGACGATCCGATCACGCTCATCACGCTCTTGGTAGCCGGTTCGGTTTACGTCACCCTGGTCTGGCATGCCGCGAAAGCTCTGGTCGGTACCCGCCTCGCCGTTCCCCTGGTGACGGGAATGTCCGTGGCGATTGCGACCGCCCCACTAATGCCGGCCGCTTCCAGAATGTTTGGTGAGACATCGGTCTTTCTGCTTGGCATCGGTTCCCTCGCGACATGGTTTTCCTGCCGAAGAATTGAAATGCTTTTGAGACGACCATCAGCCACGCATGCGCAACGAGTGTCTTTGGTGCTCGGAGTATTGGCGACCGTGTTTGCAATCGTCACGGGCTATGTCGCCTACACAGTTGTGAAAGGAAACATCGCGCAGATAATGCGTCTGGGCGCAATCGTGTTTCCCGCCATGATTCAGCTCGCGATCACGACCGAATCGACCGGCGCAAGAAATCGACGCTCGAAGATGACAACCGTCGGAACGGGGTCGATCATCTTCGCCGTGGCATTGGGACTGTTGGCAAGCATCCCGGCACTCGCCAGTGTGACGTGGTTTTCCACTTGGGCGGCAACCATGGCGATCGGCGGAATCCTACTGAGCCGTTCCGTTCGCAACGGTTGGTTCGGAAGACTGATGGTCATCGTGCCTGCCGCGCTCTGGATGGTTGCATGCTCTTCAGTGCTCACGCTTGATCTACCCTGGAATCAGCTCGCGATTTGGCAGCGCTTTTATGGTGGCGGTCCAATGCTAGTGTTCGGCATGCTCGGAGTCATTGGAACCGCGTTGGTGATTTCCGGCAGGCTTGGCAATCGTGCTGCTCTTGCGGCGGTCCTAACGGGCACCGCATGGAGTGTCGCGGGGGTTCAAGCATTCGCCATGGCGATCATCGCCCCGACACAACTGGGATGGATGCCCGATTCGTTACGTATCGCCGTTCTCGGTGCCGCAGGAGCCAACCTGATTGGGATCGCTGCCAAACGGGCGATATGGCCGCAATCAACTGCCGAAAACGCCTCCTCAGTGGAGAGGCGTTTTGCACTCTGCCCAACGCTGATGACTGGACTGGGGCACCTCCTTCTCCTCGGCTTTTGGATGGGGTTGTTCCAACCGACGTTGGTGTGGTCGCCCATTGGCGTTCTCTCATGGATGAAAGTGCTGTTGGCAACCGCTTGGACAGGAATTTTGCTCTCAGAACTCACGGTCCGAAGTTCTCAGGTTCACTCTCTCTGTCGCAGTGCTTCTTCCTTCTTGCTCACTTCCAGTTTTTCGTTGGCAGTCATCTCTTCAGCCGCGTTTGGGCCGAGTCAACCTTGGCCACTGATCGCCGTGATGTTTGCGACAACGCTGGGCTGGTACTGGCTCGGCACGCTCGGGTCGTTCTCCAGCCGTCTCTTCGCGAAATCGGCATTCGCAATTTCGCTGATCGCAGCTTCCCTGTTGCTCTTTCACACGCAACTCGTATCCGAACAGAGTCTTCGTCTCGGAACAGCATTTTGGTACTGGTCCCTTGTTAGCTGGATGCTTGTGGCTTGGAATCGATTTCAAATCTGGATCGGCGAATACAGCAATCGAAGACAACACGAGAATGCCGGCTGGCGCCGACTTGCAGCCCTGAATCACTCCGTTGCGGTGGGAGCAGAAAACAGCAACCGGATGCAACACATCAAGCTTTTGGAGCAAGTCTTCGACAAATGTTCGTTACAACTCGCGACGGCGGTTTCCTGCGTTGCCTGCGGCTTCGGATTCTTGGCCACACTGATCGGATGGAACTGGATTCCTTTCGTCAATGCGCCATCCACGTGCGCGACAGTAACCGTACTGTTCGTGGGGCTGCTCGCGGTGCGTCGAAATCCGAAATTCACTCACGTGATGCATCTCGCATCGGCAATGTTTGCGTGTTCCGTTCTCTCCGGCGTACTGGTCCAGGATCCGATTTGGCGTTTGGTTCTATGTACGTCGCTGGTTCTTGTTGCCAACGAACTGATCCGCAAGTTGGCGATCGAATCCACGACTTCACTTGGGTCACGAATACGTTTCCAAGGTTTCGTTCTTGGATTGAGCCACATGGCGCTAGGCGCGGTTCGTGACAAAAAACCGGAGCGAGCACCCATCGGCTCAGAGGCACGAACCTCAAGTTCACCAGTTGACAACGCACCTGGCCCTCTGAGCCGAATCGCCACCAGCTTGAGTGTCACCGTTGTATCATTCGCATCAACGTCCTTGATCGTCAGACAGTGGTGGCCGTCCGTCGAGCAAGGCCTTTCACCTCCCGTCGCGGTAGCGGCGTGCATTGCTTTGTGGTGGCTTTTCGGTTTCATGAGTCTCGTGATTGTCGGTCTCAAGAAACCCGACGAAACCATTCTCTCGATCGCGATGCTGTTGGCCGGACTCACCACGACGCTTCTTGCTCCGATCGCGTATCCGTCACAACCGGTGAATTGGCTTTTGTGGGTCGTGATTACTTGGGGGCTTCTGTCGTTCCTGTTCCGACAATGCTTTGAGGTCCAGTTGCGGTGGAGCGAAGGGCTGAGTATTGCCACCGCTGCCGCTGTTGCCATCGGAGCACTGTTCCACGTGTGCTTTGACGTGGTTCCCATGATTGACTTGACCGGCTTCCCCGCCGTCGCACTGACATGCGTGGCCCTCCTGGTCGTGGGGCGCTGCCGTGATTCTCTTCTGGGGCTGGAAACCGCGATCAGTGTTCCAGCGATCATCACGTGTATGGCCGCAGCTCAGTTGTCGCTACTGATTGATCCCTGGATCAGCCTTGCTCCTACCGAAACACTTCGTTGTCTTTGGCTCTTAATTGCAACAAGGATGTTGGTCGGCTCTCCGAGACGCTTGGATCATGCGGCTGCATTGAGCGTGTCGCTGGTTGTTGTTCTCTGGTCTGCCTTCTCACCGGGACTCGCCCTGGCGAGTCCATCGCTATGGTTGGGGCTGGCCGGATCAAGCGTCGCCGCGTTTTCGCCAATGTCAGGATGCTTGGCGAAGAAAAAAACAAGCGGCGGGTCGGCTGGATATCTCATGCGAGGCGGGAGCCTGATTGGGATATCCTGCGGGATGTATTTCCTCGCGTGGGTTTCTGCATCGCCGATGCAATGGGATCTGACAACGTTGTTGCTCGGCTGGCTGGCCACCTGGACCTTCCTCTATCGCTTGGGCATTTGGGGCTCGCTACCCCAGAACTGGATGCCCGACCTCGAAACGACTGCGATGGCTTGCGTGATCGTAGCCGGGGAACTCGCGATGGCAGTGCTGGGATGGACAGAGAATCCGACTTCTCAAACGAACGTAGCACTACTTGCTTGGACAATTGTCACGCTGCTGCTGGTACCCGGCAGCCCGAGACGAATCGATGTCATGTTCAGCTCCGTTTTATTATCGGTCTCATCGGCCGTTCTCTCCGTTGCAATGCACTTCCAATTTCTGGACTCCTACTCACGTCTGACGATCGTCCTCACCACTTGCTCTTTTTGCATGGGCGTGTTGGTCTACTTCCGCCATCCACTAGGACTCGCGAAACATCTCCAGCCGACCGATGACGAGGGTGTAACGTTTGCGTTGTACCGTATTGCGACATTCGTTGCGCTCGGTGTCGGCTTGGGTGCGACCTATCTCATCGGAACAGTACCGGGACACATGGCGACCCCGATTGCGCTTTCTGCTTTGGCGATGGTTGCCATTGCGTTTGCCGAACTAGGATCGCAACCAGTCCTCCGGCACGCACTTTACGTTGCAGTCTGGATGGGGCTGTATTGTGTTGGCTTGGCTTGCTGTCTCAATCAAACGGCAGTTCGCCCCGATACATGGACGTTGCTTTCACGCTGGTTCGTCGCCTGGGTCGTCACCAGTGTATCACTAGGTTTCCTACCGGCTCGACTATTGTCTCCATCGCGGTATGAGGAGTGGCGAAAACCGATACGATCTGGAATCGCAGGCGCAACACTATTGTCGACGATTTGCCTAGTGTCTCTTCTGGGCGTCGAGATCTCGATTCGAATGGAGGGAACGGCTGATCTCTTGAATCGCACTCTGGTGATGGGTGTGGCAGCGACACTTGCCTGCATCACCCTGTTGACGACGATCGCCGCATTGCTCAGTGCACCCGGGCGTGGGATGCAGCAGAAATGGCAAGTACCGGATCGCTACCGAGTCGGCTTGATCGTTGCCGCTCAGATCGCCGGTGGGCTCACTTGGTTCCATCTTTTTCTCTGCGAAAGCCCGCTCGCGAGCCTGGGGCTTCGAGCTTACTGGCCCTACGTGGTGATGAGCCTCGCCTTTGCGAGCGTTGGAATCGGCGAATGGGCTAGGAAATCCCAGGACGCGGTACTTTATCGGACCATCCGGCAGTCCGCATTTCTCCTGCCGATCATCCCGGTGCTCGGTTTTTGGTTGAGCGGTAGTCTCGTAAGCGATCTGTTTGGTCACAGCACGGCCAGACCTTGGTCCTTCATCGAAGGACGGGTCTCCTACCAAGCATTGCTCGTTGTCGCAACGATCTACTACGGCGCGATCTCGTTGATTTGGAAGGGCAATGCGAGCCGTGTGATTTCAATCGTCCTCGGCAATGGCCTGATATGGGTATTACTCGCCCAAACCCCTGGCTGGAGTTTCGTGCTGCATCCGCAAGCGTGGCTGATTCCGGCCGCGCTTTCAGCACTGCTTGCAACCCATCTCCATGGCGATGTACTTGGTAAGACGTGGGTCGCTACGGCAAGATATGTTTGCACGCTTCTGATTTACCTTTCCAGCACCGCAGACATGCTCGTGCAAGGCATTGGGAACACGATTGCCGGTCCCATCGTGTTGATTTTGATCGCGATGGTCGGCATCGCAGTCGGGATTGCCATCCGCATTCCAGGCTTCGTTTACTTGGGAAGTTTCTTTGTATTCACAGGACTCACCAGCATGGTCTGGCACGCCCAAACTCGTATCGGTGCGGTTTGGCCCTGGTGGGTCTTTGGCATATCGATGGGCGTCGCCTTGCTTGCCGGATTGACGCTTCTCGAAAAGAACCGTCCGAAGCTACGACGCATGCTCGAAACCAACCCCTGAGTCGCAGGGATCAAGTCTCAAAGTATTCGTTCGCCAAGCCTGAAACCCACTCATCGATGGTCAAGTCGGCCTGAGACTGCCGCGAACTTCCGCTTGGATGACCAAAGAAGAGGTCATCGCTGATATGTTCGCCGAGACTGCGGTACGCCTCAAACTGATCTTCTTCAAAGACCTGATCGGCAGTGGTTTGATGGGGAGCGTCGGGATGACGTCTTCGATAGTCCGTCACTTGCGTAGGTTCATTCCCGGTCACCGATAGTTTCACGTAAATCAACCACCCCACGGCTTCTGAGCAGCGACCGGGGACTTCCGGGTAGACGATTCTTCCGATTGCAAAGTGTTGGCGGCTGTAACGTGGCTGCGTTTGGGGTGAATCGTTGCTCTCGTTCGCGTTCATCGGCTCCCACGCAACATCGTCGACCCGAATCTCAATACTCACGCCGAGGTCGACCGAGGCAAATCGTTGCAACTGACGGAGACTCGGGAAAACGAGTTCCGGGTCGCATTCGCCATCGATCGCAATGATGTACTTACAACGTCGCCGAAGCAGCTCAAAAACACCGAGGTTTTCGAGATGGCCGCCATCGCTGAGATTCAAGTAGGGAAATCCTTGATGAGCTCGATGAAACGCCTCACGACAAAGATACAGGGGGCCCGGTCCTCCAAGTAATCTGCTCAACCATCCGGCCGGCGACTGCGTTCGAAAAGGCTTGCGCAACCAATAACCCATTCGAACGTTCAGAAGCGTCATCAAGAAACTGACACTCGGCATGCTAATCATGCCCATTTGTGGTGCCGCTGCCGCTCCGGAAATGGCCATCGCCGTTCCTAAGTCGAGGTGTGAATCGGCTTCTTCCCAGAGCACGGTCGACTGGTACCCGACGACGGGACTTCCGCAAAAGTGTTTCGAGAAAACGAAAAAATCGCTTTCACGTCCTCGCAGTTCGTCGATATCAGACGAAGGCAGATTCAATGCGGCGTTGACCAAGTGGTAGGGAGCCGTTGAACCTGGAACCTTTCGAAGCTTGGAAAGAGGTTGTCGCTCGACAGGCAGAGGCTCACCAGTTTCCGATCCGCGCAAAAGGAACGTCTGCGACAAACGGTTTCGATAGAAGCGATGGAGCGAAGTGAAATTCACGTTGCACGTAAACGAGTACACAAAACTCCCCACGGCCAACATCCAAATCACGCAGTGAGCTGGAATCGTCAAGCCAAGGAAAACGATGCCAACGGGTGTTGATGCGATATAGACGCGACACAATTCAAAGTAGGCGTAGCCAAACAAGACCGGCCCACATAACCACAAGAGCAGGAACACGATTCCTCCAACGATCGGAAATGCGGAAGCAAGATTCCGAATCCACCGGGCTCGTGCGATGAGCAGTCCCAACGCATTGGCGACGGCAACCGATGTCGCGGTGAGCGACCAACCTTCATGCTCCACATCCTTGGCAGGAAGCCACTCGCCGACCAACCGCATCACTCGCATAAATCCGTAGTGCATGTTTGGCAAATAGTCGAGAAGAACCACCAAACCTGAAACGGCCAGCGTGATCACCGTCGCCAGCTCCCAGGGAGATGCTTTCGAGGACGACCGTCCTCGAGCACGGCGGAGCTTTTGAGCCACTGGAAGGCAAAACAGCAAGCACCCAAACGCAACGCCCAGTACCTGGCTAAGTGTATGCAGCGTCCACGCTTCATCCGGGAGCGGACCGATCTCCGTCGGTGATGAATAGACGAGCTCATGGTATTCTCGCAATTGCGGTCCGATCGAGTAATGCGTGAGCAGCACCGCGACGAACACCAAAAAACTGAGAATGACAAGATTGCTCGCAATTCCAAAGGCGACTTGGCCGACCGTCGTTAGCCAGGGCAGAAAACCGGCGGGCTGCATATTGCGACTGTTGTTTCGCAACGAACGAATGGCTTGCGAGTCCCTTGCAATATCGGGTTTGAAAGGGGCTTGATCTCCCCTCGGACCACATGCCGGTGAATCGTTATTGAGAAACGTGCTGAGAAAGGAGCCGAGATAACCTCCGCCGGAGACCGTCGAAATGAAGTCAACGTGTTGGAAGATTCCGTGGCGTGCCAATCCTTGCACAACGCCCAGCGCAAACGTGGAACTTCGGATTCCGCCACCGGAGATGGCCAATCCAGCAAGATTGTTGACGGTTGAACCTTCACCAGTCTCCCGCCCAGCTACCAAGCCGACAGCGCGTCGGCGATCCATGACCTCGGTTCCTTCGGCTGCCAAAAGAGATTCATCTCGGTCAGGCAGTCCGAGCAAGATGTCAAACGTGATTTCGTCACCCAAGTCAATTTTTTTCGACTCGTTCGGTGGCTCAAAGTCACGGCTCTCCGTCCCTCTAGCAATTCGCAAAAGCAGTGTTTGAAATTGAGAAACTTGCTCTTCCAAAACCTCGAGTTCGCGGCGAAAGAGACGTCGCATGTCACCGTGCTCAAGGTTTCCACGCGACCGTTCTCGATTCCAGTGTTCGGTGAATGGGAAGACCGCCGAGTGCAGGAAGGCGTTTGTCAGCGAAGCCGTCACGAATGCATGATGGCCATGCTCTTTCTGCACTTCCCGAATCGCGGTCAAGAATCTCGCCAACTCCGCCTGCTCGTCAGCGTTGGTTGGTTGGCGAAGGAAATTGGCGAATTCCTGGGTTCGGAATTCGACGTAGATCTGCCACGCCGCGTCTTTGTCTTCGGCACTCGGAATCCACGCGTCACCCTCAACGACAACGTGTTGAAATGTCGCCAGCATGCTTGGGAATCGTTTCGCAAGCCAGCTTGACCACGATTGCACGTCGGGGACTTCTGGCATGGACTTACCTTGGGATTTCTAGAGTCGGCGTTCGTGAACGCGGGCTAGTTTATCCACTGCACCAGCGTATCGTTCGACATGCGAACACGTTGACTGGTTATTACTGCTAAAATCCGTCCCGAGATTCTTCCCACACTCCTCCTTCCCACCGGTGTCACCATGAATTCCTTGTGCCGATTTGCTTCCCCTGCGATATTCCTCCTGACGGTCTCACTCGTTGCTCATCAGCAACCCTGTTCGGCGGAGGAATGGAAATCACTTTTTGATGGAAAGAGCATTGATTCCTGGTCGATCAAGAGCGGGTTTGCGACGTACGAAATCGAGGACGGTGGGGTCATTCTTGGTAAAACGGCCGAAGGAAGCCCCAACTCATTCCTTTGCGCGCCGGACGAGTACGGCAATTTCGAATTCACTTTCGAAGTCAAAGTAGACAAAGGGCTGAACTCAGGCGTGCAGATTCGGTCCAAATTGAAAGACGGCGCTCACGGGGGACGACTCTTCGGCCCTCAGGTCGAAATTGAAACGGGACCTGGACAAGCCGGCTATATCTATGGCGAAGCGACGGGACGTGGATGGCTTTCACCCGAACCCAAGTCAGACGACAAAAATGTCAAACAGCATGACATCTTTAAGAACGACGACTGGAACCAGTATCGAGTTCTCGCCATGGGTGCGAACATCAAAGTCTGGATCAATGACAAAATGATCGCGGATCTGACGGACGAAGAGATCTTCGAAACGCACCCCAAAGGCCTCATCGGACTTCAAGTTCACGGAATCAAGAAAGGGAGCGGCCCTTACGAAGTCCGCTGGAGAAACTTGAAGATCAAGTCCCTGAATTAGGCTGTTTCGTGGGCCGTCGAAAAGCGATCCGCTCTCTTCGACCTCTCCAACAAAGCCAGCTGCTTCCCCTCGTCTACACCAGCCATCGGTCGCCCACTCGCTTCGCTCGAACAGGGCGAGCGACCGAAGGCAGCAATCAACCGTTGTGACAACGTTTTTCCCGAGTCCCCTTTGCCGAGCCCGAGCGGCACTTTGGCAACCTCGAACGATTGCACCCACTAAAAAACCCAGATGGACTGGACTTTTCGTCTGTCTAATCAAATGTGACAGGCTGACAGCTTGGCCTTCTGATTGCTCCGCGAGATCCTTACGATGCGGTCAACTTGCCGTTCTGCCGACGCAGTTTCCAAAGTTGAAAATCAGATGAAAAAAGCCGCGACAATCAGTCAACTCAAAAAGGAACTTGCCGAGTTGGATCGCGAAGAACTGATCAACGTTTGCGTTCGTATGGCCAAGTTTAAAGTGGAGTGCAAAGAGCTACTGACGTATCTCTTGATGAAAGCCAATGACGAAGTCGGTTACGCAGCAGCACTTTGCGAAGAGCTGGACGCGTTGCTGATCACTCCCGGCCGAATCCATAAGAAAACACTACGGAAGGTCATCCGCTGGATGGACAAGTCACTGCGATTTTCCGGCGACAAAGAAACGGAGCTTCAAGTACGCATCCATTTTTGCCGCCGGATCAAAGAGAAACGCATCACATTCGGGGGCTGCCGCGTCAGCTCAAACCTCTATAACAGCCAGCTGAAAAAAATTGACAAGGCAATTGCAAAAGTGCATGCCGACCTGCAATTCGATTTCACGCAACAACTCGCTACGCTGTAACTCTCCGCGAGTGGTTAGCCAGCGCCCGGTCCTTGACAAATCACTCGGTCACCAGCGGAGGCCGAACTTCTCGCCGCCCGTCTCACGATTGTTGCCACCCTTGAGTGGTCCTTCGTGGCTGGGTTTGATTGCGACTTCACGCTGGGGTTCTTCGACTTGTTCAACCGCCGGTTTCGCTGCATCGTCAGCCAGCTTCTGCGCGGCTTTCATCGACAAACCGATCTTCTGGCTGTCGCGATCGAACGATAACACCTTGACGTCGACTTCTTGCCCTTCGCTGACAAAGGCATCAATTTTCGAGACTCGGTGATGGGCGAGCTCGCTGACGTGAACCAATCCCTCAACACCGGCACCGAGTCGAACGAAGGCGCCGAACGAAGCGATTCGTGAAACTGCTCCCCGATGAACTGTCCCGATCGCAAATTCGGCTTCGGCAGCATCCCAGGGATTCTCGAGTGTGTCCCGATAGGACAAACCGATCTTGCCCGATTCCTTATCAATCTTATCGATCTTGACTTGGACCTTTTGGCCGACCTCAAGGACTTCGCTGGGATGCTTGACGCGATCCCAACTGAGTTTGCTGATGTGAACCAAACCTTGAAGTGCGCCGAGATCGACGAAAGCACCAAAGTCCTTGACCGACTGGACGACTCCATCGACGATTTCGCCGACTTCGATCTTTTCGAGTTGCTCGGCACGCTTCTCTTCTCGTTCTCGTTCCAAAATGGCACGACGAGAAAGCACGAGGTTTCCTCGTCGCTCGTTTG
>JBCBOO010000237.1:0-10490 GCA_039821235.1 Planctomycetota bacterium
CAGGCTTCTGGACGATCATTCCCGTGGCACGGGGGCCGGACTAGACTCCATGCCGAAGGAACCTCAAGATCCCCCAGATGATCATCATCCATTTCAGGAACGTGATGATGACGACGAGGAGGATCAAGGAAGCGATGACAGCGATCACGACGGGGATAGCTTGTTGCTTGATCGAGAGCCCGGCCAACAGTCCCCCTCCTGAGGCGGGGCGGTGTTTCACTTTCTGCTGAAAGGACTTCCGTCGTTTATCTTCTGCCTCTGCTTCTTTCCGCAGTTTTTCGGCATCGCTTTCGACCTGGTATTTGGCGGCGTCAGGGTCGCTGTGAAATGCCTGCAATTCCTTCCGAGCCTGGTCAACATCCGCTTCATCTCGAATCCAGAGATCGCATTGAGTCTCCGTTTCGCCGCTTTCCGCCAAGGCTTCAACGATATCCACGGAACACTGGATCGAGAGCGTCAGCAGGTAATCGGAAAACCGGCGTGCCTGTCCGGCGTCGGTCAGAGTGCCAATGCGGCGCATACGTTCTCAGGGGTGGGGGAATTGCGGCCTTGCGAGGGAGTTGGCCGTCGAAACACTTGTCGATCAGGGGACTGTGTAGAATACTATGACTGTTAAGTGGTCGGCTCGCCATGCGGTATCCAAAAGGCGTCCGACGGACATGATTACAGCAAACGCGGTCGAAGACCCGAGAGGTGACACCGGAAATGGCGATCAAATTGAGCGAGCGGGCTGCACAAGAAGTCCAGCGGTTTCGCACCGAGCACGACTTTGGCGAAGAAATGGTCCTGCGAATTGGAGTCGCCGGTGGCGGCTGCAGTGGCTTCAACTACACCCTGAATTTTGACGACAGCTTCGACGAGAAGGCTGACTCGAAATACGAGTGTCATGGTGTGGCCGTCGTCGTCGACAAAAAAAGTGCTCTTTACCTCGATGGAACGACCGTCGATTGGTATGAAAGCCTCGAAAAGCAGGGCTTCACGTTCGAGAACCCCAACGCGGTCAAATCCTGCGGTTGCGGCAGCTCGTTCCAGGCCTAATGCTTTGTCCGCACCAACGTTGTGCGTGGGGCGAGCTCGGGTGAGCCCCACGGCAAAGGGCTTTCGGCCCTCCGGGCCCTATCGGAAGCGGACAACCGCGGCAGGCCATGCCTAACCACGTTGCCAGGGTGAAGTCGATTTGCAGCTCTTTCGACTCCCAGGACGAATTCTGATCGGGCTGATCCGTTTTTATCAAACTCGGATCAGCCCTCTTTTTGCGCCTCGGTGCCGGTTCACACCATCGTGCAGCCAGTACGCGCTGGAGGCGATACGCAATCGCGGCGCTCTTCGCGGCTGCTTCTATGCAGTGCGGCGGATTCTGAAATGCCACCCGTTTCATCCGGGCGGTCATGACCCACCGCCGCAAAAGCGAGCGTCGTAGTGGTCGTTCCAGCGTCTTATCGCACGGAGCCGCGCTAGCGCGATCGCGATCGATTGAGTTCACTCGAACTTTGCATGGAAATGCCACAAAAGTTGCTTAGAGCGGCTGTTTCTTCGACTGGCTCGCCACGGTTGTGCAGCAGCTATACTGCCCTACCACTTTCCCCCGCCTCATCCCACCCCCATTCTCCCCATTCCAATGCTCGAGTGATGTCACCGAGATTGGGATCGAAAAGGACCAAGCTTGATGGTTGATCCACGCACCGACTGGGCGCGCCGGACGTTCCTTTCCAATTCGTTTGCCGGCATCGGCTCCTTCGCACTGGCGTCGCTGATGGGCGGATCTGCTTCTGCGGCTGATCCTGCGACCGGATCGAAGGGGCATCCTTGGCCACCGAAGTCCGGGTTCCCGACCCATGCTCCCAAAGCGAAGCGAATTGTCCATCTTTGTATGGCCGGCGGTCCGTCGCATTTGGAGTCGTTGGATCCGAAGCCTGAACTTGATCGTTTGGATGGTAAACCGTTCCCGACTTCGTTCACCGAGGGGCAACAACTTGCCCAGCTCCAGGGGGCCGAACTGAAAGCGAGAAAGTCGTTCGTCAAGTTCAAGAAGTGGGGCGAATGCGGGACGGAAATGTCCGAGCTCTTCCCGCGGACCGGAGCCCTCGCCGATGAGATGTGTGTCATCCGCAGCATGACCACCGAGCAGATCAATCATGACACCGCGCACGCGTTCATGAATAGCGGTTCGATCATCAAGGGCCGACCCTGCATGGGGTCTTGGTTGCTTTATGGTCTTGGGGCGGAGACCGACAACTTGCCCGGCTACGTCGTGATGACCTCCTCGGGGCCTGGGGCCCAACCAGTCTCGGCTCGCCAATGGAGTGCAGGGTTTCTGCCGAGCAAATTCCAAGGCGTCGCGTTCCAGTCCAGCGGCGCACCGGTGCACTATATCGGGAATCCCGACGGCGTCTGCCAATCCACGCAGCGGCAAGTCATCGATGAAATCCAACGACTCAATCGTATGCTGGCCACGCGACATCATGATCCCGAGATTGACACGCGGATCTCGCAGTACGAGATGGCGTTCAAAATGCAATCGGCGGTTCCCGATCTGACCGACATGAGTCAAGAGTCCGCCGAGACGCTCGAAGCGTACGGGGTCAAACGACCCGGTGACGGTTCTTACGCGTCCAACTGCCTCCTCGCTCGACGGCTTTTGGAACGGGGCGTTCGCTTCGTCCAGCTGTACCATCGTGCTTGGGATCACCACAGTGGTTTGATTCCCAACTTCACGACCAGTGCGAAAGCCACCGACGGTCCGACGGCGGCTTTACTGGCCGACCTAAGACAACGCGGCATGCTCGACGACACGCTGGTCATTTGGGGCGGAGAGTTCGGAAGAACTCCAATGGCCCAGGGCAGTGGTCGAGACCATCACATCAACGCGTTCAGTCTTTGGATGGCTGGCGGTGGTGTGAAGGGCGGGATGACTTATGGTGCCACCGATGAACTGGGTTACCGAAGTGTCGAAAACGTCGTGTCAGTACACGACTTACATGCCACCATGTTGCACCTGTTTGGCGTCGACCATGAAAAACTGCGTGTGCAGTTCCAGGGTTTGGATCTCAAGTTGACCGGCGTCGAGCCGAGTCGCGTCGTCCACGACATCATCGCGTAAACGAGTGAAGGAAAACAAACGATGACGACTCACAAACCAATTTTTGCGTTGGGATTGCTGTGCTTCGGGTTCGCAACCTTATGCCCCGGGTCCAAAGCGTCCGATGTGGATGCCAAGACAGGAAGTGCTAAAGCGATCACGGGCGAATCCCTCGAGAACCGACTACCGGATCAAGTGAGCTTCAACGCGCACATCCGGCCGGTGATGAGTAACACTTGTTTCGCCTGCCACGGTCCGGACGAAGAGGACAACGAAAGTGGCTTTCGCATTGACTCATCGGAGTCGGCGACGAGCGCACTTCCGTCGGATGACGAGCAATTTGGAATCGTCCCCGGCAAGCCGATGGAATCCGAAGTTTATCTTCGTTTGATTGATCAGGGCGCCGGAGAACAGATGCCGCCGGGCGACTTTCGTCATCAACTAAGCGCGTATGAAAAGGCGTTGTTTCGAAAATGGATCGAGCAGGGCGCGGAATACGAAGAGCACTGGTCTTACGCTCCGGTGCGTCGCACCGAACCACCGGCGGTGGCTAAAAGCGAAGCCGTTGCCAACCCCATCGACGCCTTCGTGCTTGCACGTTTGCAGGCGGAAGGCATTGCGCCGAGTCCTTTGGCCAATCGGGCGACATTGTTGCGCCGCCTGAGTTTGGATCTGATCGGTTTGCCGCCGACGCCCGAACAGCTGCAGAACTTTCTGGATGATGATTCGCAGGATGCCTACAAGAAGCAGGTCGAACGACTGCTTGCATCGAAGCACTTCGGCGAACGAATGGCGAGTCCCTGGCTGGATGCCGTTCGATTTGCCGACACGGTGGGCTATCACGGTGACCAAAACCTTCGCAACGCCCCGTACCGAACGTACGTTATCGATTCGTTCAACCAAAACAAGCCGTTTGATCAATTCACCCGCGAACAGCTCGCTGGCGATCTGCTCCCCAATCCGACAGAGGAACAATTGACCGCGTCGGGGATGCTGCGGCTCAACATGGTGACCCGCGAAGGCGGTGCGCAGCCCGGTGAGTACTTGGCGAAATACAAAGCCGACCGTGTGCGTACGCTCGGGACCGCGTTTCTCGGTTCAACGCTGGCCTGCTGTGAGTGTCACAACCACAAATACGACCCCTTCTCCATCAAAGACTTCTACTCGTTCGGCGCATTCTTTGATGACATCCGCCAGTGGGGTGTCTACAGCAACTACGGGTACACGCCCAACCCCGACCTGCGCGGGTTCAACAACAACTATCCGTTTCCGCCAGAGATGCGGGTCGACAGCGAGGCGGTAAGCAAAGAAATCCGCTTCCTCTGCCGCGAACGAGATTTGGCGGCCGCGTCACAAATGGGCACGCAGGTTCAGCAAACGGATAACTACCGAGTATGGGAACGCCGGCTGCTTGGGTTTCTGCGTCAGCATCCCACGGGTTTTGCCAGTACCGTCCCCGAGCGGATGACTTCCAGTGGAGCGACCGAGCTAGAAACGCTCGCCGATGGAAGTGTCCTTCTGAAAGGTAAGCCGGTCGGCGGAGAGACGCTCACCTTTGGGGTCTCTGCACCCGAAAACCCCGATGCGCTTCCATGGGTTGCGCTGCGTCTTGAGGCGTTACCCGATGAAACCCATGCGGGTAACGTCGGTCGATCCGAGGACGGGCGGTTTTCCTTGCAGTTGAAGGCGCGCGTGGTGGAGTTGGAATCGGGCGATCCCGTGATGGTTCCCAATCGGCCCCGCTTTGTTCGCGTTGAAGCGCACAAGAGTCAAAAGATCCTGTCGCTTGCCGAACTGCAAGTGTTCGGCAGCGACGAAAACGGTGAGCGCACCAATCTCGCGCTCTCGGGTACCGCAAGGCACTCTTCCGAGTACTCATCGGGGCCGGCGAAGCTCGCAATTGATGGGAACACCGATGGTCGTTATCACGACGCCAAATCGACGACGCATACGAGCGGCAAAGAAAACGGACCCTGGTGGGAAGTCGACTTGGGGCTTGCGTGCGACGTCCAGGAGATCGTGCTCTGGAATCGCACCGATGGGGATTATCAACAACGTTTAGATCAGTGCCGGCTGGTGCTGCTGGACGAAAATCGGCGGGAGCTTTATTCCGTCAAGCCAAAAACACCACGGCCGTCCACGTCGGTCAAAGTCCCCGCCGAAGTCGTGCCCGAATCCGCACGGGAGTGGAAGATTGCCTGGGCGGAAGCGGACCGAAACGTTCCGGAGAGCTATTCCAACGGTCGTCCGCCGCGAGAAATCAAAAAGACTTGGCGCAGCGGTCCTGACCGGTGGCAATTGCCGACCAATGAACAGCAACTGCCCCACACGGCGATCTTCCACTTCGAACAGCCACTGGCGCTTGGCGAGAACGAACAGCTTGAGTTGACGGTGACCAGCAGCGACGTCGGACGACTCCGATTTTCGTTCACGCCGCTCGGCCATGCGATTGCCGGATGGGAGTTCGCTGAGGAAGGCCTCTCCGAGGCACTTACGGCATCAGCTGGCGAACGCTCCGAAGCACAATCCGCTCACCTGATCGCGGCTTTCGATCGTTCAACCAAAGCTGTTCACGAACAGACGCAAGCGAATCAGCAATACCGCTCCAAAATTTTGGACCTCAAAAGTGGCAAGACAATGACCTTGGTCGTTCAACAGTTGCCAAACGATCAGGTTCCCGACAGCCGCGTTTTGCCGCGTGGCAACTGGCAAGACACCTCCGGTGAACCGGCACCACCAAGCTTTCCAGAGTTTCTGCCGGGTGAGGAATTCGAATCGTCACGTCGCCTGACGCGACTGGATTTGGCGAACTGGTTGGTGTCTCCTGACAACCCACTCACGTCGCGTCACTTCACAAACCGGCTGTGGAAGCAGTTCTTCGGCGCCGGTCTTTCGGGAAAGCTCGACGACCTCGGGAATCAGGGAGAATGGCCGAGTCATCCGATGCTACTCGACTGGTTGGCATCCGAGTTTGTCCAGAGTGGTTGGGACGTGAAGCACTTGGTTCGTCAAATCGTGCACAGCCGAACCTATCGTCAAGCGGCAGGCGTGCGCCCCGATCTGGCTGACATCGATCCCTATAACCGACTGTTGGCTCAGCAAGCACCCCGTCGACTGGAGGCGGAAGTCGTTCGCGACAATGCCCTCGCGATATCAGGGCTCTTGCGAGCTGGCTTTGTCGGTGGCTCCAGCGTATTCCCCTACCAGCCTGATGGGCATTACTCCAACCTTCAGTTTCCCAATCGAAGGTACCAGTCGACGACGGATTCTCGGCAATACCGCCGAAGTGTTTACATGCATTGGCAGCGAACTTTCTTGCATCCGATGCTCGTTAACTTTGATGCTCCGTCACGCGACGAGTGCACCGCGGATCGATCGTTGTCCAACAGTCCCCAGCAAGCGCTCACGCTGCTCAATGATCCGCAGTTCGTGGAAGCCTCTGTGGCGATGGCAAAGCGATTGCAAGCTGAATCAGAAGAGGATTCACTGCGCGGTCAGTTAGAACTCGGCTTCCGACTCGCACTGGCACGTCCGCCAACGGAAGACGAGCAGCGGCACCTCACGCAGTTGTTCGATTCACAGCTCGAGTACTTTCGAAATGAACCCGCCGATGCCCTGGCGGCGCTTCGCGTGGGTTTGCAACCGCAACCGGACAGCGAAAACGCGGCCGAGTTGGCGGCACTCGCGCAGGTCTGCCGGGTGCTGCTGAATTTGCACGAGACGATCACCCGTTATTGATTGCACGCTCGCTGCTCTGGGGGCGGCGTGAATTTCACGTATACTTCGAGCCGTGCCATCCCACTCGTCTCGAAGTCACCGGAAGTGCTCATGTCGCAATTGCTTGATGTCGTTGGTTCGTATCTCAGTGACGATAATGTTGATCGGATCAGCGAGTCGCTTGGCACCGATCGATCCCAAACGCAAAAGGCGATCAGCGCCGCCCTGCCAACGTTGGTCGGCGCTTTGACTCGCAATGCCTCTGACCCCTCCAAGCAGCAGCAGTTGCATCAGGCCCTTCAGCGCGATCATGACGGTTCGTTGCTCGATCATTTGGGATCATTCTTCGGTCCGGGCGATGATCCGGTCGACCAACCGGGGCTTTCCAGCAAGACCGTTAGCGGCGGGGCCATCCTCGACCACTTGCTCGGTAAGCGTCGAGATCGGGTCGAACAAGGCGTCAGTCAGGTCAGCGGATTGAACTCGGGTCAGTCAATGAAACTGATGGCGATGCTTGCTCCGCTGTTGATGGGAGCACTCGGGAAAAAGCAACGTCAGGAAGACCTCTCCGCCGGCGGCCTGGGAGATCTCCTTCAAAGTGAACGAAAATCGGTCGAGTCAGACTCGGCCACCGGGAGCTTCCTTGGACGCATGCTGGACCAGGATGGCGACGGCGATTTTGACATGATGGACATCGTCAAATTCGGGTTCGGCCGCATGTTCAAACGCTAACTCTCGCGGAAGGCAATCAAATTGGACCGGCGGAGCGGTCCACTACGGTTGGGCTACCGGGTTGAAGCGGCGATCAGTGCCAAGACGACGAGCGCGAGCACGAGAAGCGTGATTGCGAATCGTTTGCCGCTGACTTCACGAGTCTGCGGTGTGAGTCGTGTTTCAATCCGCTCGACCAGTGCCTCGCGCCCTTCTTCGAATTGATGCTGTGACGGGTCCTCATTCGTACCGCCTTGATCGGCATGGAAACGCCGACCGGTTTCCAGCATGACCGCTTGCACCTGGCGGGCATTGAATGGACGTTGCTCCGGCGATTTCTCGAGCAGTTGAAGAATCGTCTGGTCCAGCGTCTCCGGGCAGTCGCAGAACTGCCGCACCGAGGGAGGTGTTTCTTTGAGGTGCTGATCAAACAACTGCGCGTAGTTTTCACCCAGAAACACCTTTCGCGCCGTCAGCATCTCGAACATGCAACAGCCGAGTGCGTAGAGATCCGCCTTACCGGACAGGTTTTGGTCACCGGTAATCTGTTCGGGCGCCATGTAGGCATGCGTGCCAACGGTGATTCCGCCAGCGGTCAAGTCGCCGGCGGTCAAGTCACGTGCAATCCCAAAGTCACCGAGCTTGACGTTGCCATCCCGCGTCAAAAAGAGGTTGCTCGGCTTGAGATCACGGTGGACGATCCCGTGATTGTGCGCGAACTGGAGCGCACTACAGATCTGGCGCGAGACGTCGACGACGGCCTGCCAAGGCAACGGACCTCCGGCGAGGATAAGATCATCCACGGTTCCGCCGTGGACGACTTCCATGCAATAGAAAAGCGACTGATCCTCACAGCGGCCGCCGTCCAGGTAGGCGACGATGTTCGGATGACGCAACCGTTCCAGGATCGTCATCTCACGCTTGAACCGCGCGCGGATCAGCGTGTTTTGACTGACTTTTGGATGCAGCTTCTTGAGCGCGACGTCTCGCCCCGATCGCTTGTCTCGGG
The DNA here is from genome assembly GCA_039821235.1 of Planctomycetota bacterium. Classification (GTDB taxonomy): domain Bacteria; phylum Planctomycetota; class Planctomycetia; order Pirellulales; family Pirellulaceae; genus Stieleria. The sequence goes on from JBCBOO010000237.1 coordinate 8,517, forward strand.
CGAGATAAATCGTTCCGACGGTCCCAACGCCCAGAATGTCACCCAGCTCATAGTCAGAGAGCCGGCTGGAAGGCATTGTGATGTCCCGTCAGCGATTGAAAAGGCACCCCGCCCAGCGGACCGCGCCCGCGAGGCATGGGGTGGCGATTAGCTAGACGCCGGCAATGTCCGTGATCTTCACACGGGTGTGCAGTTGGCGGTGCCCGGTGCGTTTCTTGCTGTGCTTACGTCGCCGAAATTTCTGCACGTAAATCTTCTTGCCCTGTTTGGGGCCGACCACCGACGCAGTGACAGAGGCACCGTCAACGGTGGGAGCTCCGAGCGTCAGCCCTGAGTCGCCCTTGACGGCCAGGACCTTGTCAAAAGTCAAACTTTCTCCGGCGGGAGTGTCTCGGTAGTCCAAGTCTACTTCCATGCCGGGTTCAACACGGTATTGGCGACCACCGTCAACGATAATGGCGTACATGATGATTGTGTAAGGAACGTGCTTTTAGTCGTTTCGAATCGAGCCCCAGAGTGTATCGACCCGGTGCCGAACCGTACAGGGCTAAAAATACCGCGAGAATCATGGGGCGAAACCTCGTTGGACCCGCAGCCCGAATTTCGCTACATCACCGAGAAGTAGTTCTCGCAGGCGAAGTCAAAGTACTCTTCCTTGAGTTCGACTTGCAGATCGTTGTAGAGGCAATAGTTGCGGACCTGGAGCAGCAAGTCACGCGGCTGGCAGTTTCGAAACGGTCGCTTGATCGGAAGGTAATGCGTCTTGATCAGGTAGTCGATTGCTTCCGGGTTGTAGGGCATTTTGACGACCCGGCACATGATCTCGAACAGCTTTCGGAAATCCTGTTCGGGTGGATTCTCGACTTCGATTTTGTACGGGATCCGCCGGAGGAACGCGTCATCGACGAGGTCCTTGGGCTCCAGGTTCGTGCTAAAGATGACCAGCTGATCGAACGGGACCTGGATCTTTTTGCCACTTGCCATGTTCAAGAAGTCATAGCGTTTTTCCAGCGGAACAATCCAGCGATTGAGCAGTTCATCCACTCGCATTTTCTGGCGTCCGAAGTCATCGATTACCAGTGTTCCGCAATTGCTTTTCAGCTGCAGGGGGGACTCGCTGATGTTGGAATCTGGATTGCAGAGCACCTCCAGCATGCTCATTGTCAATTCACCACCGGCGATGATCGTCGGTCGCAGAATCCGGACCCAACGCTTGTCATAGCCGCCCACATCCAGCAACCCGCTGGACTCTTCCGGCATGTCCAATTCGTGGTTCATCGGGTCGTAGATGCGTAGAACATCTCCGTCGATATCCACGCTCCGCGGAATCCAGATGTGCTTTCCGAAGGCCCCGGTGACTCGTTCAGCGATCGATGTCTTGCCGTTGCCGGGGAATCCGAACAGGAACATTCCTCGGCCGCTCGCGATCGCGGGGCCCAGCCGATTGAGCATCTTCGGATTGATCAAGAGATCCGAGAAGGCACGGACCAAGTCGGCTTTCTTGGGGTACTGACCTTCAATGGTTTGGTACTTGACGCTTTCGATGTAGTCGACCAGTCGCACCGGGCAGGCGCCGAAGTACGTGCAGTCGGAGTTGTGGTTGCGGGCGATGTGCCGGCCGGACTCCGTTAAAACATAGATGTAATCGTTTGTGGCGGTCGAATCGCGGTAGGCGATGTTTTGTTCCATTTTGAGCCGCACGAGAATCGGCTCGATCAATCGAAACGGAAGCTTGACCTGGTCAGCCATTCCCCGCCCGGAGGCCTCACCGGCGGTGAGCAAGTACCGGTAGAGAATGGCTTCCAGTACGGACTCGTTGATTCCCGATGCTTGGATGGTCTCAGGTTCCACCGGACGCCAGGGCTCGTCACGAGATCCTTGGAAACCGATGGGGCCGGGTGGGATTTCGATGCTGGGACCGAGCGTCGGTTTGGGCGCACTGGCGGTCGAATCCTTTTCGCTTGGTGGCGAACC
>JBCBOO010000238.1:0-10480 GCA_039821235.1 Planctomycetota bacterium
AACGAAGTGTTGGGATTTCGGTAGCCCATGGCGTGTAAAGAATCTCGTCAGGAGTTGGCCCCATGGGTGGGAAAGGCCCACCGTTGCGAAGCGCTTGTGCACCACCGTTGCCACTGGCGTTCGGCGGCTGGTTGCCTTGGGAGTCGACATTCAACGGGTTGGAGATGTTTTCCCAAATGGCTTGCTGCTCCATAAACGGAGTCAGGCCGACCAAGTAGCTCAATCGTCCGACGTTGGATACTTCGGACGGTCGCCAAATGTGTTGCGTGATCGGGTCGACGGTTCCGCCGCCATGAACCGGCATTTGCTTGTAGGCGGAGTGGTAGTTGTGGATTGCCAAGCCGATTTGCTTGAAGTTGTTGCTACAGCTCATACGGCGAGCAGCTTCTCGAGCAGCTTGGACGGCCGGGAGCAAGAGCCCGACCAAAATGCCAATGATGGCAATGACGACGAGTAGCTCAACGAGGGTAAAACCCTGCCTTGCTTTGGTGCGTGGATGCATTTTCGAAACCCTGTGAGAAGAAATGAAGGACATGCGGCGGAGCTTCCTGTGAGTGCTGTCAGAAACAACTTTAGGTCACACTCGATAAGTTGCCGAGCAGGAAGTTCAGGCGGCGTTAGGCGTTGCCACGGTGAGAAAGATAGCCGCAAGTCCACTTAGCCAAATAGCCAAACAAAAACGCACATGTGCATTCTTAAACATATTGGCTTTAGTCCCTTGCCTTCCGCTTACCAGTTGCTGATTCTGTTGCCGGAGGTGAGAAGCCCCATTCGCCGCAGCAGAGCAGCCAACCGTGTCTAACGAACCCGACTTCATTTCGCAGCAAACGCGAGAGTCGAAGCGATTTTATTTAAACTTGGATCCGCCTCCGGACGTCCAACTCGCCGTCGTTTGCGGCGGCGTGGAGCGCACAAGCCCTGACTATGTGGTGGAGAGATCCGACTTTCCATTTTTTGGCGTCGAATTAGTCGCAGAAGGCGATGGTGGGCTGACACTTGGTCAACGCACGTTTCGTTTGACTGCCGGATCGACCTTCGCTTATGGCCCCGGCATCCCCCACCGGATCGTGAACCGGACTCAGGCAGGGATGCGGAAGTACTACCTCGATCTCCACGGCCACGACGCAAAACGGATTCTGACGGACGCAGGATTGCTCTCGGGTGAGCCCATCGTCACCGGGAGCATTGGAGAAATCACCGACCTTTGGGATTCGATCGAGCGCGAAGCACGCGAAGGAACCGAGTTGACGCCGGAAATCTGCCAGCTGCTTTCAAGGGTGCTTCTCCTGAAAATCAAGCAACGCAGACTTGCTTCCGGTGAGCAGCGGATTCCAAAAGCCTACCGGACTTACGAGAGCATTCGTCGACATATCGAAAACAACTACCTCCGGACGACCTCCATTGAACAGGTTGCCGAGGAATGCGATGTCACACCAGTCTATGTCTCAAGACTCTTCAAGAAGTATTCCTCGACCGGTGCTTATCAGTTCTTGCTGCGTTTACGAATGAATCACGCCGCGGAATTATTGATGCACGAGCGTCTCAAAGTGCAGGACATTGCGAGACAAATGGGCTTTGCCGACCCCTTTCAATTTTCGCGTGCTTTCAAGAGGGTTTACGGATTCGCACCCTCCAAACTCGTTAACCGGGACGAATCCAAATCCCGCTGACGTGGCAAGCGACACGAACCGCGGGCATGGTGTCCCTCAAAACTCCCTCCCCATTATCAACCAACCGAGGAAACGATGCTCCCCATTGAACGATTCACTTTTGGCGTTGGCGATCGATTCGCCCACCAGGCCGCCGCACAACTCAAAGCCTTCGTCAAGTTGTCCGAGGATGGCGTGGATGTCACACCGGTTTGGAACAAATCCAATCGCGAGCATTCGTTCGTCGGTTCAGTTCCACAAAGCGTTTTTGATGCTGCCGAACTTGCCGTGAAAGAGATGGGGTGGGAGAAGTCTTGGCACGTGGATGCCGACCATATCCAGCTCGCGACCGTCGAACCGTTCCTGACTTGCAGCGACTTCTTCACGATTGATGTAGCCGATTCGATCGGGAAAGCAGCTTCGGTGGAGCAGATTGAAGCGTTCGTTTCGAAGCATCCTGAATTGATCGGCAAGCTGGAACTCGAAGGACTCTCGGCGCCGATCGAAATCACCGCCGAAGAACTACGCGCGGTGGCGGAAAAGTACCTGCTCGCTGTGAAGGAAGCCGGTGAGATCTACCGTCACATTGCCGCGAGCAAAGGCGAAGACACGCTGATCACGGAAGTCTCCATGGATGAGACGGACCAGCCGCAAACGCCGCCCGAACTGTTGATCATTCTCGCAGCGATCGCAGAGGAGCAGATTCCAGTCCAAACGATTGCACCCAAATTCACCGGGCGATTTAACAAAGGCGTGGACTACGTCGGCGACTTGGAGCAATTCGAAAAGGAATTCAATGACGACGTCGCCGTGATCGCTCATGCCGTGAAAGAGTATGGCTTGCCAGCGACATTGAAGCTGAGTGTTCACAGTGGCAGCGATAAATTCAGCCTTTATCCCATCATTCGTCGATGCCTGGAACGAACCGGCGCCGGCTTGCATTTGAAAACGGCGGGCACCACTTGGTTGGAAGAGATCATTGGATTGGCGGAAGCCGGCGGTGACGGTTTGGCGCTCGCGAAAGAAATCTACGCGTACGCACTGGAGCATGTGGATGAGTTTTGTGCCCCATATGCCAGCGTTATCGATATCGACCGAAGCAAACTTCCGGCGGCGGACATCGTCAATGCTTGGGAAGGACCCCAACTTGCAAACGCGATTCGGCACGACCAGTCCCACGACGAGTTCAACGCTCACATGCGACAGTTGTTGCACGTTTCTTTTAAGGTCGCAGCAAAGCACGGCGAGCGTTACACCGATCTGCTGAAAGCCAATGCGGAAATCGTGGGCGGTGAAGTCACCAAAAACATCTACGAGCGACACCTTCGCCCTTTGTTCCTCGATTGAGTCTTACCGGAATGAGCGTCTCCGGTACTCGCGAACATCCACCCACCGAGCCACTTTTCATGATTTCACTTCCCATGATCCCTCGAAAGACCCTGATAGCACTCCTCGCTTCGGCGCTGTTCGGAGCGGGCACACTGAAGGCACAGGATGCTGCGTCGTTATCGCCTCATCCCAAGGTCGCGCCCGCACTCAAAAACATCGACGCGGTGGTTCAGGACGGCCCCTTCGAACCTTCCTGGGAATCACTTGAGTCATACGAGATCCCTCAGTGGTACAAGGATGCCAAGTTCGGCATCTTCATCCACTGGGGCGCGTACAGCGTTCCGGCATTCGGCAGTGAATGGTACCCGCGTCAGATGTACATCGATCTGGCTCGGCGTGGGGATAACTTTTTCGACCATCACGTGAAGACTTATGGTCCGCAAAAAACGTTTGGCTACAAAGATTTCATCCCAAAATTTAAGGCGGACAAGTTTGATGCAAAACGATGGGCAAAACTCTTCAAAGATGCGGGCGCACGCTATGTGATTCCCGTAGCCGAACACCATGATGGATTCCCCATGTACGACTGCGATTTCACGCGTTGGAATGCGGTCGATCGGGGACCGAAACGCGATGTGATCGGGGAGCTTTCCGAAGCCGTACGCGGGAACGGGTTGAAGTTCGGTGTGAGCAGCCACCGAGCGTTCAATTGGATGTTCTATGTGCGGGATGAATCGTTTGATAACGCGGACCCACAGTACGCCGACTTGTACGGCCGACCGATGCCGTTTCTTTTCGAGGACAACGCTTGGAACTACAGAGAAAACTTCGTTCCCCAGGATGAGCAATTCAAAGATGATTGGCTCGCTCGTTCTTGTGAATTGGTCGACAAGTACCAGCCGGACGTCTTTTGGTTCGACTTTGGAATCACGCCCGGACTCCAGAAAGACGACCACCTCACCAACCCGTTTGCGAGTCACCTCCAGCGATTTGCCTCATATTACTACAACCGCACGAACGAGCGTCCCGAAGGCATCGGTGTTATCAACTACAAGTGGAAGGCGTTTCCAGAGAAGGCGGCCGTCCTGGACAAAGAGCGGTCCAAGATGGCGGGGATTCGTAAACCGTTCTGGCAAACCGACACCGCGGTCAGTTCCAGCTCTTGGGGCTACACGGAAAACCAACGCTACAAGACACCCGATCGTTTGGTCGATGACTTGATCGACATCGTCAGCAAGAACGGTTGCTTGCTCCTGAACGTCGGTCCCCGAGCGGATGGTACGATCCCGAAGGAGGACCGTGAAATCCTGCTGGCCATCGGCGGGTGGCTCACGATCAATGGGGAAGCGATTTACTCGACGACCCACTGGAAGACGTTTGGCGAGGGTCCCACGTCAGTTTCGACCGGCCACGTGTCCGAATCAAAGGACAAGCCGTTCACCGCAGAAGACCTCCGATTCACGACTCGTGATGGAGTGCTCTACGTCACGGGGCTTAAATGGCCCAAAGGTGACTCCGTCACGGTAAAGACCTTAGCCGTCGGCGCGGAGCATTCATTTGGAGAAATCGAATCCGTCTCCATGCTCGGAACAAGCAGTGCGTTGGAGTGGACCCGCGACGAGGAAGGTCTGACCGTGCAATTGCCGTCCGAGCGTCCTTCGGAGTTCGCGTATGTTTTGAAGATTGAACCCAAGCTCTAGGGATTCCGTGACGATGAGTCCACATGCCCACGGTTCGACGTCCAAACTCGAATCGACTACCGAAGCGCGGGTTTCCTGCAACCAGCCCCCGCCCATTATTTTTGGAACCAGCGCCCTCGGCAATCTTTTCCAAGAGTTGGATGACCAAACCAAGCAAGGCATTGTCGCGCAGTGGTTTCAAAGCTGCGGGAAACAAGTCGCCGCTGATTCGGCCGGCAAGTATGGCGCCGGACTTGCGTTGGAATCGATGGCCGCGTCGCTCAAGACGCTGAACATTGATCCCGATCAAGTCTTGATCAGCAACAAACTGGGTTGGCGTCGTGTGCCACTTAAAACGCCGGAGCCCACCTTTGAGCCGGGGGCTTGGGTGAACCTGAAATACGACGCGGTCCAGGACATCAGTTACGACGGAATCCTTCGATGCTACGAGCAGGGCTGCGAGCTGCTGGATCCCTATGTTCCCCAGTGGGTCTCGGTGCACGATCCGGATGAATACCTCGCCGCAGCATGCTCCAGCAAGGAACGCGAGGAACGAATGGAGGACATTTTGGGTGCCTACCGAGCACTCGGCGAACTGCGTGAAGCGGGCCGGGTGACTGCCATTGGGGTCGGTTCAAAAGACTGGCGGGTCTCCCAGGAAATTTGTGAGCAATGCACGCTCGACTGGGTCATGTTGGCAACCAGTCTGACCATCTACACGCATTCCCCCGAGGTGCTCGCGTTTGTGGAACAGTGCCACCGCGATTCGATCCGTGTCGTCAATTCCGCGGTCTTTCATTCGGGATTCCTCACCGGCGGCAATCACTTTGACTATCGAGAAGTCGTCGGCAATTGCGAGTCGGATCGGAAATTGATCCATTACCGAGAAAAATTTGAAACGGTCTGCCGCAGCCACAACGTGTCACCGGCTCAAGCATGCGTGTCCTTTGGGATGTCGCCACCCGGCGTCGACGCAATTGCCTTGAATAGCAGTCGCGCCTCACGCGTCGAAGAAAACGTGTCGCTTGTGCAAACGAGTCTTCCGGACAAATTTTGGTCCGCCATGAAAGACGCCGGCATGATTGATTCACAATACCCTTATGTCGCGAGCTAGAACCGGACTCCCTTTCGTTTCAAACCCCGTTCAAACGAAAGCGGTGTGAAGCACGACTCTCTCTTCTCTCTCCCACCCAACGATTCGCTCATGTCAGAAAATTACGACGCTGATGCCTCCGGAAAAGTCGTTCCACGCCAGTATCTGTTGGCGTTTATCTTGACCACCTGTTGCTTCGCACTGTGGGGATTCGCCAACGACATCACCAACCCCTTGGTGAAAGTCTTCAAGGACGTCTTTCAGATCAGCAACACCCAGAGCTCTCTCGTGCAGTTCGCCTTCTACGGCGGCTACTTTACGATGGCGCTCCCTGCGGCGCTCTTTATCCGCAAGTTTTCTTACAAGACGGCGATCATGATCGGGTTCGCTCTCTATGCACTGGGGGCCTTGTTGAGCGTGCCGGCGAGTTTGGCAGCGAACTTTTGGATCTTTCTGATCGGTTTCTATGTGCTTACGTTTGGTCTCGCATTCCTGGAGACCAGTTGCAATCCCTACATCCTTGCGATGGGACCTCCCGAGACAGCGACACAACGATTGAATTTGGCCCAGGCATTCAACCCAATCGGCTCGCTGTCCGGGATGTTCATCGCGATGACCGTGATCGCTCCCAATCTTCAGGTGGGTGAGTTTCGCTCAGCCATGGAGAACAAGGACGCCTCCGCGGTTCAATTCGTTGAAAGCGAGTATCCCGACGGGCTGCCCGATTTTACGACCGAATTCGGGACACTTGATGAGGCGACCGGCAAAGGTCTTGCTGCGATGAAGGCCAACGAGCCCCAGGCCTTTGCGGAGATGCAACAGCATGACTTGGCCGTTGTTCGAACACCGTACGTCGTCATCGCTTGTGTCGTGATCGGATTCTTGATTCTGTTTGCGATCACAAAGATGCCTGATTTCGCCGCCGAAGAACAAGACACATCCATGAAGGCATTGGCAGCCCGACTGATTGCTCGGCCGCACTACTATGAAGGCGTGATCGCGCAGGCCTTTTACGTGGGCGCCCAAATCACGTGCTGGACGTTCATTATTCACTACGGAATGGAGTTAGCCGGACTTTCACTATCGGAGGCACAGGGGTGGAACATCGCTGCGATGGTCATTTTCCTCTGCAGCCGTTTCATCTGCACGTTTATGCTCAAGTTCATTAGCCCCGGACTCTTGCTCGCCACGCTTGCGGTCGTTGCAATCGGATTGACCCTGGGCGCGATCGTGCTCTCGGCGAAATCCGGCCTCATCTGTCTGGTTGCCATCTCCGCTTGCATGTCGTTGATGTTCCCGACGATCTATGGAATCGCACTCAAGGGATTGCCGCCGGAAGAAGCCAAACTCGGTTCTGCCGGGCTGATCATGGCCATCGTCGGCGGAGCGCTCTTGCCCTTGATGCAGGGACAGGTCATTGACCAATTGGGCGTTCGAAATTCGTTCTACCTTCCAATGATTTGCTTCGTCGTCATCGCGATCTTTGGCTACCGGACATTTACCAAATTCGAGAAGGAAAATGCGACCGTTTCTCAGCCGTGAACGGTTCCGGCCCTTTGACCATCGCAAGGGCGGTGACAATCACATCGCCCGATTTCTTTTCTAGCTGACACGAATTCGCTGTGCGGCGAGCGCTTCGCTTGCCCCATAATGGGTGGGAACGGATCCCGTCTCCAACCCGAGTGAATTCGTGAGCATGTCAATCACGTCCTTTTCCATTGGTGATCGTCCTTTCCGCCGATCGCTGAGACTTCGTTCCCCGGTCGTTTCGCTCGCCGTGATGCTGGCCATCGCGAGCCTGGCTTTCTTTCCCGATCGTTGTTCGGCACAGTCGTCCGACGAAAAACGCGTGACCGCCGAGCGTTACTTGAAGGTGCTACTGCGTCGGCCCCGGCCCGGAGTGGCTCTGGATCGCGTCTACGGCTTTCACGTCCAAGACGACTCCCTCGACGAATTGCAAGCGAAGTTGCTTTCGGATACCGATGATGCATCCGCCGGCGCTCGGAGGATGATTTGGGGACTCGTCCAATTGCAACGCGGAAATGCTGCCGAAGCAGCTGAGGAACTGAGGGTCGCGGAGGACCTCCGTAAGGACGACGCGGCTTGCAGTTTTCACCTCGGCCGAGCCTTGTTGGCGGTGGGAAAGACCGAGCAAGCCGCCGCGGCCATGGAACGAGCGATCGAGCGTGGCCCGCTGCGAGCCGAGGCGTTGCCGATGTTCACCGAACTCGGACGCATCTACAACCGAGCGGGCCAGAGCGAAAAATCACTCCGCGTTTGGAAGCGGCTGGAGGAGTTGTTCCCCGGTGACCTGAAGGTCGGCGGTCGTATCGCGAAAATTTTTGCCGAAGAAGGGAACTACCAGGATGCAAAACTTCGCTACGAATCACTCGCCCGAAAAGCAAAAAACCCAAGCGATCAGATTGCGTTTGCGGTTCAAGCCGCCGAAATGGAACGTGAATTGGGACAGAGCCAAGCGGCTGTCAAACAATTGGAGGCCATCCTCGAACGGCTGCGTCCTGGCAGCTGGCTGTACTCGGATGTTCGTTCGCGGATCGAATCCGGGTTTCTCAGCACCGGCGACTACGACGGATTAGCGACGTACTACGAAGGCCGATTGAGGAAGAATCCCGAGAACATCGAACTGCGCACGCGACTCGCGCAGCTGCTCTCCACGGCGGGAAGGCTGAACGAAGCGAAAGAGATGCTTGAGTCCTCGATTGAATTAGCACCCGATGACGCAACACTCCGACTCGCGCTGGTCGATGTGCTGATCGCCCAGTCGAGTATCAGCGAAGCTTCCGAGCAGTTCGAAAAACTCACGCAGATTGATCCAAGCAATCCCGATTATTTCATCCGCTGGGGCAGCGTGCTATTGCGCGACGGCGACGCTCCCGAAGAGAAGCGAACCGATGCTGCGTCCAAGGTTTGGTTGCAACTGGCGGAAATGCGTGCCGACGATCCGGTCATGCTGTCCGAAATTGCCGATCGCTTGCGGGCGGTCGAACGGAAAGAAGATGCGATTCGGTTGTACCGCAAAGCCATCGAACTCGATCCGTCTGCCCCGCAATACCGCGAGTACCTGGGCGAGTACTTGTTCACTTTGGATCGGAAAGAGGAAGCCGTCGAGACCTGGCGGACGCTCGCGGAAGGTGAACGACGCAGCCGTGAAACCTTGGTGAGACTGGCGGAAGTCTTGGACACGTTCGAGCAAGAGGACCTCTCGCTGCAAACATGGAAGGAAGCATCGAGTTTGGACCTGAGCTTCGGTCAAGAGCTTCGGTACGCGACCAAGCTCGTGGAAGCATCTCGCTACAGCGAAGCCCTTGAGCGACTTGATCTTGCCGCGCCGATGGCGGAAACCCCCGAAGAACGGTCGCAGCTACTTCGAGATCGGATCGCCGTTTACAAGGCTTCGGGTGGACTGAAGCAACAGATCGAAGAACTCGCGAATCAACCACCCACCGTTGACCGCCTGAGAATGCTTGCGCTTATGCACAACGCGGATGGAGACCTGTTCGCCGCGGAACGATCGATTCGGAAAGCTCTCGAACAAACGCCGGACGATCTCAGTTTGATTTCGATCGCCGCCGATCTGGCGGAAAAGCAAGCACGCTTCGGCGATGCGGTGCAACTATTCGAGCGTCTCGCCGAATCAGAAGTCCGATATCGCAGCAACAATCTCCAGCGAGTTGCACGACTGCAAGTCAGGATGGGCGATGCCGACGCAGCGATTGCGACCTGTCAGAAGATCATCGACAACAACCCTGCCAGCGCGGCCCCCTATCAGTTCTATGCTCGCACCGCCTTTGATCTCGGTCGCGACGAGGCCGCCGTCACGGCACTGCGCCAGGCGATGGTTGTTGCACCTCGCGATAACTCTCCCCGCGAAATGCTCGCCCAGCACTTTGCCGATGTCTTTCGGACCGACGAGGCGATCGAGCTCTACTGGCAGGCTTACACCTATGAGTCTAGCCTCGAAGGCAAGATCGACCGAATGCGTGTGTTGGCACCGCTCTACGAACGCAAAGGCGAATTTGATTCGTTGATTGGCCGCATCGAGGAAATCAATCAACGGGAACAAAACGATCGAGCCGCTGCATTGATGATCGCCGAGGCGCACCAGTCCATCCAAGACTACGGCGCTACGATGACGGTCCTTGAGCCTCTGCTTGCCAAGTCACCACGCGACCTTGAACTTCTGGGACGTATGGTCCAGTTGTGTGACGCAGCCGACGACCTCGAAACTGCGACCGACTACCAGAAACGCATCGTCGACCTTGCAACGACCCAGGAGAACCAGTTTCGATTGATGCAGCTGCAACTGGAGACGGGCGAGATCACCTACGACGAAGTGTTCAACGAACGTCTCGCCGTCGTTTCTGATCTCCAGCGACTCGGCGGCATGATTCGATCGGCCTGCCGTCGAGGTGGTCTCGAAGACGCACTCGCAATTTGTCGTCAGACGATTCGTCGTGACGACTCATTGTGGGACCTGAAACTCATCTGTGCGCAGTTGCTCATTCACCAAGCCAAAGGAACGGAGAAAGAATCGTTTGAGAAGGAAGCAATGGAGCTACTCGTTGAAATCAACAACCTGCCAGTCGCGATGGATGAGAAACCACCAACGAGAGGCAGCTCGATCAAACCAGTCAACTCCAGACCGCAAAGCAACACGCAAGTTCTTTCACCTCAAAACTGGAGCAACTCCAGCTACCAGATCGTGAGAC
>JBCBOO010000239.1:0-10349 GCA_039821235.1 Planctomycetota bacterium
CGGCATACCGGTCAACAACATTCGAGACGCGATCGCGGTTCCAAATCGAAACGACAGGAGCGGCGCGGTCAGTCCTCCGATCAATCCTCGCTCGGCGGCATTCGCCATTAATTTCGCTCGATCCGAGATCACCATCAGATCGCAAGCAAGCGCGATCGCGAGTCCGGCTCCCGCGGCGACGCCATCCACGGCAGCCACGACGGGTTTTGGAAACCTCAGCAGCGTTTCACAAAGCTCGGTGAGCCGACGCCAGACCTCGATCCACTCCTGGGTCGACTCCATCTCTTCCAAGTCGAGCACGTTCGCAAACGACTTCAGATCAACGCCACTGCAAAACGACTCGCCGGCACCGGTGAGCACAACCGCCTGCACACGCTTCTCTTGATGAACATCGGACAGTACTTGCTGCAAGTCCTCGATCAGCGTTCGATCGAGTGCGTTGTGTGCCGCGGGGCGACTGAGTACCAGCGTCGCGATGTGATCTACGATCTTGAGGGTGACGGTTTCCATCAATCAGCTAATTCCGGGGCGTCAATGCGACAGTTCTTGATCACTCGTACTCACAGTTCACGAATCTTGACATTGCGGTACTCCACCGCATCGCCGTGTCCGGCAAACCCAAAGAACCCTTTCTCACGGTCCTTCCCGGGGTGCGGTCGGTCGGCCATGTAATCAACGACCTTCGAAACGTCGGTGTCCAGAATCACGTTTCCGTTCAGCTCGACTTTGATCGTGCTTCCGCGAACGGTGACTTCTTGAAAGTTCCATTCACCGACAGGCCGCTGGAATCCTCTCGCGGCAGCAACCATCCCGTAGGCGGACCCGTGGTACTGACGATCATCCAAACGCGAGTACTTGGGATGCACGTTGTCCAGCACTTGCAGTTCACACATCGCTTGATACGCAGGGTCTCCCTTCAATGGGGCTCGGATCGCCAAGCCGTTGTTGCCACCGGGCGGCAAGCGAAACTCCAACCGAGCAACAAAGTCACCGTACTCCTTTTCCGTCAGCAGGTTTCCGCCGGTTCCCTTCTTGCAGCGGACCGCGCCGTCAATGACCTCGTAGCTGTCGGTCGCGCCTTGCCAGCCCGCCAAGTCGGTTCCGTTGAAGACCGATTCAAATCCCATCGGGCCCTTCTCGCTCAAGAGTGTGTTTGCTTCCGACGCACTGAGCTCTCGAACGCGAATGTCTTTCCAGCGGATCTCACCACCATGGGTTTGCAATTCGATCGGGCCGGTGACAAACAACGGTGATTCACGATCCCAGTAGTTTTCCATGATGGCATGGTTGACGACCATCTGTCCGTTCAGCCACACGCTGGTTCGAGCACCCACTTGGACAACGCGTACCTCGTTCCACTCGCCGAAGGGTTTGTCCGCTTTGACCATCGGATCTTTTCCGGCCGCACCGGCGCTATTATTCCACAAGCCCCCGCTTCCTTTGTCGGCGCCGAGCTTGAATTTCCCCGGGTCGGTTGTGTCCCAGATTTGGACCTGCGGTGTGGCCTTGAGATAGATGCCGCTGTCGGCACGCGCGACGGTCTTGTACTTCAGTTGCAGCTCGTAGTCTCGAAACTCATCTTCGGTTACCAGATAGGGGCCTTTCCCGTCGTTGACCAGTTCACCCTCTTCAACGCTCCAGTGCTGCTCGGCCTGTTCCATCCACCCTGCCAGCTTGCTTTCACGTTCCGACTCATCCAAAGCGGCAAACTCGGTCGGGTTGGTGTGAGGCATGGCCTGCCAACCTTCCAGGTCGTTTCCGTTGAACAAGGCACGAAACTCACCCGGGTCGTCGGCGGTCGCGGGCACCGGCAAACAAGCCACACACAGGGCGACGGCAATCGGTGCGACAAACCGTGAAAACTGGCTGCTGGGATTCATGAGGAGCTCTTGGGTCGGAGGGACGAAGTGCGCGGGCAGACAGCATATCCGATCAAGGCGGAGCGGTGGAAATCCACAGGTGTGCTCCGGTGAGGTCTCGCGAAGAGGCCGCGGGCGTTAGAATCCGCCACGCTTCGTACGCATTGCACCTGTTCGACCCACGAGAACCGTCGGAAGCCTCTCCATGAAAATCGCCTTGCTCGACTGGATTGTGATTGCGGTCTTTGTCGTGATCTCGACCGCACTGGGGCTTTATGCAAGCCGCCGCGCAGGCAAGAGTTTCTCCGAGTACTTTCTGGCCGGTGGCTCGATGAAATGGTGGATGCTGGGCGTCTCCATGGTCGCGACGACGTTTGCCGCAGACACACCGAACTTGGTCACGGGCATCGTGCGGAAAGATGGAGTCAGCGGAAATTGGGTGTGGTGGGCGTTTTTACTGACGGGACTGCTGACCGTGTTCGTTTACGCGAGGCTTTGGAAACGAAGCGGCGTGCTAACGGATTTGGAGTTCTACGAGATTCGCTACAGCGGGAAATCCGCGTCGTTCCTTCGTGGCTTTCGAGCTATCTACCTTGGGGTGGTTTTCAACTGCCTCGTCATGGCCAACGTGATCCTTGCCGGAATCAAGTTGGGTGGGATCTTGCTGGGCGCCTCGCCCATTCAAGTTGTTGTGGCGACCGGCACGGTCACCGTGATTTACACGCTGATGGGCGGTCTACGCGGCGTGATTCTGACCGATTGCTTCCAGTTCCTCATGGCGATGATTGGCGCCGTTTGCGCCGCGGTCGTGGTTTGCCAGCTTCCCGAAGTCGGTGGGCTGAACAACTTGTTCGTCCATGAAAACGTTGCCGGAAAGCTCAGCATGTTGCCCGACTTTGGCGACATGGAAACGCTGATTCCGCTGTTGATCCTTCCGCTTGCCGTCCAGTGGTGGAGCAATTGGTATCCGGGCGCGGAACCGGGTGGCGGCGGATACATCGCTCAACGCATGCTTGGGGCCCGCAGCGAGAACGACGCGGTCACCGCAACGCTGCTTTTTCAACTCGTTCACTATGCCGTCCGGCCATGGCCCTGGATCATCGTTGCTCTGGCTTCGCTGATCGTCTTTCCCAACTTGGACAGTTTGCGTGAAGCATTCCCGGACGTGGATCCCTCCATCATCGCCGATGACCTCGCCTATCCGGCGATGCTTACTTTTTTGCCGACCGGATTGCTCGGGGTTGTAATCGCCAGCTTAGGCGCGGCGTTCATGTCGACACTCTCGACACACCTGAACTGGGGCGCGTCGTATCTCTCGCATGACGTTTATCGCCGCTTCATTCGGCCCGATGCGACCGACCCTCAACTGGTGCGCGTTGGTCGACTCGGCACCGTGTTTCTAATGGTGATTGCCGGTTTGATTTCACTCGTGCTCGAAAGCGCCATGGAGAGTTTTCAGATCATCTTGCAAATCGGTGCCGGCACGGGGCTCATTTATATTCTTCGCTGGTTCTGGTGGCGCGTGAACGCTTACACCGAGATCGCCGGAATGATCACTTCGTTTGCCATCGCATTGGTGTTCCGGTTTCTCTATCCGCTCTTCGATTGGCCTCCGCTGACAGGCTGGATGCAGATCTTGATCGGAGTGTCGATCACGACGCTCGTCTGGTTGATGGTTACCTTGGTGACGCCGGCCACGGATGCGGATGTCTTGAAGTGTTTCTATCGACAAGTGCGTCCGGCGGGAAAAGGCTGGATGCGTGTTCGGGAATCGTTGGACGAAGCGGATCAGATCGGTCCCCAGGACTCTCTGACTGGCGGCCTGCTTGCGATGCTCGCGGCCACGTTCATGATTTATGCCATGCTGTTTGGGATTGGGTATCTGTTGTACGGCGAGTGGATTTCTTGCGTGATCAGCTTGATCGTTGCCATTGTCGCTCTCGTGGTGCTCCTCAAACAGTGGCGTCGGTCGTACGCTTCAACCGCTGACGAACAAGGTGACTTCTCACCTGAATGAGCTGAAACCGTTCGCCCATTAGCAAGGCTGCCACAACAACGACCCCAGCCGAGGCCTGGGGAGACGCTTCCGAAGCCTTCTCATCTGCGGGGTCTTGCTTGGCGGAACCCGCCGCCTCGGTTGTCGTGACAGAGTCGTCCAGATTCATCACGACCTCGACCGTTTTCGTTTCCGTGCGGTCGTGACGCATCCAGTCTCCAATGGCACGTGTTCGATTTGCGAGAGCACCAAAGAATGCGTCGCACGCAACCGGTCGAATGCTTTGAAGACGAGTCACGGCTTGAGCGAACCGCGGAGATGGCTTCGTCGATCCCGATTTCAGGTTGGGGCGTGACTCCGCAAGGCCTTCCGAAGACTTCAAGGTCTCGATGGGTGTTGTTTCGCTTGCAGCCAATTTCTGATTGGGACGCAAAATCATCATGGCGAGGAACGTGTCATGTGCCATCTCACTCGAAAGAGATGACGCTGCGACTCCCGGTGGATCATCCGTCCGTTGACTTGCTTTTGCATCAAAGTAGGTGAACTCCGTCATCTCCAACCGTAAATGTTCAATCGAAGGAGCCACCGGTTCGGTGTCTTCGTCAGTCGCCGAGAAGCGGATTTTCTCGGAGTTGAACTCAATCGATGTCGACGGCAAGACAATCAATGGCTGCGAGACGACGTGATCAAGACTCGGCTCGGGCGATTCGAGATTATCCTCCACCGTCGTGGTTTCTCCATCGGCTCCGTCAGGCTCTTCGAGCCCCGTATGGAGTGCTTGAATCGGGTCTCCAAGGCGATGTTCTTCCGCCAACGGTGGTTGAACAGCCTCCATCATCGGCGGGTTAAGAACAGTCGCCGGATCTTCCGTGTTTTCCAGGGGGGCGACCAGCACGTCGACACCAAGCCCGTCGGGTTCACGGGAAGGAGCCTTTTCGAGCGTCGGTGTCACGGGGTCGGATGTCAACTCGACCGCATCGTCCGGCGGGGATTCAAGACGCGCAGGTCCGACCAAGACCGTTTCATTCAACGACGGGTGTGGGACGATGAAGTCGGCGTTCGGCATCGGCTCCAACGCTTCCCACGCAACCTCCTCCTCCGGAAGACTCACTGTTTCCTCGATGGTCACCAAGTCTTGCTGAATAGGAGCCTGTTCAATGGGGACGAGTTTATCTGCATCGATACCATGTTCATCAGTGCCCGGATCTGGAAGCACGTGCGGTTCATGCACGGGGCCGATGGCGGGAGCTTCGGTGTGCGCGGTTTCTGGATAAAGCGAATCGGACGGTCCAAATGAGGCTGGCTCCAATGAGGCTGAGGCTGGGGCGGGCATTATTTTTTCTGCCCGTGCGGGGGCAGCGAGCTCTCGGACTTCCGCCGCAACATCATTCGACACGCTGGCGGAATGGTCGTCGGGTAGTGGCCACAACAACACGTCGCCCGCCAACAATCGTCTTTGCTCCAGTGGTTCCGTGAAGAGCTGCTTTCGGATTACGGATTGAGTTCCAGATCTGGTTCGTCTTCTTTTCTGAGGGACCTCCTTGGCACCTTTCATTCTGGATCTCCCGTGGTGGTGAGCGAGTTGAGAAGTGCGTTCGGCTTCGAGTCATGTTTCGAAAACTGACGCATCATTTCACGGTGATAAGCAAGACACTGTCGATAAGAGCGATTGAGTGGGGCCTGTTGAATCGCTCGGGTTTGTAACTCGATTGCTTCGGCGAGACGACTCTTGGCAGTCACGTGGTTCCCCTCGGCGTGATCCAAGGTCGCCTGGTTGTGGAGCACACCGGCGAGTCGGTTGCAGAGGGTTGCGGTCTCCTCGGTCGTTTCAAACAACCCACGAAATAGCTCGGCGGCTCTCGCAAAAGACTCTTTCGCGACGATCGGATATCCCGCTTGATAGAGCAACTGTCCCTGGTTGTTCAGCACGATCGCAAGCTGTGTGTGAAACGCCGTGTCACTTCCGTGTTTTTCGAGTTCTCCAGCGGCCGATCGCGTCAGCTGAAGTGCTTCGTCGAACTCGCCTTTGGTGCCAAGCAATGCCGCCAAGTTGTTTCGCGCGACCGAAAGTTGGCAGACATGATTCAAGACCGTTGTCGGTGGGTTAGACGTCTCCTTGGCATGAGATTCAAGGGTTTCGATCGTCTCGCGGAGCAACCTTTCGGCTCGGCCGGCATCCTCGGTCATCAACGTAGCCGCCAAGCTATTGCGAGTTTCAATCCACTGTGCATTGACACTGGGGGACGATTTTGCATCCGCGATCGTGTCAGAAAGCTGTCCCGTCGCTAACTCCAACAACTCTTTTCCTTCTTTCTCTTCCCCAATCTCAATCAAGGCGGTGGCCAAGTTGGTTTGAGTCGCCGCGCGCTCTGCGACTAAATCCAGATTCGCGGGATTGAGTTGAATCGCCTCCCGTTGGTATCCGATGGCTTGCCGGTAGGCTCGCACGGCTTCCGCATCCCGGCCGCAATCCCGTTTTAACTTGGCGAGATTGTTCAGGCAGAGTGCCAAGTCTCCGTGCAATCGTCCGTCGAACGGATGTTGCTCCCTTAGGGCAAGGTATTGGCGGATCGCCAAACGGTAGGTTCGAAGCGCCTTCTCCCGATCGTCGATCGACGCCAAGACAGCACCAAGCCGGTACCGAGCATGCGCCGCTTCACGAGCGTACTGGGAATCACCTTCGGTGTAGCGTAAGAAGTCAGCGTAAAAGCGCTGGGATTCCAGTAGCACGTCCCGGCGAAGTGGACGCGTCTGCCTCAGATTTCTCGAGTGTTCATCGACGAGGCTTCCGAATCGATAAACCGCAGCATGGGCCTGCCGAAGATGATGCTGTGCACGCAGATTGGCGGCGTCCACCTCCCTCGTTCTCGCCGCGATCGCAATCGAGGTGATCGCCAGTAGTACGCAGGAAAACACGAGGCACGCCAGCAGCGAGATGACCAGCGATTTCCGGCGCATGGCCCACTTGAATCCCTGGTCAACCAATGTTGGTCGCCGAGCAAGTGTCGGACGCCCGTCCAAGAACCGTTTCAGATCGGCCGCAAATTCACCGGCCGTTTGATAGCGATCGTCCTTGTCTTTCGCGATTGCCTTGAGCAACACGGTTTCCAAATCAATCGGGATCGCTGGATTGAGCCGCCGAGGCGATGTGGGCATGTCGCATTCGACCGCTCGCATCAATTGCTCGCGGTTGCGTCCGGTAAAAGCCGCGTGCGAAGTCAGCAACTCGTAGAGCGTGATTCCAAGTGAGTAAATGTCGCTTCGATGATCTACCCCGCGCGGTTTCGCAGCAACCTGTTCCGGACTCATGTAGCGAATCGTGCCCATCAGGCTGCCTTCGGCCGTTAAGTTGCCGACCGAACGACATCGAGCCAGCCCAAAGTCAGCGACCCAAATCTTGCCATTTTCATCCAGCAAGAGGTTGGATGGTTTGATATCGCGGTGAATCACGCCTTGTTCGTGGGCATAGTCGAGTGCTTCTGCGACCGCGATCACAAGTCGGACTTCGTTGCGAATGAAATTTCGATTCGACCGTGATGAAATCGTGCTATTCGTTTGCCCGACATTTGCCTCCGTGGAACCGGTGCAGGTAGATGGATCACAAATGGCCTGGCCGCCCAAATCGGCGGGAGGAAACACTCGTCGCACATGCCCCTCTTGCGTGGTCGTGTCGCCCTTGACTTGCCCCTCGTTTTCAGCACGCAATCGGTCGACACGTTTGTCAATCGCCGTCGCGCGACGTGCCTGCTGCATTTGCTCGAGTGACTGTCCGTTGATCAGCTGCATGCTGTAGTAGTGCACGCCTCGTTCGCAGCCGACGCCGAAGACGGGAACGATGTGTGGATGATGAAGCGACGCCGCGGCGTGCGCTTCGTTGCGAAAGCGTTTGATCTGTGTTTGGTCTAAGACGGCAGCGAACGGGAGCACTTTGACGGCGACATTGCGACGGAGGGAAATCTGTGTCGCTTCGTACACCACTCCCATTCCGCCTCGACCGATCTCCCGTCGCAATTGGTAGTCGCCCAAGTTGGAAGGAACGAATGCCTCTTCCGGTTGGCCGGTGTGTCTGGACACCTGGTCGTCCGCCGCGACTTTCCGGACCTGGCAGAGCCGACGGAGGCTGGACAAATGACCTCCCAGGCGTGCTTCCAAGTCGGGGAACTCTTTCAATAATTCGTCCGCCGCCCGTGCATTGCCCGATTCCAATGCGACGGCGTAAGCATCCAGTTTTTGAGCGAGTTTTTCTTCACGCTCGTTGCCCTCAAGGGGGCCCTCAAGGAGGTGGTGTTCGACGGCTGGGTCTCGTCCTTGAATCGATGATTTGGTCATGCTTCCTCTTCCAATTTGTCCCTGAGCTTTCCGATCGCTCGCACCCAGAGCATTCGTGCGGCGCCTGGTGTTCGGTCGATTCGCTTTGCCACTTCGGCAAACTGCAATCCTTCGATGTGCCTCAGCAAGATGACTTCGCGATAGTCCATGGGAAGACGTTCGATGGCGGCAGCAAGTTGAACCAAATCATCTTGAAGCTCCGCCTCGGTTGCTGGACCACGGTGCGAATCTGCCAGAATTGCCGAGAGCCGGTGTTCGGAGTCTTGAACCGAATCCTGCGAGACTTGTAGAGGACGCTCTCGCCTGACATCCCGTTTCGCCGCGTCCAGGTTCCGCTCGACTTCCCGACCAATATTGTGAATCAAGATCTGCCGCAGCCATCCGGTGAACTCAGCAGTTGTCGTGCCCGAAAAACTGCCGAAGTCTCGAAAGGCCTCCATCAAAGTCTCCTGAACCAAGTCACCGGCGCCGATGCGAGATCGCAAACGAGAATCACATCGAGCCCGTGACAGGACCGTTAAGTAACCGTTGTATTTCTCGAGTAGCTTTTCAAGACTGGACAGATCTCCAGCACAAGCACCTCGCAACAATTCGGAGGCATCGGCGGAATCCAGCACATCACTCATAAAGCACTCCCTATGCGTCCGGGCCGAAGCCAAGACAGGGTGTCACGAGAAAAGAATCAAACGTATCGATGAGCCGCTATCAGCGGCCGGACGCAGTATTTCGCGAGGTCGCGCAGAGTCCAAACGAAAGACGCGAACGAAGGGGGCTCCGATTCGCGAACCCGACCGTCTTGTGGGTGTCCAACCAGCGGGTTATTTTCATGGCCAAAGCTGCTGAACAAAACAGCAGCGAAGGGCGATTGGCTCAGTTGGTTAGAGCGCTGCTTTCACACGGCAGAGGTCACTGGTTCGAATCCAGTATCGCCCACTTGTCTTCCTCGCTTTTCTTGCGAGTCTTGCTTCTGAAGATACCTCTTTCGGTACCCTTTTTAGGAGCAAGCTATGCCGCGCCAGCCCAAGCCGTACTACCGGAAAGTTCAGAAGCGGTGGGTCTGCACGATTGATGGACGCCGCATCACATTGGGTGTGAGCAAACAGCAGGCAATGGAGAAGTACCATGCCCTCATGCTCGATCGACAGTCCGTTCGCGCAGAACTCTGCACCGTATACGAGCTCACTCAAAGCTACTTGGATTGGGTGCGCGAAAATCGGAAGCCGGTCACCTACGACAAGCACAAGCACTACCTCAAAAGTTTCATCGAGACGACTGGGAGGACGCTGAAGCCTGCCGCTCTCAAGCCACACCACCTGACCACGTGGACAAACAAGGATTCCTGGAACTCCACGAGCCGCAACGATGCAATCACGATTGTCCAACGCATGTTGAATTGGTCTGTCGACCAGGGCTATTTGTCAGCAAGCCCGATCCCGCGGATGAAGAAACCAAGAGCGAAACGCCGCGAGATCGTCTACACCGCTGATCAATGGAAGCAAATCAAATCATTTGCGATTGGCTCGCTGATCCCGTTCTTGGATTTTCTGTGGTCGACTGGTTGTCGCCCAAAGGAAGCTCGAACGGTCGAAGCTCGGCATCTTCACGAGGACTTGGTGATCTTTCCACCCGATGAGTCCAAAGGTGAAGCAGACTCGAGGGTGATCTTCATGACACCGGCAGCCCAAGAGATCATTCGTCCGCTGGTTATTGAGCACCCGACTGGGCCACTCTTCCTGAACTCTCAGGGTAACCCGTGGACAAAAGACGCAATCAAATGCCGCCTTCAACGAATCAGCGAGAAAGTCGGGTTCCGAGTGATTGCGTACGGGACTAGGCACAGCTACGCGACAAACGCATTGATCAGATCTGTCGATACGGTGTCGCTATCGCACTTGATGGGACACAAAGACACACGAATGATCAACAACTACGCACACCTTGCTCAAAACGTCGAGTTCCTTAGATCACAGGCGAGAAACGCATCCGGCGATTCCTGAAGACGCTGTAAGTCCCAAACTTGGGAATTTTTGGGACATGCAGTTGGAAGCACAGGTCGATTTAAGAAGAAGAGAACGATCGAGAGAGTCCTGACCAGCGGCGACGGCAAAACTGCAGAAGTCTCGGTCGGGCACTCCCACACGGTCAAGTAACGACACCAGTGTCGG
>JBCBOO010000023.1:0-40487 GCA_039821235.1 Planctomycetota bacterium
ACATTTCAATTGGAATCTGGCGGCGCGTTTACATACACGCCCAACGACGGCTTCGCCGGTCAGGAAACGTTTTTCTACCGCGTCACGGACGGAACGTTACTCAGTCCCGTTGCCCGCGTCGTCATTGAGGTTCCTGCTGAAACGCCCGGAGTCGGAATTGACCCCGGAGACAACTCACCGCCTGACTCGGACAACGATGACGAGTCACAGCCCCTGAATCCGTTGATGTCGCCTTCGGAACCGGCGGACAACAGCAGTTCCGATTCGACCGAAACGAACTCGACCTTCGCGATTCCTACGCTGACGCAAGAATCCAACGAAGCAGATGCCGTCGGGATACCGGAAGAAATTCGTTTTGCGGAACCGTTGCAGCTGAGAGAAGGCGACTTGTTACTACCGCAAACCACCAATGCCCGTTCATTCAGTCTCTTCGATTCGCACTCGAAGGCCACTGGAGTGTTCTCGAGTGATACGGCGGCACTGGAAAGGCTGCTGAGTTTGGATCTCAAGGAATCCGTTGTCTGGTCGAATTGGGACCGCGACTACAACGAAGAGGAAAAAGAGAACGAAATCCAAGTCGGCGTTGCCGGTGCCGGAATGGCATTGATCTCGGTGGGTTACGTCGCTTGGATGCTACGTGGCGGAGCGATCACATCGATTTTGACTTCCACAATCCCGGCGTGGCGGTTTATCGACCCTGTGATCATGCTCTCTGCGTATCAAGATTCAAAGAAGGGAGCTCCAGACGTGGCCGAGGACTATTTCCGCGGAAAAGACTCTTCGGCATCCTCGAGCGTCTAGTCGTATTTCCGGGGCTTGGTGATTCCAATGACGCTCGATACCTTCTCCGCGTCACGGATCTCCCAGCCTCGTTCTTGATTGCCGCCGCGTGCTCCAACCCTCTCATAAACTCGCCGAAACCGCCGAGCCTCACGCCCGAGAAATCCACTCGTTCTTGCTGCTCGCCGCGGAGACCCTTCACCGTTCCGGGACGCCATCGTTTCGGCTGGAAGGCGTCATCGAAAAGCTGGCGGAACGATTAGAAGTCCCCGCCGTTTGCCTCTACACACCAACAGCGTTGGTACTAGATGTTGACCAGGGCGATCGACAACGCACCTACGTTCGGCGGGTAAAACCGGCGGAATTCAACATTGGCAAGTTACTTGCCGTCGATGCGACGCTGGAGGCGTTGGAAGCCGGTGAAATCACTCTCGATCACGCCTCCAAACAGTTGCAGTCGATCACCGAGGCTCCCCCCGGATTCAACCTTCCCGTCACCATGCTCGCGGCGGCATCGGCATGTGCCGGCGTCGCGATTCTCTTTGGCGGAAGCTTGCTGGAAACCGCCATCGCGGGACTGTTCGGATTCGTAATCACCTATGTCTCCAGTGTGTTTGATCGTGGAGGCGACCGTGGTCTCTTGGAACCGGTGCTCGGATTTTCTGTCGCACTGTCTTCGATTGCCATTGCTCAATGGCTGGACGTGAATGACCAATTGATCACGCTTGCCGCGCTGATTCTGCCGATTCCCGGGCTGGCGATCACGATCGCTTTGACCGAACTAGCCCTGGGGCATCTTTCGTCCGGAAGTGCCCGACTGGCGGGCGCGATGGTGACGCTCTTTACCTTGGTGGTTGGCGTCGCGATCGCTTGGCGAATGACCGTCGGATGGCGAGCCGTCGTGGCACCGGAATTGACGCCTCTTCCGTGGTGGTGTTTGTGGCTGGCGGTAGCCGTGACTCCAATCGCGTTTTGTGTTTTGTTTCGTGTCCCGGTTTCGCAGTGGTTAGCGGTCATCGCCGTCGTCGTGGTGGCATTCTCGGCGAGTCGCTGGGTCAGCTTGCTCGCCGGCGCGGAGGTCGGAGCATTTTGCGGCGCATTGGCCGTTGGCTGCGGTAGCAATGCCTACGCACGCTTTCGCAATCGACCAGCGATGATCACCCAAACGCCGGGGCTGTTAATCCTGGTCCCCGGTTCGATCGGATTCAAATCACTGACCGCGATGATCGAGAACGACACGATCCGAGGCATTGAACTTGCGTTCTCGATGTCGATCGTCGGAGTTTCCTTGGTGGGCGGCCTACTGCTGGCCAACCGTCTGGTTTCACCCAAACGGATTCTCTAAGCGAAACATCACCACGCTCCATTTCGGCACGTTGATGTAGATGCGGCTATCGGATTGTGTCACTGGCTCATGAAACGCGTTTCCGGCTCCATCCCAGCCTCCGAATTCCGCATCTTGAGAACACAGAGTCTGCGTCCAACGACCGAATTGGTTATCGGTGTGGACGCCATAGGAATGGTTGCCAAAATCGTTCTCGCTCAAATTGACGATTGTCAATACGAGGTTACCACCGGCCCAACGTTTGAACGCGAGAACCTGGTTCGTGTGGTCCTCGTGTGTCACGATCAACGTATCGCTCCGCAGGGCAGGATTCTCCCAGCGGACTCGATTGGCCGCGTTCACAAGCCGCCGCATCTCGCTTCCAATGGGATCCCCGGCAATCGACCAGTCGAACCGATGGTCACCATTGTTGTCGTGCCCATCATGCCAGTAGCCCCACGCGACGTTCGGGGAACCCATGTGGCATTCACTACCCATGAACATCATCGGCGTTCCTGGCATGGCGACGTTCAGCGCCCAAGCTAAGCGGCACTTGGCTCGGGCGTGCCAATTGGATCTCCCTCCAAACTGATCAATCAAATAGCGATGCCGGTTGTCCCAATTCGTGAGGCCGTCTTTCGCGTTCCCGTTCTTGTCATCGCCGACATCATCGTGCGAGCCCATCGTGTATTTGACAAGGTTCGATGAGGTTGAGAACCCGTCCCAGCCCAGGAAGGACTTCACCTTTTCGATGGGTCTCTCACCATTGAGTGCCCGTTGCATGTCATGGTGGGACTTCGCGAGCCAACTGGCATCAAAATTCCCGAATGTCGTGATCCACGGATCCGCCGGAAGATGTTCCGCGATGAAGTACTTGGTCGGGTAACGCTGTTGGAGCCGCCACAGCACTTCGCGCAAGTGGTTGCCGTCGATTTGAGTCGTGACATCGAATCGCAGTCCATCCGCGTTGTAGTCCTCAAAGTACATGCATGCGTTCTGAAAAAAGAACTCCTGCACTTCTTTCTTCCACCACGCCGGCCCCTGTCCCCAGTCCGTCCATCGCCCGCCTTCGAAATAGATTCCACCGTCGGCTCCATGATCGTGTTCGAACCAGCCGTCGTACTGCCAAAGCACGTTGTCGCCGGGCCCCGCGTGGTTGTAAACGACATCAAAAATCACCGCGAGACCTTGCCGGTGGGCATTGTCGACAAGGTCCTTGAGATCACCGGGGCGGCCGTAAGCCGACTCAACCGCATAGAAGCTTGCCGGGTTGTATCCCCACGACCGGCTCATCGCGAATTCCTGAACGGGAAGTGGTTCAATCGCGTTGAAGCCGAGTTCGCGGATGTAGCCCAACTTGGTTTGCACGTCTGCAAAGGTCGCAATCTCTTTGTCAGCGTGATCTTTGCGTCCCGCGAAACTACCAGTGTGATACTGATAGATCAAGAAATCCGGAAATTGGGGCGTTTCGAATGGTGCCCAGTCGTACGGCTCGTTGCTGACGATGATGGAAGCGTTGCCGCTGGCCGGGTTCCGGCGAGTCAGTTCGGAATGAATCGTGTCTCGCGACACCGCATCGAGTCTCTCAAATGCAGCTCCAACTTTCGGTTTGATGCGGTACCGATAAAGCATCCCTGCTGTGGCATCCTCCACGAACCCGACCCAGTGGTCACCTTCGCGTTCAAGCTCAACTTCCGTCGACGCGGATTCCGAGTCCCATTGAGAACCAGATTGCAGCAGAACCTCGATCTTCTCCGCATGCGGAGCCCAAACACGAAAGTTGCAGCCACACTCACGCAGCGACGCACCGAGAATCTCGTTCATCTGAAAACCTCTCTGGAGACGGCAGCCGATGGAATCCAATTCGGCCTTGCGATAGCGTAGCTTAGATGCCCCGGATGCGTGGGTGCTTTCGGCTAACTCTTGCTTGAGTTGCCTGAGTTGCGTTTCATAAGCTTCTAGCAATTCCGCACGGTTCAAGCCATCAAGCGCATCGGTAAACGCGTACGATATTGAGACGGCCTGACATTTGACGACGTGCTCGTTCATTCGAATTCTTAACGAAAGAGTTTTTGAACTATCGATTCAATGTGTTGCTGTTTCAGGCACAGTTGTTTCGCGCGACGGGTCGCCGGTAGCAGCTCCGTTTGAAACAACTGCCTTCGCTCCGAAAGTGTCCCGATGGCCGATTGGTCACTGACTTGCATGCCGCGACGACGCAATCGAGTAACAACGCCGTCAGCTTCCAAACGTGACTAGGCTTTGGAGATGGTCATCCTGTTAACCTCCATCGCTCGGGCCATTTCGCGGGTGCTAGGCAATCGGTCGCCCGCTTGCAGGTTCCCCGCGGAGATCGGCACATGAACTTGATCGATGACCTGCCGAAAAACTCAGCCGGTACCGGAAATTCGTCAAAACCGCTACAGCCGGACCTTTTGCCTTGCCGATAACACAGCTGACTCCGTGGCCGGATGGTGCTGGTGCGGAGTCCAACGTGCGCACGTCGAGAGCCCGCTCCGGCACGACGCTTCACCGCTGCTAGGCGACAAAGGATGATTCCGTGATGAAGGTTGAATTTCGTAACCCGGTCCGTGCACTGCTTGGAACCGTTTCCCGATTCGCGGTCGTTCTCGGAATTGCCGCCCCCGTCCTGATGCAGTCCACCGCGGAGGCTCAGCGCCCCGTTGTGCCTGGTACGGGGAGTGAGATCGTTGGCGTTGCGGATGACTTCGAGGACCCGTCGTGGAACTATGTCCCGCGTGATCCGAAAAGCACCGAGGACATCGACGAAAACCAACGCGCCCCGATGGGACGCAGCACGAACGGACGGTGGTACGAAGGCGTCAAGCGAGGCCATCCTGACATTGTCAAACGCGTCGAGACCCCGGAAGGCGGGATCCCGGGCAGTCGCGGTGCCTTGCTGATGCGCAGCAAGTTCACGGGGATCCCCGGTCGCCCCAGTGGCACGATGCACCAAGATGATTTCGTCGCAAACGTTCAGTACCGGCTCAAGCGACGTATCGACATTTCGGAAGTGCCCAGCGTGACGACGCGTGTATTTCTGCCACCGGTAAAGACTTGGGAGCAGCGTAGCGGGCCACACTTCGGTTTCCGGCTCGCACTGGAAACAACCGCAATGGTCGATAAGGAAGTCGGCATTGGGATTTTCAAGCGAACCGTCGAAGAGATGGGCAACGAGGTTTACTGGCCCGGCATGTTCGTTGAGTTTGAAAGCAAGTCGAAGTCACGCAAAGACCACGACTACGCTTACCTGCGAATTCGCGGTAATCAGCGGGGTGGCGATTTCCGTGGGCCGCAGATTACGACAACGGGTTGGTGGACGCTGGGAATGAGTGTGACTCCCGATGGGATGGTCCACTACTACGCTTCGCCCGGCGTGGATGACTTGACGGAAGACGACTACATCACGAGTCAGTATCCGTACAGCTATAAGGCGGAGCGCTTTCGAACGTTCTTCTACAACGTGTGTAGCGCCGACGATGGCAAGCGATGGAGCACCACGTTCATCGTCGATGATCCCAAGGTCTTTGTGTTGCGTCCACGCGGCGGCGGACGCGTGGCGAATCGCCCGACGACAAACCGTTAGTTCGGTTACGGTAACGCTTGGGCACGGGAAGCATGCCTTCAAGGCGATTGACGCCAGACATTTGCATCCAACCGCGGCTAGCGCCGTGCGGATCATGGTTGAAGACGAATCGCTGGCCGAGCATTAGGAACGGTCGTTCACACCGACGTGGTCGTTACTTTTGAAACGACTTGACCGCGTCCACCAGTGCGATTGCGTTTTCAACGGGCGTTTCCTTGAAGACTCCATGACCAAGATTAAAGATGTGGCCTGGTCGGCCCGCGACGCTTGCCAGCAACGCCGTCGTTCGCTCACGAATCACGTCGGGATCCGCCAAGAGAACTGCTGGGTCAAGGTTGCCTTGGATGCTTTTATCGCTGCCGATGCGTTCCCACGCGGTTTGGAGGGGAATCCGCCAATCGACGCCCACGACCGTCCGACTATCTCCTCGCAGCAGCGGCAATAACTCCGGGTTACCGGTCGCAAAGTTGATGACCGGCACCGTGTCGGAGATCCCGGCGATGATGCGATTCATCCAGGGAAGCACGAACTCGGTGTACTCGTTCGGCGACAGGCAGCCCGCCCAGCTATCAAACAACTGGACACATTGAGCTCCCGCGGCGATCTGGTGATTGAGGTAGACCGTGATCGCTTCGGACAGCGTGGTCATCAATTCGCTCCAAACGGGACTGCCGCTGAGCGATGCGTACATCAGACGCTTGGTATTGGTGTACACGCGACTTCCGCCGCCCTCGATCGCATAGCTGGCCAACGTGAACGGTGAACCGGCAAAACCGATCAGTGGAATGCCCTCCGGGAGATCCTTGCGAGTTTCACTGACCGTTTCGTAAACGAATCCAAGCGATAACGGATCGTCCAATCGCTTCAAACGTGTGAGGTCCGCGTCTTCGCGAATTGGGTTGTGAATCACGGGACCATCGCCCGCAACAAATTCCAATTCAAAACCCAATGGTTGCAACAGGGGCAACAGATCCGAAAAGATAATCGCCGCATCCACACCCAATCGATCCACAGCAGTGCACATCACCTCGCTGCACAACTTGGGATTGCCGCACAGTTCCAAAAAGGTCTGCTTGGCTCGGACTTCGCGATACTCGGACATGTACCGTCCGGCTTGACGCATCAACCAGACGGGGGTTCGTTCCGTCGACTCGCCACGACAAGCACGCAAAAACAGGCTGTCATGTGACGGGTGTTTTTCCACGGGAGACGCCTTTTCTGCAACTTTCAACGAAGCGGAGACGGACTGATCGATTGCTTTCAGCCGCTGTCGCGCTTCGACCAGTCGCTTCGCTTTCTTGGCCGACTCCACGACGAGGTGGCCCATCTTTGGATGGGTCGGTTCCAAGTCCGCTCGCAGATCACATTCTTGCAGCATCTGTGTCGTCGTCGGTCCAATCGATGCAATCACCGTCTGCGAAAGTCCTTGGCGAAGTTTCTCCGTCAGTCCCATTTGCTCGGCCATTCGCATCATGTTCACGATTTGGTGAGCACTGGTCAGAAGCAGCAAATCGCGTTGGCCGCTCGCGAGCGCCTCGATATTTTGTCGAAGCGGCTCGGTTTCCTCTGGAAAATCCCATCCGTAAACTCGAACCGCGGAGACGGCTGCGCCGCGGGCTTCCAATCCGGCGATCAGGGATGCGTTCGAGATGCCGTACTCTTGCAATCCAACCGTTTGATTTGCGATGGAAACTTTTTGGTCGTCAATCAGCTTGAGCAGTTCTCGCCAAGTGTTCGGCTCTCCCACTTTGTGAGTGGGCTGAAGACCCGATTCGCGCAGCGCAGCGACGGGTTTCGGACCGCGACAGATCGTTGTGATGTCCGAAAGCGAATCAAGAAATCGCTGTTTGTCGACGTGCTTTTCGATCGATCGCATCAAAAACCGAAACCCCACGCCCGTCATAAAAATGACGGTGCTGATTTCCCCGGTCATCACGCGGTACGCAAAGTCAATGGCAGGACGATTGGGTTCAATGGGAACCTCACGCATGGACGGACTCACGTGGCTCTCCCCACCATGACGGGTAATCAACCGGTCCATGTCATCGGCACGGCGACTTTCCAAGGATGCGACTCGTAAACCAGCGAAGTCGGCGGATTGAGGCATGAGTGTTTTGGTAGCGAGGAGGGAGCAGTCGGTCCAGCGGAACAAACCGGGCCGGCATTGTAGACGTTTCATCGATTGTTACGATGATGGGATGCCAAGAAGTCCATTGCGATCACCGAGTCCGAAGCTCGATTTATCCGAGCACCTGTATGAGTTTCACCCGCCACCCTCGGGCGCAGCGCCGAGCGCGGCGGGGCCGTCCGCCGGAATGGCGTGGGGGAGCGATACGGGTTCGGAGTCGCCGTACCGTGCGATCCCGACTCCGGTGACTAGTGAAAGTCTATTTCAAAGCGATCATCCACTTGAAATTGAGATCGGCAGCGGGAAGGGGCTGTTTCTGACAACCGAGGCCCAGCGAAATCCGGATCATGTTTTCCTGGGCGTGGAAATCATCCACAAGTACGCCAAACACTCCGCGGCTCGGTTAGTCAAAGCCGGTATTTCGAACGCCAAGATGGTGGCGGGCAATGCGGAACAGTTGCTCGAGCATCACGTCCCGGCGGGATCCCTCGAAGCCTTGCACGTCTATTTCCCCGATCCCTGGTGGAAGAAGCGCCATCGCAAGCGGCGCGTCGTGAACGAGCGAAGTATCGTGTCGTACTTCAAGGCGCTGCGACCCGGCGGCCGGTTCCACTTTTGGACCGACGTGCTGGACTATTTTGAAATCACGATCGAGATGATCGCCGAAAGCATGCCCGGATTCGGAATCCCAATTCCCGAAGAAGAGATGGTCTCTCGACACGATCTGGATTTCCGAACCCACTTCGAGCGACGAAGCCGAAAAAACCAGATCCCGGTCTACCGGGTCCGTTACGAAAAACGAGCCACTTGATCTCGGTCTTTCGAGTGTCTGGCGAAAGAAAACTGCTACTGCTGCGTCTCAATTTAATTTTGGGGTCGCAAAGAGAGCTGCACGGCTCTCAGAGCCGAGTCCTCACGGCTCGGAGAGCCGTGCTACTAAAGTTGACAAAGCACTAGAGAGCCTCAGGCGTTTTGCACCATTGCCGGGAAGTACTTGTGCAGAGCTCGTTCTGCGGACCGGCCTCCGATGCACTGTTCGGCGTTCCAGCCTCTCGCCCTTGCGGCCTCCACATTCTCCGGCTTGTCATCGAGAAACAAAATGCGGTGCGTCGGGATGCCCGCCGCCTCTTCGGCGACTTCATAAATCAGCGAATCCGGCTTGATCGATTTCGCTTCGTAGCTGAGAACCTTCAGATCGAAATCGATCATTGACACGCGCCATGGCTGACGGCGGACGAACTGCCAATGGGCGGAACAGGTATTCGAGAGCACACCAATTCTCGGTCCAGACTCACGTACTCGACGGACCGTCTCTGCCATCGACTCGATCGGAGTAAACATGTCACTGATGGCGACCAGCAGCTCCTCCTTTGTCCATTCGCGTTGTTCGGGCGCGAGTTCTTTAATCGCTTGAAAGAATTGATCGCTCGTGATTTCGCCGGCTTCGTAACGCATTTGCAAACCGGGCTGATCCGCGTGTTCTTCGAACAGGAGGTAGCGAGATTTGTCAAAGGAAATGCCGGTCAACTCCGCAAAGTTGCGACAAGCAATGTCGTGATCGAACGAGACCAAGACGTTACCAAGGTCAAAGTAAACGAGGTCGATATTCATGCGTTTAGGTCATCAACGAGGAAAACCTGCAGTTTTCGACACCCATGTGCGCCCAGGACCAGCGACTGTTCGATATCAGCCGTCTTACTGGGGCCGGAAACAAAAATCCCAAACCGATCGCCGAAACCTTCGACGCGTTCGTAGGCTTGGTGCATATTGGAGACGATTTCGGAAGCAGGAACAACAATCGCGAGATACTGTGCGATGAACAGCAGGACGCGATGGGGAAGCGATTTCCCATCGATCCAAATGGAACCGTTTTCGGCCACCATGAAGGAGCCTTTTGCGATCGTCCAATCGACGCTCGAAAACACATGCGGATCGTCGATACCTTCCACATTCACGGTGCCTTCGACCGCCGAGGGAACCAGCGAAACGACTTGCTTCGCGTCGCGAAAGACATCGATCTTTGACAAGATCTTCGTGACTTCTGCCGCGGATTTGACGTGATGGGCTTGCCCGCCCACGAACTCCAGCATCTCGGTAAACCGTACGATCGGATCATCGAACTGTAACATCGCGTCGGGATCGATGTCGGGTAGCTCGGGTCCCTTGACGGGCTTGGTTCGGATGCGGTCGAGGATCGATCCCCGGGATGCATCAAACGGCATGTCGCCGGATTCATTGTTGAGTCGAATCATGAAAGTTATTTCTGTTTTCGATGTTTGCGGTGCCAGTCACGAAAGCTCTCTTTCGGAGCATCCGGCAGATCTCGGGCGATCGTCCATTTGTTAAAGCGATTGTGCGTGGCCCAGCGTGGCAATACACGCAGTGCTGTACGCCCGAGCGTTCCCGACAACGCAAAGATCTTCGGCGAGCGAAACAGGTGGGACGCAAAACGCATCGCGACGCGTTTCGAGAGCGGCAGCAGTTTCTTTCCGACCAACTCGCCACGCCAAGCAAGCAACTGATGGTGCAAGGGAATCTTCACCGGGCAGACATCGCTGCAGGAACCACAGAGGCTACACGCAAAGGGCAGACTCTTGTAGGACTGCTGGTCACGTGTTGGTGAAAGCACGCTACCGATGGGTCCGGGAACGGTCGCACGGTAACTGTGGCCACCACTGCGACGATAAACGGGACATGTATTCATGCACGCTCCACAACGGATGCAGTGCATCGCCGCGCGAAACGACTCGCTTTCTCGCAAGCGGGTTCTTCCATTGTCGACCAAGACGATATGCAGCTCGCTGTTTTCATCGCGCGGGCCGATGAAATGCGAGGTGTATGTCGTGATCGGTTGCCCGGTCGCCGATCGGGCGAGCAGACGAGTGAACACGCCAAGGTCGCGCTGCCTGGGAAGTAGCTTTTCAATGCCCATGCAAGCGATGTGAACACGAGGCAACGAAGTCCCCAGGTCCGCGTTGCCCTCATTGGTACAAACGACGATTCCTCCCGTCTCGGCGATCGCGAAGTTGACTCCGGTGATGCCGACTTCGCCCGCTAGAAACTTGTCTCGCAGGTGACCCCGAGCCGCTTCGGTGAGATATTTGGGGTCGGAAGCTCCGGCATCGGTGCCCAAGTGTTCGTGAAAAGTGTCACCGACCTCTTCCTTCTTGATATGAATGGCGGGCAAAACAATGTGGCTGGGTGTTTCTTCACGCAGCTGAACGATGCGTTCACCCAAATCCGTGTCGATGACTTCGATACCGTTGTCTTCCAGGTGGTGATTCAGACCGCACTCTTCGGTCAGCATCGACTTGCTTTTGACGATTCGATGCGTGTTGTGCCGCCTCAAAATCCCGAGCACGATCTCATTGTGTTCCTCGGCATCTTTGGCCCAATGAACGACGGCGCCCTGCTCGATCGCATTGCGTTCGAATTCGGTCAGGTAGTCCGCGAGATTCGCGATGGTATGCGTCTTGATCGCCGACGCCGTTTCACGCAGAAACTCCCATTCCGGAACGGAAGCGGCTTGTTTGTCACGCTTGCTGCGAACAAACCACAATGCTTTGTCGTGCCATCGCGAACGGTTCGGATCGGTCACAAAATCCTTCGCCGCCGCGGGGTGTTCAACGATGGGAAGACTCATATGAAAATCACTTCAGAGAGCAAAGAACGAACAGAAAATGCAGTCGGCATGGGACGGGCCAGGTGGGTGTAGCGATCGTTAGTTTGCAAGGAACGTCTCGCGGTGTGTTTCGTTTCCATTCACATCATGGTGACTGAGCGTCATTTTGACGGGTGAATGGCGACTGTCCACGCTGCCGCGCAAATAGCCGCCAGCGACGCGCAGGAAACGGTGCTGCGGACGCTTATCGCTCTGTTTCCAACCTTGTGCACGAGCATCCAAGACCGGTCCCGTTCCAAATTCCCAGAGCTGCGTCGCCGGATCCCGACTGACGTATTGCCAGTGCCGATCCCCGTTGATGGAGATGACGTTTTCGTCCGCCAGAAACTTCCGCAGCCAATCGCCTTCGAATTTAAAATTGGAATTCGCGTGATTGTCGCTTTTTCTGTCGCGATCCGGACCCACCAAAGGCGTTGCGCCGACAAACAATTTGAAGGTCGCGTCTGACGCAGGAATGGTCTCTTTCAACCACTCAATTTGTTGTTCGCCCAAGATCGTTTTTTCGGGACCATCCGGTTTTCGATTGGGAGTTCGATACTCGCGACCTTCGACGAACCAAACCTGCAGGTGCTTTCCCCAGCGAAGCGTGCGATACGGCAAAGGGCCGACGGGGTTTTGTTCGCGATGAATTTCCACACCCTCTTGGAACGTCAAATCGTTGTAACGTTGGCCAGTCCAGCAATCGTCTTTCAGCGTGTCGTGGTCGTCCTTAATCATGAACACGGGGACGCCTTGATTGAACACTTTGATGTTTGACAAAGCGTACATTCGATGCCAGTGAGTCCTCGCGTCCAACGCGTTTTGAGCCAACAGCGGCTTCTGGTCGTAATAGACGGCATCTCCGGTGTGCGACGCGAAATCGAGCGACTGAGATGCGAGCGTTTTGTACGTCAGAAACCCGTTCTCGCCGTCGTCCATTTGCAGAAACTTCTGACATGTCATGATTGCAAAGTTGACGTCGGTCTTGGCGTCAGGCTGAGGCGGCGTGCGAAACGAAGTGGTGACTTCGTCGGAGACCGATTCGGATCCGGCCGATCGAACGGCGACGTTCAACCGGTATTTGGTCGCGGGTTTCAAACTTTTGAGTATGGTCTCAAACACGCCGTCCTCGTTCGCGGCAACACTGACCCAGCCCGTCGTCGAGGCGACGCCTGTTTGGTCGCCGGACTGGGTGATCGTATCGACTTTGATTTCGCCATCGCTTGGAGGAAGACGATACGTTTGCCGGTCGTACGACTTTGTTTTGCCGAGCCTCGCCCAGACGACCAAAGATGTCTGTGTCACGTCACCCATTTTGACGCCGTTGCAGAGATACGGACCTTGGCTGGCTGCTTTCGGATCACGGTCTTGTGCGATCGTAGAAGTTGCCGTGACAAGCGACAGCAGGAAGACGATGCTGATGGAATAGAAACGTTGGGAGTTCATGGTTAAACCGCCGAGAAGGGACGACCGGCCAGAATTTGTGCGACATGCATGACTTTGATCGGTCGCTTCTCTCGGCGAATGATCCCATCGAGGTGCATTAGGCAACTCATATCCGCAGAGGCCAACACGTCGCTGCCCGAATCGCAATGATCTGAAAGGCGTGCACGCCCCATCTCCGCCGACACGTCCGCTTCGTTAACCGCAAACGTTCCGCCGAACCCACAGCAGTCATCCGATCGTTCGGGCTCGACCCATTCGATGCCTGAAACGAGCTCCATGACACTGCGAATTTTGTTTTCGCGAGGCGTCATCGTCTCACTCGACTGTGCGAGCCGCAACTCTCGAAGCCCGTGACAGGACTGATGCAGCGAGACGCGGTGCGGGAAACGGACGTCCAGTTTGTCGACCTTGAGTACGTCGTGCAAATACTCGCAAAGTTCAAACGTCCGAGTGCTGACGTGCTGGAATTTCGCATCGTCGGGTTCAAAAAAGGGCTTGTAGTGATGACGTACCATCGCGGTGCAGGAGCCCGAGGGGCAAACGACGGCTTCGTAATCGGCGAAGATATCGACCATGCGTCTCGCAACCGGCGCCGCGTCATCCATGCAGCCTGTGTTGGACATTGGTTGTCCGCAGCACGTTTGGGCTTCGGGGAACTCGACCTCCACTCCCAGCCGTTCCAACAACTCGAGTGTCGACACCGCCACATCGGGATAGAACTGATCGATGTAGCAGGGGACGAAGAGGGCAACTGCCATTTTTTGTTCGGCGGTAGTTCGGGAGTGGATGACAGCAAAGCTTTCTGCTTATTGCTGGGGCAATTCGCTCGCCCGAGCCTGGGGAACAAGCGGGCGGCGCGTTTCATTATTCACTGGGCAGTATAATCGCGGTTCACCGATCGAATGACCAGGCATCGGCCTGGATTCTTCGGTTCCAGATAAAACGGTTCGGAATTCACCCCTGGGCTTGGATTGCGATCTGGCCGACAATGGAATCGTGTAACTTTGGCGAAACTGGGTTTGGACTCCCTTTCGCAGACTCATCCCCGGCCTCACGTCCGGGCAACCCAACCGAGCAATGAAAATGAGTGAAACGGCTAGTCTGGACGACTCGCATCAGCCGTCGCAATCCGACTCCGCTGGCGGGTCTTCATTATCGGAACATGCTCCCGCAACCGCATCGGCGGAAGACTCGCCCAACATTGACGCGCCCGCGATCGCAGCTCCCACCACGGATCCGGTTCCGGAACCTTTCGAAGTGAGTTTCGCATCTCGCGTCGACCGTCTACCGCCTTACATGTTCGGGCGGATCAATAACTCGCTCTATCAAAAACGGCGAGCCGGCGATGATGTGATCGATCTCGGCATGGGCAACCCGAGCGATCCTCCAGACCCGGTCGTCATTCAAAAACTGCATGACGCGTCGTCAGACCCCGGCAATCATGGCTACAGCAAGTCCAACGGGATCGTCAACCTGCGTCGAGAAGTCGCGGGCAAATACCATCGCAAATACGGCGTCCGCTTGGATCCCGATTCCGAAATCATTTCTTGCTTGGGCAGCAAGGAAGGGTTTTCGCATATGTGTTTGGCGTTAATGGGACCGGGCGACACGGCGATGATCCCCTCGCCTTACTTTCCAGTCCACATGTACGGTGTGATCTTGGCGTCTGGCAACGTTGTTTCATTGGATGTCGCCGACCCGGACAAATTCCTGCGCAACGTCGCTTACACGTGCGAGAATTTGACGCCGGTACCGAAAGTGCTGATTGTCAACTATCCGCACAATCCGAGTTCGGCGGTGATCGAACTGGACTTCTTTGTCGACGTCGTTCGCTTGGCCAAGAAGTACGGCTTCCTTGTCATTCATGACTTTGCGTACGCGGACGTTGCCTTTGACGGCTATGTCCCTCCCAGTTTTCTCGCGGCTCCTGGCGCCAAAGACGTTGGCGTTGAGTTCACGACGATGAGCAAGGGCTACAACATGGCTGGCTGGCGGGTGGGCTTTTGCGCAGGCAATGCAGAAATGGTTCGCGGCCTCGGAACGATCAAGGGCTACTACGATTACGGTATGTTCCAAGCCATCCAAATCGCCG
This sequence comes from Planctomycetota bacterium, assembly GCA_039821235.1. Lineage (GTDB taxonomy): Bacteria > Planctomycetota > Planctomycetia > Pirellulales > Pirellulaceae > Stieleria. The sequence goes on from JBCBOO010000023.1 coordinate 15,039, forward strand.
CGATCGTGGCGTTGCGAGAAACGGAAGCCACGGTGGAGAAACAATCGGAGATCTACCAGGGCCGTCGCGATGTCTTGGTCAATGGACTGAAACGACTCGGCTGGAATGTCGAACCGCCCAAAGCCGGGATGTTCGTTTGGGCGGAAGTCCCGGAACCCTGGCGAAGCGAGATGTCGACGATGGACTTTGCGATGAAGTTGCTGGAAGAAGGCAACGTCGCCGCCAGCCCGGGAAGTGGATTCGGCGCGGCCGGCGAAGGGTTCTTGCGAATGTCCTTGGTCGAAAACGAACATCGACTCCGCCAGGCCGTTCGGCAAATCAGCAAGTGCCTCGGTTCAAAGTCGTAAGACAGGCATCCTGCCTGTTTCGGCGCGCCCGTAGGACAGGCATCCTGCCTGTCAATTCAATGGTGACAGGCTGGAAGCCTGTCCTACGGGTTCAGACGCTCCGGCAAGCTTACGTTGCGATGAGTTTTTCGTCGTGTGTTTCAGTGATGCGGCCGGAATCGAGAAGCGATTGTGCCGCTTGGTCGACGCGAAACTCCACTTCGACCTCAATCGCCTCGCGCAGAATTCGCTCGCATTTCCGCCGCAGTCTCCGTCGGCTGATCGGTTCGCCCGAGGACAGGATCGCGTAGTACGCCAAGATCGACTCACAGGTCAGTTGGCGTCCCGCTTGCTGGATGATTTGGAAACCGGCTCCCGAATTCGTATCCAACTTTTGAAAGTACAAATTGCGAGTCAAATCCAACAGGTATCGATTCCGCGTTTGGAAGTAACTCAGAAAACTCTTCACCGCGTAGCCGATTCCGGCAAGCACAAGACCGATGACCAGTGCGGTGGAGTAGTAGGCGGCCAGTGCGAGCGTGACGAGCACGAACCGTGAGATCTTTTGCAGGGAGAACAGCCAGCCTCCGATGCTGGGCACGATGACTTTGGCGCGATCGAATTTGCTGAGGCGGACCTTCGTGCCCGGCAGCAACATGTCCACGTCTTGCTTGGGAATGTTCTTAAAAATGCGCAGGTGGAACTGATCCGCCGAAAGGAGTTCGCCTCGCTCGTGATCTTCGGCGAGTTGAAAGAGCACGACCAATCGCTGGTAGATCGCGACATCGACGATCTCGTTCTTGTAGAGCTTGCGAAGCCGTCGTTTGTAACGTTTCCCAATGATGTCGCCACGTGCGTAAACGGCGAGTCGATGAAAGACGCCGAAGTTGGCGGACATCGGGACACCCCAAGGGCTTGCAATACCGACGCACTTTTCAATGTCCTCCTGCGTCAAACGCTCATACGCGGCGTCAGTCAAAATCTGATCGCAAAGATGAAGCAGTTCATCAGTCCGCTTCAGTCTCTCTTCTTCGATCGGATCGTTGATCTCCTGCTCGGGAGACGTTTCAGCCAACGCGACGTCGTCTTCCGAAGCCTCTTCTGAAACCTCACCGACAATCGTGTCCGATGAACTGTCATCTCGCGACTTGAGGTCATCGGGTTCTTTGCAATCCGTGTCGGGGTCCACTGATCGATAGAGTTCCGCGAATTGACTGTGATAACGACTGGTTCGCTGGGCAGTCTTGGACTCCAGAAGTTCGACACCAGCTTGAAACTGATCTCGCTGCCGGTCGTCAAGTTCGTCGCACTCCTGTGCTCGCCGCATCAAGTACTCGATCAACGTTTGCACCTGGATGGGCAAATGAGGTTCGATCGACCAATGCGTCGCGTCGGGGTCGATCCAACCCGACGTGCTTGCCTCGGCGAGGCTACGCGTCAGCGGGCCTGTTCCATCAATGGACCAGCTGGTAAGAACTCGATCGACAGACTTGGACACGAATTAGTGGTGGGAGTGAAGAGATCATGCGGCAAAACGACCCATTGGACTCGATTTCCAACGAACAGGATAGCAACCCGCCGGTGAAGTGCGTTGCGTTGGATATGGATGGACTGCTGTTCGATACCGAACGGATCTACTGGCAGGTCGGTGACGCGGTCCTCAAGCGGCGCGGTTATCGATACTGCGAGTCGCTGCAGGAGCGGATGATGGGACGCGTGGGAACGGCAGCGACTCAACAGATGATTGATTTCCATGCTCTTGACGACGATGCGGAATCGCTTCTCGAGGAATCCAACGAACTCTATGCCGAACTCCTGCCGCAGTTGGTTCGTCCCATGCCGGGGCTGGATCAGTGGCTCAAGAGACTTCAATCCAGCGGCCGTCCGTTCGCACTGACCACGAGTAGTCAACGGCGTTGGGTCGACGTGATCTTCGCGGATCTGGAGTGGAAACAGTCGCTCGCGTTTATCCTGACCGGCGACGATGTGACAAACGGGAAACCGCATCCCGAGATGTACCTGACGGCTGCGGAGCGTTTTGCCGTCAATCCGACGGAAATGCTGGTTCTCGAAGACAGCGGCAACGGCTGCCGATCAGCCGTTGCGTCAGGCGCAAGGGTGGTCGCGATCCCGAACGACCATACTCGAAAGCAGTCTTTCCAAGGTGCCTGCTTGATTGCAAATTCGCTCGCGGACCCCAGGCTCCACGCGCTCTTGGATTGAGTCGAGCGCGAGTTCTCGCGGAATGGGCGGCAGCCTCGGGCGAACCCTTGATTAGCGCCTCCCCCCCGACTTAACTGGCACGCTTTCGGTGGGATTATGCCGGTCGTTCGAGTTCTTCGAGCGTGTTCGGCGCTCTGTCGGTGATCCTCGCCGTCTCCCGATTCTCTCGCGTAGCGTTTTTTGAGACCCAGTATGCCCTCGCGTCGCCGCCTGCTCCGTTCGTCACCCGCCAACATCAAACTCAATCGAAAGTCCGCCGCCCGCAAGCATCGGCGACGTCTGGCGACGCTTCAATCACTCGAACAGCGGTATCTACTGGCCGGTGACTTGGACGGCGGCGACATCGCTCCGGAGCCGTTCACGTTTGAGATTGCCAGCGATGGGGAAGCCAATCAAATTCGACTTCTAGTCGAAGACGACACGCTGGTCGTACGTGATGAACTGGAAGACATTGTCTTGGAGTCGATCCCGCTCGAATGTGTTTCGGAGATCTTGATCCTCGGCTCGGAAGACGCTGATGAACTGATTGTCGATCTCAGTGGTGGTCCGTTCGGTGTCCCGATCGATTACCGAGGAGGCGCGCCGGCAGTTTCACCCGGCGATGCTCTGACCCTGGTCGGTGGCGAAGTCGACTTGATCGAAAAAGACTTTCTGTCCGAAGTGAGCGGCTCGGTGACGATCACCGATGATGGCGTGGTTCAAGTCGTTCGCTACGACGAGCTGGAACCGGTCAGCCTCGCAATCACGGCGACCGACATCATCTTTGGCATGGCCAACGCCACCGAGACGATCCGATTGGAAGACGGAATCGCGGGCGATGGTCGTATGGTGATCGATTCGTCGATCGGCGAAATCGTCGATTTCTCATTGCCCACCGGCTCATTGGTCATTAATGCTGGGGGTGGTGACGACTTGTTGGAGGTCCTGTCGTTCGACTCCACCGCTGACTTCACCTTCGAATTCAACGGCGGAACAGGCGATGACACCGTGCAACTGACTCAGCTTCCCAGCACCGTACCAGCCGTCTTGAATGGGGAGGAAGGTGCCGATCGTTTTGAAATCGGTGGCAACTCTGTTTCACTTGATGAGCTGCAAGGCTTGCTCACTGTCAACGGTGGCACGCAAACCGGAGCGGCCATTTCTTCGGCGAGCGTGACGGCGATCACGGAATCGGTGACTACAGACGTGGACTTGGGTGACGAACTAGTCCTTAACGACAGTTCAAGCCTCGTCGGAGGTGACTTCACCATTGATGCTACGTCCATCTCGCGCGTTGGAAGCGGCGTCATCAGTTCGATCGGGATTGAATCGACAACACTGACCACGACTAACGCTTCGGACACGGTCACCGTGAACGCGACCGCAAACGCAACGGAGCTTCTGGTGTTCACTGGCGACGGAGAGGATTTCGTTGACGTCCTTGGTGTCGGCGACGACGCAATTTTGGCGGTGGATACGGGGCTGGCAAATGACACAATCACGATTGACGCCACGGCGCAGGGAAGCGTTGTACGGGCCATCACCCGAGCGGGCTCGGACGTCGTGGCGGTCACGAGCTGGAGCGGCGCGAGTGGTTTGGATGTGATCACCGGAACCGAGTCGGACGTCGTCACGGTCAGTGAACTTGGAACTGGCGCCGTCACTGCCGTCCGCACCGAAGCGGCCGAAGACGTGATCAACGTGCGTTCCACCGCGGCGGGCAGTTTCTTAGATGTCATGGCCGGGTCTGCCAACGATACGGTCAATATCGCATCGGATGCCAACGGGACACTGGTAACTCCGGGTGGTTCGTTGAACGGCGATCTGAATGGAATTGAGGGCCAGATCCGCTTGCGCGGAAACAGCAACGATGCCGCGCCGACGGTATCTACCAGCGTTACAGTCAAAGCATCGACTAGGACCGTGACGACGGAAGTCGGCGACACGCTGAATTTGATCGACACCGACGAAACGAACGCGCAAGTCTATGCACTGTCAGCCAATTTACTCACGCGTGGTGGATCATCGATCACGCACAGCACTTTCGAGTCCTTCGTGTTGCAAACGGGTAGCGGCGGCGATTCCGTTTCCATTGAGTCTGGTGCAGAAACAACCACTTCGGTCGACACGGGTGACGGCGATGACACCGTCGACATTGTCACGACCGGAGCCGACTCGGCACTCACGATCGATACCGGTCTGGGGCTAGACACCGTTGATTTGCAATCGACCGGTGACTCAAACGTCATACAAATTAACACCGGCGAGGATGACGATGATGTTTGGGTTCAAACGCTCAGCGTTTCAGCTGCTCTGATTGAAACGGGCGCCGGATCTGACGTTGTCGCCGTACAAAACGTTGGCACGCAAAGCGAACTGTCCGTCCAAACCCAAGCGGATGATGACGTCTTTAACTTCCGAGCTTCCGAGGCACTTTCGACGACCGAATGGATTGGAGGGGACGGCAACGACACGGCAGTGGTTTCATCCGATGCCAACGCGACCCGAACCAGCGCGACGGTCTCGGCGGCAGGTGATCTCGACTCAGTCCTGGGTCAACTCTGCCTTGACGGTGCAAGCCACGAAACCGCCCCCCAAGTGATGAATGAATTGATCGTAAAGTCCGGCACCGTGTCAACGACTTTATCGACCGGCGACAGACTACTGGTTGGAAACCGAGGAAGCGCAAGCAGAACGTATGACTTGCGGGCGAATCGTCTTGACCTCGACACGAATGCCGTGATCGAATTCTCGGGAATGGAGTCGGTCGATCTTGAAACGGGTAACGGCTCCAATGTGGTCAACGTCGTGGCGACCTTGGCGGACACTCTGACGAACATTGAAACTGGATCGGGTGACGATCAAGTGACAATTGCGACGACGGGGATGGGAAGCGTATTGGACGTTGACACGTCAACCGGCAACGATGTCGTCTCGATTGAAAACACTGGCGTGATGAGTCTGACTCGGGTTCTGACTCGGGCGGGCGATGATGACGTGGAGATACAACTGTCCGGTGCGTCCAGCGCGGTGTCAGTCAATGCCGGAACTGAGGCTGACTTGTTCAACCTGTTTGGTTCGGGCCTACAGGGTTTGGTGGAATGGGTCGGTGCGGGTGGCGAAGACATCGCCAATGTTCGTGCGACGGGGCCCCAAAGCATCACCGACTTGCGTGGTGGAACGCAGAACGACACCGTCAATGTTTCTTCCACCGCGAACGGCAACCGAACGACGCCTTCCGCTGGGCTGAACGGATCGCTTAATGACATCGGAGGTGAACTCTGCGTTCATGGCAACGAGAACGAAGCGGTTCCCGAAGTTTCCGCATCGGTGACAGCTCTCGGAGAATCTGTCACCACCATGATCCCGTTGGGCGACACGCTCAATATCAGCGACCGCTCAAGCGGCGCCGCTCGTGAATACACGATCGACGCATCGATGTTCGAACGAATCGGATCACCACTCTTGCGTTACCTCGCGATCGAATCGCTGACGTTGGAGACGGGCAACGAAGCCGATCGAGTGCTGATTGAGGACACACTTCGCAGAACACAACTTGAGCTAAACACAAATGGTGGCCTCGATGCCATTGAGATTCGAACGACGGGTGATGAAAGTATTCTGCACGTCGATTCAGGGACGGATGCCGACACGGTGACGGTCGTCGGTACCGGGAACGACAGCGTCGCTCGGCTCGTCACACGCGCCGGTGATGACGACGTATTGGTCGAGATGACTGGTGAGCGAAGTGGACTGATGGTCAACGGTGGAACCGAATCTGATCTGTTCACGCTCGTTGCGAGTGGTCCGGAGTCGGTCATCGACCTTGGCGGAGCTTCGGGAGAAGACATCATCAACGTCCGGTCGACCGGATTGATGAGTGCGACCGAAGTGAATTCTGGCACCGGGAACGACACCATCAACGTCTCCAGCAATGCCAACGGCAGCCGCATGACGCCTTCGGCAAACGCAAGCGGCAACTTGGAATCAATACAAGGTTCCCTGCTGATTCATGGTAGCGGCGACTCCGTGCCTCCGGTGATCACGGATTCCGTGACGGCCGACGGAACGCCGTTCAATATCCAAACCGATCGTGGAGATGAACTGAACCTCAGCGATCGCAATTTCGCCGGCGGGGCGGACTACTCGCTTTCCGAAAACCAGTTTGTGAAAGTTGGCGGCCCGACCATCGCTTTTCAAAACATCGAGTTGCTTCGGATTCAAACGGGGGACGGGAACGATACGATCGATGTCTCGAACACACGGTTGAGGACTCGGACGGAAATCGACTCGTTTGATGGAGAGGACACTCTTGGCATCGGAAACACCGGAGAGGCGAGCGTCTTGGTCATCGACGCGGGTCTTGCCAACGATTCGGTCCAAGTCTCTCAGACGGGAGAGTCCAGCCTTGTCCGACTGATCACTCGGGCGGGCGATGATGACGTGCAGGTGATTTCAACCGGCTTGAAAAGTGGACTGGACGTGAACACCGGGTCGGATGTTGATCTCGTGACCATCGAAGGGACGGGAGAGGAGACAGTCTCACGGGTCGTCTTGGGAGATAACGCCGATATTTTGAATGTTCAAGCCATCGAATCCAGCAATGCGTTCGAAGCCATCGGATCCAATGGCAGCGACGCGATCAATGTGTCTTCGGATGCGACGGCGGTTCGCGGCAATCCGACTCCGACGCTCTTGGGTGATTTGTCAGGACTTCAGAGCAACATTCGAGTTCTTGGGAACATCAACGAGGTGTCACCGCCAATCGTAGAGACACTCAATTTGATGGGCTCGATCGTCGAAGTTATGACCGAGCCGGGAGATTTTCTCAACATCGGAGACCGAGCCAACGTAACGGACACCAACTACACGTTGACCACCACGCGACTGGTTCGATCAGGCTTGCCTGAAATCGAATTCCACACGGTCGAAACCGTCCAAGTCATCGCTGGTAGCGGTGATGACACGTTCACAGTCGGCAACACGCGTCAGCAAACGCGTGCGTTGATCGAAACCGGCGACGGCAGCGATACGGTTCAAGTCAATGGCACGGGGGACAACAGTTTCTCGCAAATCCTAACCGGCATCGATGCCGACACGCTCACAATTCGAAACACCGGTGACGGCAGCTTGGTGCGGTCCGAAACGAACGAAGGAGAAGATAACGTCACGATTCAGATGACCGGAGACCAAAGTGGATTGACGGTCAACGCGGGAACCGAATCCGACCTGATCACGCTCGGCGGAAGTGGCGACGAGTCGCTGATCGATCTTTTTAGCGCCGCCGGGGATGACATCATCAATGTCCAGGCCGCCGGACTGATGAGTATCACGAGTGTGGACGCCGGAACGGACAACGACACCCTCAACGTGTCGAGTCAAGCCAATGGCAGTCGCGGCACACCGTCGGCATCCGCAAGCGGAACCCTTGACCTGTTACAAGGTACTCTGCTGATTGACGGAGGCGCCAACAGCGTGCTTCCTGTGATCGCGGATTCGGTGACGGCCGATGGAACGACGTTTGACATTGAAACCGATCGTGGCGATGAGCTGAATTTCAGCGATCGAGGTTTTGCCAGCGGGGCGGACTACTCGCTTTTCGTCAACCGGTTCGAACGGGTCGGCGGCCCGACGATTGATTTCCAATCCATCGAGTCACTCGGGATTGAAACGGGAGAAGGCGACGATTCGATTGATGTGAGGGACACGGGACCTAGAACGCGCACCGAAATCAACTCGTTCGACGGCGAAGACACATTCATCCTTAACGACACCGGGAATGAAAGCGTCTTGGTCATCGACTCGGGGCTGGCGAATGATTCCGTGGTGGTCTCGCAGGTCGGTGAGTCCAGCTTGCTACGCTTGATCACTCGGTCGGGCGATGATGATGTGCAGGTGGTTTCAACCGGTTTGAACAGCGCGTTGGACGTGAACACCGGATCGGAAGTCGATCTCGTGACCGTCGAAGGAACCATAAACGGAACGGTGACGCTGGTCGGACTAGGAGACGCCGCCGACATCTTGAACGTTCAATCGATCGAAACCAACAATGCGTTTGAAGCCATCGGATCGGGGGGCAGCGACGCCATCAACGTTTCCTCGGATGCGGCAGCAGTTCGCGGCAATCCGATTCCGACGCTGCTGGGTGATCTCTCGGGACTTGAGAGCCGAATGCTGATTCGCGGAAATGCGAATGAGACAACTCCACCAGTCACCGAGACGCTCGACGTGAAAGGCTCGATGGTCGAAGTCATGACCGAACCCGGAGACTTCCTGAACATCTCCGATCATGCCAACGCAGCCGGAACAAACTACACCCTGACCACGACGCGACTCGTTCGCACAGGGCTGCCGGAGATCGAGTTCCAGACGATCGAAACCATCCAAGTCACCGCTGGCAGTGGCAATGACACCTTCACGATCGGTAACACACGTCAGCAAACCCGCACGTTGATCGACACCGGCGAAGGTGCGGATTCAGTGCGAGTGACGAATTCGGGTGACAACAGCTTGGTGCAAATCCAGACGGGCGCCGGAACTGACGAACTCATCGTCCGCAACACAGGTGAGGCAAGCCTTGTGCGAGCGGATACTGCTGACGCGGACGATGACGTGACGATCGAACAAATGGGCATCGGGTCTGGTCTGGAATTAATGACGGGCGACGGAGCCGACTTGGTGACCATGCTGAACAACGGTATTCAGTCGATCGCGTCGATTGACACCGAAGCTGGCGACGACGTTTTGAACATTCAACGACTCGCGTCTCAGTCGTCGGTCGACGTGACACTCGGAGCTGGCAACGACACCGCCAATGTGACGTCGACGGCGGACGGAAGCCGCACCGACTCGACCGGTGATCTCTCGGGTGACCTGGCCGGCATCGAAGGAGCCCTTTGTGTTTCGGGCGGCGATGATCCCGGCGGCACCCTCGTCAATGCGGACGCATCCGCGCGAGAAACGGACGGCCAGTTTTCCACCGTTTCCGCCAGCGTCGACGTGGGAGACCGTCTGAACGTGAGCGATCGAGGAAACGGCGTACAAGACGATTATGAACTGAGCCCAGACTCACTGACGCGAACCAGTCGACCCGCCGGAACAATCACGTTCGACACAATCGAAGCCATCGATTTGCGAACGACCCCGCTGGATGACTCGCTGCAAGTCATCGGCACGCCCGATCAGAGTTCGACCGTCATTGACCTGGGAGATGGAGACGATACGGTCACTTTGCAATCCACCGGCGCCGGCTCGATCACATCGATTGCAACCGGATCGGGCCAAGAAAACGTTGCTATCGAAGGCACCGGGACCGCAAGCCTCTTGGACATCAACACCGGTGACGACGCCGACGTGGTTTCGATCGCGTCGATTGGTGACGACTCGGGGATCAACGTCGCGACCGAATCGGGCGAAGACACGCTGCAGTTGCTGCCCGAGCTTTCGCCGACCGACCGGCCGATTGGTTCGGTAATTTCGCTTGACGCCGGAGCGGATGCCGACGTTTTCGAAATCGACGAAGTGTTCTTGAACACGGTGGTGGATGCACGAGGCGGTGCCGACGATGATCGATTCGACTTGACGGCCGATGGCGCCGACGCGGCGGGCTATCTGGGCCGCCTCAACAACGACCCTGGCGCAGGTTCCGATGACTCCATCGCGGCATCGCGTCAACTCTTGATCGATGGCGGCTCGAACGGTGCTGCAACGGTTGATGTTGCACAAGGAGCTTCACTTTCCGCCGATCCGCTTCCTCAGCCGGTGGAGCCTGCACCGACGACGGTATCGGCCGGCGACCAAATCAACATCGATGCCAGTTCCAGTGGCGTACCGCTGGATTTGCGATACGTGATCACGGGAACCTCCGAGGGCGTGTTGGCGACAACATCACCCAATGACCCAAGAGCCGTGACGGGCAACGAAGTCTTTGAATCCAACGGCATCGAAGAGGTGAATCTGACGTCGGGCAGCGGTGATGATCTGATCACGATTTCAAGCCTGATCGCAATCGAAGCCACGGCGACGGGACAACGTGTCGGGGTCGATGGTGGCGACGGAACCGACAAGCTTGAGGTTCTCGGAACGGACGATCACGACTTGATTTCTGTCGGGCCGCTTGGGGATGCAAATCGCGAAGCCATCGAAACGGCGAACTTGGAATTTTTGCGAATCGATTCGGGCGCGGGCGATGATCAGGTTGTCAATCGAACCAACTTGACAAGCGTGATCGACACGCTTGACGGCGACGACATTGTGCTCGGAGGCACCGGACAAGACTTGCTGACCGGAGGCGATGGTGTCGATTCGCTCTTCGGGCGTGAAGGAAACGATGTTCTGTTCACCGATCAGGTGCTCGGCAGTAACGCCGTGACGGTCGACGATGGTGAGATCATCGATGGCGGCGTGGAAGACAGCATCCCTCCGGGTGACACCTGTGTTCAATTTGGTTTGGACAGTATTCGCAACTGCGAAATCGTTGGCGACGGCGGCGGCATCAAAGATGTGTTGACTTGGTTGCGTGGGGTCTTCATCGATCCCCGTGACGTGACGTTTACACCGCTTAGTCCGGTCCTGGATCCTTTCGTCCCCGCGTTTCCGGCTCCCGCGGAAACACTTCTCGTTACCGAGCCGAGCAAATTACCGATGGCGGCCGGACTCTTTTCCGCGCCTCGGGCGAGCGGAAAGGATAACGGCACGGCTCCATCGCGCGATGAAAAGTCGCAATCAGCCCAAGCCACCGAGTCTTGGGTGTCGCTGGCGGTCGAGCGATTTGGTGCCGACCCGATGGACGTGAATCGTGACGGCCGAATAACCCCCGCCGACGCGTTGTACGTGATCAATCTGCTTGGCAGGGGCGGACAAAGCGAAGACGCGAGTGATAGCGATACTCGACGACGAATGCTATCCGGCGTTCCGGATGCCAACCGCGACAACCTCGTGACGGCACGAGACGCCTTGGTCGTCATCAACCGTCTCGCCCGCGCATCGCAAGCCGAGTCCGAAGGCATCACCGCTAATTGGGCAGGTGGTGTCGACCAAATCTTTAGCGAGTCACTCGACGAGGACGACGACTGGTGGGTCGAAAGCGATCTGTTTTAGACCCTCTACCGCGACCTGATTCAGGGGCCTTGACCGAACATGATGACGATTGTTTCGGAAGACGCGTCAGACTCGTTCCACCATTTGTGGTTTCCGTTGGCTGGGATGTAGACCGCGTTGCCAGCTGACAACCTGACTTTGACCCCGTCAATTTCTCCGTTCGTCACGCCCACAGTGGCGATTGCCAATATGAAGACCAACCCGCCTGGTCGGAGTAGCCTGCGCGAAACGCGATCCGGCTATCTCTCGTTGTCGGAAGACTTGAGAATCGATCCGTCTTTTTGAAAAACGACAGAGGGAGTGCCGTCCGGAATCACTCTCGCCGACAGCTCCCGCAGTGTTCCCGACCGCAGTGTTCCCGACCGCAGTGTTCCCGACCGCAGTGTTCCCGACCGCAGTGTTCCCGACCGCAGCGACCAGACCCCCGCCAAAGCCGACTGGAGGTGAGCAGGCGCCGGGTACCATTGCGCTTGCATCGGAGGTGAACTTCTTCAGAGGGATGAATGTTTGTGAAGGTCATCGCTGCCAATGCGCATTGTAGCTGGCCCACCGTCGCCCGACTCGGAATCGCAAATGCTCTTTCGCTGAATCGCGTGAATCGCTAACTCTCGAGTTTTCACTTGTTGGGAGGACGCAAAATGATTTATCGACTGTTCCAGCAGAAGACGGCGACCGACGCGTCTTCACTCTCGGTCCCTCCGATGCGAGACTGGCTGACGGGCTATCCGACTCGCTTGGCGGTCTATGCGATTTCGAGTATCGCGGCCAGCCAATTCGTCTTTTATCGCATCGAAACTGAAGGACTCGCTTATGCCGGACGGGAGAACGGTCCGGTTGAATTGGGGCAAGCGGCGCTCGCGGTTTGCACGGCGCTCTTGTTGGCTTTTGCGGCATACCGTCTTCGCGGCCGTGCGACGTTGATGATCGTGGGGGCATGCTTGGTGGGTTACGCCGCCGCCCGCGAATGTGACCAGTGGTTCGAGTCCGTCTTCTTTGACGACGCCTACAAATACTTGGTCGGGGCGCCTCTGTTTCTGATCGCGGTGACAACCCTTGCGATGAATCCAAAGCGGTTTCTGGCGGAACTCCACGAAACGGCTCGGCATCCGATGATGACCATTTTTGTGATCGCGGGAATTCACATCTGTGGCTTTTGCCAAATCCTGGACCGTCCGGGGCTGTGGTCAGAGCTCGGGGCGGGCTCGGAAATGACCAAAGCCGCGGTGGAAGAGTTTGCCGAGCTATTTGGATACTTGATCCTCTCCTTTGCTGCGATCGAAGCTTTCTCGGCCGCTCATGCTGAAGCCCGCGCAACGGCTCTCGCGGGAACTGGCGCGAGAACACGGACGGGAGCCGAACTCCCGGTCACAGAATCCTCCAGCGTGGTTGCGAGATCGCACTGAATTCGGTGGTGGCTCCGGAGGTGGTTCAAGAATGAATCGCCCGAAACTCACGGCATCTCTGAAACCCGATTTCGCAGTCCGTTCACCATCGCAATCTGAATGTTGTTATGCTGTCGCGAACGATTCAGTTCCTCGCGACACTGCTATGACCGCTGAACCCATCAATCCAACCCGGCGCGAACTATTCTCGCCGCTCTCCCAACGATACAGCCCCTACCGATATGAGCCGCGAAGCATCGCGGAATCGGATCTCGCCTCTTGCTTTGAGGCCGCCTGCTGGGCCGCGAGTAGCTTCAATGAGCAACCCTGGCGGTTTGTCGTTGCATCACGCGAGCAAACCGAAGAGTTCGAGCGGATGTTGGGCTGTTTGCTGGAAGCCAATCGAGGGTGGGCGCAGAACGCAGGGGCACTCATTTTGACCACTTACCGATCGAAGTTCTCGCGGAACGACAAACCGAATCGAGTTGCATTGCACGATCTCGGACAAGCCAGCGCCCACTTCGCCCTTCAAGCCGCTTCGCTCGGGTTACAGGTTCACCAGATGGCCGGCATCAACGTCAGCCAAATTCGAGCCGAGTACCAGATTCCGGAGGCTTTCGAACCGGCGACGGCCATCGCGGTGGGTTACCCAGATCAATCCCCACCGGACCACGAGACGGCGGCGGAATGGGCCCGGCGTGAGGCGTCCGCACGAAGCCGAAAGTCGTTGTCCGACGTGGTGTTCTCACGACAATGGGAGAATGCGGGTCCCTGGTCTTGAATTCGCGTCTCTCGGTGGGCTTCGACCGGTCGGCGGTCGCGGTTCAATGGACTAAACTCCTTCGAGAGCGCAGGCATGAATTTGAACGCCGGATTACAGGACGTTAGCTCGATCAACGAACCGGCGCGTCCGTTGACAAATCCCCCTTCAACCAATCGTTTTTGCAAGCGATCGTTTTTTAAGAGAGATAGTACGCCAGTGTCGGATCCTTGGAATCCCGGAGTTGTCTGCGCCGCCCGTACCGATGTCGGTATGCGCCGGACCAATAACCAGGACTCCCATTCGGTACTGCCGGCGAAATCGCAAGAGCGTTTTGAGTCTCGAGGACACTTGTTCATTGTGGCCGACGGCATGGGAGCCCACGCCGCCGGTGAGCTCGCCAGCAGCATGGCGGCGGAACACATTGCAATGAACTACTTCCGGCCGTCGCCTTTGGACCCGGTCGATTGCCTGCATGTGGCCGTCACCGAAGCCAACGCGGAGATCTACCAGCGTGGGCAACAAAACCCCGAATTCCACAACATGGGCACGACCGCCAGCACGCTCGCGTTGCTGCCCATCGGAGCGGTGGTCGCCCACGTCGGTGACTCGCGAGTCTACCGCCTGAGAAAGGGAATCCTTGAACAACTGACGTTCGACCACTCTTTGGTTTGGGAAGTCCAAGCGAGCGGCCAAGTCCACCCGGACAGCGCCCTCGGGCAGGCCCTGCCGAAGAACGTTATCACTCGTTCACTGGGCCCCAACGCCGACGTTCAAGTGGACATCGAAGGCCCGTTTGAGATTCAGCTCGGTGATCGGTTCTTGTTGTGCAGTGACGGCCTCAGCGGCCAAGTGGATGATCTGGAACTTGCCACGCTGTTGGATTGCTTACCGGAAGATCTGGCGGTCGAAGTGATGGTCGACTTGGCAAACCTCCGCGGCGGCCCCGACAATACAACGGTGGTCATCGTGACGGCGGGCGAAGGGCCCCTGATCGACTCATCGAAGAAAACGCCGCCCAGCCGCCCGGCCGATGAAGACGACATCGCGTACTGGGGTGCGATCGGCGCGATTGTGGCAACCATCGCTTGCCTACTGGGTTCCGTCGCGTTTTGGGCACTTGAGCTCAACGGTTCCATGGTGATCACGATCCTGGGAGCACTGGTGGCTGGCGTGATCGCCGCGAGTTCCTTTTCGAACCTTCGACAACAGTCCAAGCGTCGCCGATCCGTCCGCGGCGCCGGGGTCTCCGGCGTTCCCAAAGCGGCCGGCGGAAAGGGGCCTTACCGAAGGTACGTGTCGTCACCCGATCAACCGCTGTTCGACCGTCTCGGAAAAACGGTGTCAGAGTTGAAGGACGCCGCTAAGCAAAAGAACTGGCTCATGGATTGGGCGCAGATCGATGAACTGCAAAAACAAGGTGCCGCTTCGATGGACAGCGGTGAAGGCAAAAAAGCGATCGAGCTCCAGGCACGTGCGATTGTTGAAACGATGCAACAGCTGCGTGAGCAGCACGACCGATCGGCCGGCGAAACTGCGATCGATACTTGAGCCCGATTTGCCGCCAACCGTCGCCGCACGCTCCGCGGGCGGTTTGCTCCTCCACACAACTCAGCCAACCGTCGCCGCACGCTCCGCGGTCAGTTTTCTTCTCCACACAGCTCAGCCAACCGTCGCCGCACGCTCCGCGGGCGGTTTTCTCCTCCACACAGCTCAGCCAACCGTCGCCGCACGCTCCGCGGGCGGTTTTCTGATCGCGCATCCGGTGAGAGACGTGCCTCCAAGCTGACCAAGTCGACAACGAAGGAGCGACTCTTGCAAACGCCCGCGGAGCGTGCGGCGACAGGGGTGCTAACGTGAAGCGCCCGCGGAGCGTGCGGCGACGGTTGGGGGACGTCTGGGCGGCGCGGTGACCGTGCCGGATTTACTTGCCGACAGACTTGAAGAAGCGAACGACGGCTTCGGGTGTTTCGCGATGGTAACGATGGCCTCCCGGGTGCGTTACGAAAACGACGCGGCCATTGGAGGATCTGACTGCGGCGTCTTGCGATGTATCGGGTGTTTCCGTCAATCCTGGCTTGGCCGTGAATTCTTTTCCTTGAAGTGTCTTGCTGGCTTGAATTGGAGACGGGGTCGGCTCGAGTCCCCAGTAGGTGCAAAGGGCGCGGATGGTTCGCTCCTGAATCTTGTAGGCAACGATCGCGTCTGATTTGCCCGCCACATGCAGCACTGGAATCGGTGTCACCTTCGCACTTGCCTTATCTGAACCGGATTGACGAGCACTGCCGGGTCGCAAGTCCCGAAGTGCACCCGCGCCGGCCGCGGAGGGTGCAATCGCACGCAGCTTGTCCGCTCGATGTGCCAAGAGGCAATAGGTAAAGCCGCCTCCATTGGAATGCCCGGTGACGAAGACTTGCTTCGGATCACCCCGATGATCCTGCAGGATCGATTGCATCATCACATCAAAAAACTTTAGATCGCGATTGCCCCCGTTCGCGACTGCGCCTCGCGAGGTGCGAGAGGATTTGGTTTGCCAGCCCGAACGTTCACCTTTTGGGTCACGCCCGGTTGGGGTCGGCAATCCTTGAGGACACACGACGATCGCTTCCGGCCAAAGTGTCGAAAACCCGAGCTGCGACATGCGTTTGGCCGTGCCGCCATGACCATGGAAAACAAACACCACCGGCTGGACCGAGTCAGCCTCTGCGCTGACTTGCGAGTTTGCTTGCGAGTCGACTTGCGCGTTCGCGTTTGAGGGCAAAAAGACGATGGCTTCCCTCCGCTGACCATCGACCGTCCAGCGAAGGATCTCCGACTCACTCGGGGACGGTTCCTCGGCCGAGGCTCGCCAGCCGCTGCCGGCGACACACAGCATTACGAACCAACAAAACCAGGAGCGTCTGCAGAAATTTGTGTCGTTCATAGTCACTTGAACCGACGATGCTGCGAACAGTTTCGCAACGGTTTCAGGGCGACACGACTTCGAGGAGCTCGATCGCGGGATGCCCGTCGCAATAGATCAAAGCGGTGCGTCCGAAGACGCTTGACGATGGTTCGACGTCCAGCATCGATGCCAATCGGGAACCGGCTTGGAATTCCCAAAGTTTGCAAAGTTGGACGTCGCGCAAAACGTTGTGTTGGATCAGGACTCGGCCGAGTGGAATCTTTTGCGATTCGATTTCACGCCAAACATCCGGCTGCAAGGCATCGACATCCAATCGGACGATTCCATACTGCACGACTTGATCGGATTCGACCGTTCGCAAGGTGATCTCGCGAACGTACCAATTGCCCTCGTTCGTGTTCCGATGACAGCGGTGAACGACCACTCGGACGGGTTGACCGTAGTGAGACTCCACCGTCACCGTCATGTGCGCATGGTGATTCAGCAGCGAATTGGATGGCTCGGGCGGCTGCTGGACACCGTGATACTTCCCCAGCTCGACCGCTGCGTCTTCGGGAGAGAAGAACTCGCGGATGAGCGATGGCAGATCAATGTCTGCATCCGAGTTGGGCACTGGCATCACGATGAATCATCCTGTTGGGGCGACAATACCAAGTGAAACCACTTTTGGAGATCCAAGCTCGGGACGCTCCAAAACCGTATCGACCAAGTAGTACATCAGGCGACGCAGCGACTCGGGTTCGATCGCATCGGCGACCGCTTCGGCACGTTGCTGGTGCTTATCGACCAAACGGAATGCGGTTTCAAAAACACCGGCGGAATCATAGAGCCGACGAACGGCAGCGAGTCGCGCCGCATCGGGAAGCTCACAAGCCTCGTCCGCGAGATGCAATAACTCTTCCCGCTTGGCACCCTCGAGAGTTTCCAGCGCCAGCGCCCACAAGAGCGTTGGCCGGCCTCCGAACGTGTCTCCACCGGCAGACAATTTGTTGTCTTGGTCGCCGGCGAAGTCGCCGATGTCATTCAAAATCTGGAAGGCGACGCCGAGGTTACGACTAAAGGTTCGAATCGAGTCGCGATACTGTGCGGCGTCTTGATCGGGACCGCAGCCCAAACGCACACCGCTAAACAGCGCCGCCTCAAACGCGGGAGATGTCTTCAACGAATAGACTTTGAGCGCGTCCAACGGAGTCAATTGACGGTCTTCGCGGTCTCGCCACAACAGCTCCGCTCCCTGGCCTTCGCCGAGTCGCATGTGCGCGGCGGCCAAGCAATCGAGCACGTCGACTTGTGCGGCCGTGTCCACATCGGACATTGCCTTTCGATCGCTTAGGAGGCGGTATCCCATGCCGACTAAGTAGTCGCCCACGTTGATCGCCGTTGGAACACCAAAGGCGGAGTGCAAGGACGCTTGGCCGTACCGGAACGCGTCATCATCCTCAATGTCGTCGTGAACGAGGCTGGCCTTGTGAAAGGTCTCGATACTCAAAGCGGCCCGGCGGACAGCGAGCGGCAGTTGCTCAATCGCAGCGGCGGCTGTTCCCGAGGTGCACTCTCCGCCGGTCATCGCATCGTAAGCGGCGAGCGTGATAAACGGGCGTGAATGCTTGCCACCACGCGTCAGAAAGTCATATGCCAACAACTCGGTCGCTTCGATCGCGTCCATCCCGGCAATCCGTTCGGGTTCAAGTTCGCCCTGCCCAAAGACCTCGCTCCCTCGTGTTCTCGCGATGACTTTCTCAAGTGAAGCTGGTTGACAGAGGTCACTCGCAGCACGCATCAAGTGAACGTAGCTACGAGTCTCTTGCGAGGCCGGCTTGTACGGAGTGCGGATCATCTGATCGACCCAAGGCTCATCGACCTTGGTGTTCCGGCAATCGCTGCTCAGCAAAGGTACCGCCATGCATGGAATGCCCGCCAGAAGGACTTTGTCGATCGCTTTCTCGAGCACGTTCAGACAAGCCACGCCGACGACGGCATCCACGTAACCGCCGACGATGATTTTCATCACCACCGGCGATCCTTCGGCGACGAGAACGCGGTACCCCATGTCTTCGGCCAAGCCACGAAAGTCGGCGATACTGCACGCGCCGCATTCTTTGCAGTTCATCCCGAACTCGTCGTACTCGGCCGGGCAACCTTCAGCATGCTTCAAACAGTGGGGCAGTAAAAACAGCCGTCGTTCGGGCGGAACCGACTCGAGTGCGTGACGCCAGAACGACGAACTGATCATCACCATCACCCAACCGAGATAGGACTCGGGCAGGTCGGCTTCTTCCAGCGTGCGACGAGCCACTTGTTCGAGCTCATCTTTCGTCATCGGAACCGCACGATCCAAGCGATCGGCGACGGCTTCGCAGCGCGCTTTCAAGGAGTCGCGCATTTCCAGCGTTTCCGGAACCTCCTTGAGGTGGCTCGTCTTACGCCGACGGCTTTTCTTGCCCTCCGCGGGAGTGCTGGAACCGGCATCTGTGACTGGGGTGTTGGTATCCGAGGGGCTAAATCCGGTCGACAAACCGATTACCTCAAAAAGCGATGTCGGGCGGGCATATCAGGCGAGACCGCTAACCGGGCAAGTGCCGAGGCGGCTCGCCGGCAGTCGCACTCAGAAACGTTCCGAGTGCAGCGGTGGCAAACAAGGTTGGGTAGAGTTTTTCGTGATACCAGAGCTTTGCAAAGTAAAACCCGATCGGCCAAGCCAAATGGTGTCGCCCCGCTTCGATTCCCTGGATCAGAAACTCAACGCCTGACAGTATAGCCGCCTCGCAGGCTTCGTTCCCAGCGGCAATGGCCGGTTGGCTCGATGGCCCGCCGGTTTTCAGCCGTAGAACATGCCGGCAAAGCGCCTCAACGGCCAAAGCGGTTTCCTCCATACTGCTGGTCAAGTTTTCCAAGCTTCGCCGATGGCTCCGTGATTCGTTGGAAATCCGGTTCAACTTGGGTGCCAACGACGGTCCACCGCCCCACCCTTTGTCATCGTTCTGGGTTTCAACTAAATGCCGAACGGCTCGTTTTTCTGTTTCCAAATCCACGACGCCGGCGATCACGACCTTAGCCGTTCCGTACACCGGATTGTCTTCCTCCGAACGATCTTGATTGCCAAACCACAACGGCAACCACGAACCGTCCAGCCGGTGCTGCTTTTGTAGAAACCGGCGACCGCGTCGAAAGGCTCGCCGCCACTTCGGATTTTCGCTCGTTTCTTTCGGAGCCACTTGCCGAAGGGCTCGCATCGCGTGGGCGCTCAGGTCGGTACTGCTTCGATCAAACGGCAACTTTCCCCAACCGCGACAAAATGTCGGCCAGCCACCGTCTCGATTCTGAAGTCGCAACAGCCAATCGCACCCCCGCCGGGTGGCGTTGTCGATTTCGGCGACGCCCGCGTCATCCGTGTGACGTTTCATGCAGTCCAGAGCCAGGATTGCGGCCGGTGTGTCATCGCCGTCCGGCACCGCCCCCGACAGGTCCGTCCAGCCCCAGCCGCCCGGATTCGCGCCGGTAAACGGATGTCGCGCAAGATGTTGGCAACCAAGATGCCAGGAAAGCAATGCGTCGGAAAACCATTCCGCATCATCGTCAGGATCGCAAGACAACGCGTGGACCGATAGCGATGTCAACCAAGTCGCCAGATTCGTGTCGATCGGCCAACTGCCGTCTTCACGCATGGAATCGGCGAGAAAGCGGACGCCACTTTCCACGACCGGCAATTGGCACCTCCCGGTTGCCGCCAAGCTCATGACGACGAAGGCCGTCAGCGGCGTCGCTTCCAAGTAACCGCCGCTAGCGGGCTGCATTCGGTGAAGCACCCGCAGGGTCCGCTGGATGCTCTTGGATCGAATCCATCGCAGCGGCGCGATTGCCTTTTTGCCGAGGAAATGTCTCGCTTGACCGATCGCGACGAGGGCGGGAATCGCGTAACTGACGACGGGCATGCGCAAGAATCGATACATCGATTGCGGAAACACGGCGGCTTCGAAAGGCAGCGCGGCGACTTCGTCCCAGGAAATCAGCCCCGCGATCGCCATGTTGTTCATGATCGGAACGACAAAGGTCTTGTCCTTGCCATAGCGACAGCGAAGCCCCTCCAGTTCGCCGGACGACGTCAGGTAGGCCTCGAGTCGTGTTTGCTGAGACGGATCCAGACAATCGATCCCCAGCTTGCCCGCCAAGGTGGAGGCCGAAAGCACCAGATAGCTGGTTGCGATATTCGAGTGGCTGCGATCGGTATCGCCGAACCCGCCGTCTTCGTTTTGCTGGGTTCTCAGGTATTTCGCGCCGTTGGCAATCAGCATGCGAATGTGCGAGTTTTCGCGGGGTTCGGGCTGCCCGTCCGAGTTTTGGTCGAGCGATACAGCCGCGAGGGCGCTCACGGCGGTGGCCGTGCTCAGTGAACTGGCGGCCAGTTCGCCGGTCCAGTAGCCATCGGGGGTTCGCGATTCCAGCAGCTCATTCCGCAATTGATCCAGGCCGATTCGTGCCCGGTGTCGGGCGGAGGACCATTGCTGAGCGATTTTTGAATTGGTAACCTCCATGGTGCTTTCGGCCGAGTTTCGAATCGATTTATTGTGAGTAAAAAACTGCTGTGATCGCCCCTAACCGTGCTTCCGAACTGCCGGACGATCAACGGATTGTCATCACCGGTGTCGGACTGACGTCTCCCAATGGCAACGACTGGCAGTCCTACCGCGAGGCACTGCTGGAGAAACGCAGCGGTGTTCAGCCTTACGAGATCCGGTACTTCGGTGAAACGTTAGCCGGGATCTGTGATTTTGACACCCGGCGATATCAGACCAAAAAGGATCTTCGCCGCGGGACACGTGCCGGCAGCGTCGGCGTTTATGCCGCCAACGAGGCACTCAAGCACTCGGGCATCGACTGGGAAAACACCGACAAGTCACGCGTCGGCATCTATGTCGGCGTGACCGAGCACGGGAACGTCGAAACCGAAAACGAAATCTTTGTCATCAAGGGTTTTGATTACGACACCAGTTGCTGGTCACATCACCACAACCCCCGAACGGTGGCGAACAACCCGGCCGGTGAAATCGCACTCAACCTCGGCATCACCGGACCGCACTACACTATCGGCGCCGCCTGTGCGGCCGGGAACGCCGGCATCATCCAAGGCGTGCAGATGCTGCGATTGCATGAGTGTGATCTGGCACTTGCGGGCGGCACCAGCGAAAGCATCCATACGTTCGGGATCTTTGCGAGTTTCAATAGCCAAAACGCGCTCGCCCAGCACGAGGATCCGACGCGAGCCTCACGACCATTCGACGTCGATCGCAGCGGAATTGTGGTCGCCGAAGGTGGATGCCTTTACACGCTCGAGCGGCTGAGTGACGCGAAACGCCGGGGTGCAGAAATTTATGGCGAAATCGTTGGTTACGCGATGAACACCGACGCAACCGATTTCGTCCTGCCCAATCCGGAACGGCAAGCCCAATGTGTGCGGATGGCTCTGGACCGCGCCGGACTCATGGCGGACCAAATCGACATCGTTAGCACGCACGCGACGGGGACATCCAGCGGTGATTCCCAAGAGTGTTCCGCCCTGCGGGAAGTCTTCGGCGAATGTGAAAACACCCGAATCAACAATACAAAGAGCTACATCGGGCACGCGATGGGAGCCGCGGGTGCACTTGAACTGGCCGGGAACCTGCCTTCGTTCAAGGATAAAGCGGTCCATCCGACGATCAACGTCGACACGCTGGACGAAGACTGCCATTTGCCGGGCCTGGTGCTCAACGAAGTCCAAGAACGCGGGCAGGTCGATTACATCCTGAACAACTCGTTCGGGATGTTGGGCATCAACTCCGTCGTCATCATTGGTCGACATTGACTCATCGGCCGACACGGATCGACTTCCGCTGAGCCGCGATTCTGGCCGTGACGCTTAAAATGGACCTGCGCCGGCCTGACTGCCGAAAAGTGCAAACCGGGGCTTCGAAATCTATTCGGCAAGCGGTACACTCCGGGCTTCGATTTGCCGCCTCGTCTTTCATTCCAACACCTCTCGACTGCAATGACGCCCGCCGAAATTCGCGACGAAATCCTGGACATCCTCGAAGACATCTCGCCGGACGAGGACCTGGACGATCTGAAAGATGACGAGCCCTTTCGCGATCAGTTGGAACTGGACAGCATGGATTTCCTGGACATCGTCATGGAACTGCGCAAGCGGCACCGCGTCCAGATTCCTGAAGAGGAGTACGGTGCCCTCAATAGCATGGGGTCGACGGTCGAGTATCTTGAACCAAAGATGCGTGACATCGTCAAATCGTAACCAACGCCCCGGTCGGTCGTGAGCGAATCGAATAACCCCCACCACTACGACACGATCATCATCGGCGCCGGAATGAGCGGTTTGGCCGCAGGGATCCGTCTCGCTCACTTTGACCAACGTGTCTGCATTCTCGAACGCCACTACACGATTGGCGGACTGAACTCTTTCTACCGCATGGGCGGGCGCGACTACGACGTCGGGCTGCATGCGATGACTAATTTTGCGCGGCGCGGCAGCAAGAAAGGCCCGCTGGCCAAACTCATTCGGCAGCTTCGATTCCGCTGGGACGATTTTCAGCTCGCCGAACAAATCGGTTCCTCCATCCGATTCCCCGGCATCTCGTTGGATTTCACCAACGACATCGAACTGCTCGAAAGCGAGATCGCGGACCGTTTCCCTGGTGAAGTCGATGGATTTCGATCGCTTCGTGAATCGCTCTTGGACTACTCCGATATGGATGGCCAAGACCCCCGGTTCATGCGTTCGGCGCGAGAAGTGATGGCGGAACACTTGGGCGATCCGCTGTTGATTGAAATGCTGCTTTGCCCGCTGATGTGGTACGGCAATGCCCGCGAAGACGACATGGACTTTGGGCAATTCTGCATCATGTTTCGCGCCTGCTACTTGGAAGGATTCGGACGTCCGTTCAAGGGCGTACGAGTGATCTTGAAGAACCTTGTTCGCAAGTTTCGTGGGCTCGGCGGCGAACTCAAATTACGGAGCGGCGTCGCGTCGATCCACGCCGACGCCGGCCGCGCGGCCGGCGTGGTCTTGGATGACGGCACCGAGTTGACTTGCGATCGAATCCTCTCGTCGGCAGGCAACATCGAAACGCTGCGCATGTGCGATGACATCACCGAAGTCGATGTTGCTCAAGCGGGCAAGCTGTCGTTCATCGAGTCGATTTCGATCCTTGATCGCATGCCACAGTCATTCGGCTTTGATCGCACCATCGTGTTTTATAACGACAGCGAACGGTTTCACTGGAAACGTCCTGACGAAGGCCTCTGCGATGCTCGCACAGGTGTGATTTGTTCGCCCAACAATTACCTGTACGAAAGCGAGGAAGGCGAACTGCCGGACGGAGTCTTGCGGATCACAACACTGGCAGACCACGACCGCTGGTGTGACTTAAGTGAGTCCGAGTACCAAGCTCAAAAGGTCCGACAGTACGACGACGCCGTCGCATCCTCCGTGCGGTTCATGCCTGACTTTCGAAGCTACGTGGTCGACACCGACGTGTTCACCCCCAAAACGATTCGTAGATTCACGTGGCATGACAACGGAGCCGTCTATGGTGCCCCGGAAAAACAACTCGACGGAACCACTCACCTGCCGAACCTCTTCCTTTGCGGGACGGACCAAGGTTTCGTCGGCATCGTCGGCGCCATCGTCAGTGGAATCAGTATGGCGAACCGACACTGCCTCGTCTGAAGCCGGTCTCGACAACCGATGATGGCGGACGTGATCGCGTCCGAGCCATTCAAGGCCAGACAGACTTGGCAACCAACGCTCGCTATACTAGCCGCCGGGCGGTTCGCCACTCGTAGATTCGTTTCCCTTTTCGAGCGTTTCTAAACGCTCACATTGCATGGCACCGGAATGGACTATCACGATACGATTTTTGACGTCTACAAAACGGCCGCGGAAGCGCCTGCAGAAGACCTTTGTTGTGTTCCGCTTGCGACGCGGTTCTTGCCAGGACTCGACATTCCCAACATCATGCATGAGATGAATTATGGTTGCGGAACGACCATTCACCTTCAAGACATGCAGCCGCATCAGACGGCGGTCTACGTCGGCGTCGGAGGCGGGTTGGAAGCTTTGCAGTTGGCTTACTTTCACAGACGTCCCGGCGGTGTGATTGCAATCGATCCCGTCGAGGAAATGCGTGAGAAAGCCCGCGTAAATTTGGAGCTCGCCGCGAAAACGAATGACTGGTTCGACCCATCGTTTGTCGACATTCGCGACGGCGATGCACTTGATTTGCCGCTCGACAACGCCTCGGTCGATTTTGCGGCCCAGAATTGCTTGTTCAATATCTTTAAGACCGGAGGCGACCTTGAACGAGCTCTCGGAGAGATGTTTCGCGTCTTGCGTTTAGGCGGCAAACTGGTGATGTCGGACCCGGTTTCCGAAGTCGAGTTGCCGGAGCACCTTCGTGAAGACGAAGTGCTGCGAGCCAAATGCCTTTCCGGTTGCTTGACCCCACAAGCTTACTTTGACGCAATTACGGGCGCGGGTTTCGGCAGCGTTGAAGTCCGCATGCGAAAACCCTACCGTAGCTTGGATGCGGCCAGCCACGGATTGCCGGAGGACATCGTGCTGGAAACCATCGAAGTGGCTGCGATGAAATCGCCAGCTCCGTGCGATGGCCCCTGTGTCTTTACCGGCCAAACCGCGATCTACACCGGAACCGACGAGAGCTGGGATGACGGCGAGGGACACACGTTGAAACGAAACCTTCCCGTTGACATCTGTGACAAGAC